>PXQL01000003.1:0-20271 GCA_003021335.1 Halobacteriales archaeon QH_10_67_13
CTGCTTGAACGCCCAGAAGTTATGTGTCTTAGCGTTCGTCTCGACCGACCAGTGCGTGTCCAGCACGTCGGTCAAGCCACCGATATACACGGTATCGACGCCTTCGGCGTACAGTCGTTCCAGCAGGTCACGACACAGAGCCGCTTGTGCGTGATCGCGGCGACGTGTCCGTTTCCGATACAGTCGCCGGATACGCTCGCTACTGTATCGACCGTCTTCGAGTTTCAACTGCAATCGGGCGATTTCTCGGGTTGTCTCGCGGAATCGCTGGAACAACGCACGGCCTTCGTACAGGTATTGCTCGCCGGTTGTCGTGGTACAGGCAACGAGATTGTTCGCACCAATATCCAGAGCGGCCGTTTCGTCGGCCAGTGGAGTATCCCGTGCATCGTCAGAAACAGTCACGGGTTGCGAAGCTCCGAAGGTGCTATCAGTCTCGTCGTACCATAATTCCAACCGGCTCTGGTCTTCGTAGTCGGACCAGTTCGGGTTGCCAACGATTTCCAGTCGAAGACGGCTTTTCGGGCTGTTGTGCCTGTCACGGAGTTCTTTTCCGACGACAATCTCAAGCCGGGAGCGGTCGCCCCATTCGACGGTGTATGCGTCCTTTCGGACGACGCCTTTGAGAACACGTCCATCGGCTTCGTTGCCACGGAAGCCCGGCGGTTCGGGATGTTCTGTGACCGACGTGTTTGACTCGTCGTGATACGCTTTCTTGTTCTCGAAGAACAAGCGCCACGCTTCGCTGTTTGCTCGCCGGACAGTTTGAGCGGTGGACGCGCCGAGAACGGCTTTGTATTTGCCTTCGAGAGCGCCGGTATCGGCGTCCCACACGTCACCTTCGAAGCCGTCTTCGTCGTTGTAGCGCATGAGGCGCTGGTAGTTGATTTCGTTCCAGAGAGCGGCACACGCGTCCAACAGGTCCCGTAGCACCTGCTCATCATCGTCGGTGAGCGGTCGCACGGCAAATCTGTTGGCACGCTTCATCCAAAGTATAATGAGTCCTGATGTCTAATAAGTCCACCGATGAGGCCAAACATCGACATTGACTGGGCAATCCACGGACGAATCAAAGACTATGCAGAAGCGAACGATTTGGATCTCTCGGAAGCCTATGCAGAGGTGTTAGAAGGTGGTCTGGAAGCGTTGGAGACTCACGACCAGCAGTAACGTGGCAGTTTCTCACCAGAGCTTACGCGATTCACTCCCGCCCTGCTCAGTCCTCGGTTCCGACTGGGCGTCGGAACGCTCGTCCTTCGCGGGAAGGGCGGGATTCTCTCGCTGTATCAAGATAGCCGGGGCATTTGGGGTCGGCGACCCGTCGACTTCGGCCCGGACGACCGGATCGGGGCAACGCCGGCCGGAGTCCAGGAGCTATAAGTTCGATTCCGAGCCAACTGCTCGTGGGAGCATGCGATTTCGGCCGCCGTTACCGATCGCGCTTGAGCGTCTCATCGGGGGTGACGCGGACAGGTGGGAACACAGCCACCGCGAGTGTCGCGAGTGTGGCACGAACGTCGAATCCGACATCACGGCCTGTCCGGAGTGTGGCGCCGACGTGACCGTCTACCGGTGGTGAGCCGCCGACCACCGGGTGACGCGATGTCCGCGACCCACGGGGAGTCGATCGCCCGCAACCAGCCCGGCCTCACGATCGGATCGAAACCGTCTCGCTTCTGATTCGACCATCCAGACAGAGTCGCGTGAGCGACCGACTGATCGTCCTGAACAAGGACTCCGATACCGTCTCCTTTCTCGATCCCGGTACCGGCGAGATCCTGGTCGCCAGCCAGGAGGAGGGCCGACTCTCCGTGCTCGACCCCGAGACCCTCGAGGGGACCGGGCGAGCGCTGCTGGGCGAGACCCCGATCAGGGTGGTGTTCGAGCCCTTGGGCCGGTACGCGCTCGTCGCCAACCGCGAGTCGAACAGCGTCTCGGTGATCGACACCGAACACGTCCGAGACGGCGAGCGCCGACCCTGAGAGATCCCCCGGATTTCGGTGGGCATCTGGCCCGGCGGGACCGTCTTCGGACCCGACGGTCGGGCCTTCGTCGCGAACAACAAGACGAACGACGTCTCCGTGATCGGCACAGACGAGTTCGTCGAGCGCGAGCGCTTCGAGACGCGGCTGCACCCCGACGGGATCGCGTATCTCGAACGGTAGCTCGCTCCCGAGCGGCCGGCCGGCGCGTTCGACTCACCCGAGTTCCTTCCACTCGCGCCCGCAGGAGGGACAGGTCCGGACCTTCCCGATCGCCTCCGGATCGTTCGCGGTGGCGAGCTCTGCCTCACAAGCGGTACACAGCAGGCGCCCGTAGTTGTCTTTCTCGACCGCGCCCGACCGCAGACCCTTGCGGATCGAGTCCATATCTTGTGGTACCCACGGCAGGAACTAAAACGCGGCGCTGGTGGGATATCGGGCCGAATTTACGCTTCGATCGCTCACGAGGGAACGGATGGAGTACGCCCAAGAGCGGGTGACGACACTTCACGACTTTGGAGGGGCGGCGCCGTCGGCGCCGGTCGGAGCGGCGACGGTGCTGGTCCCGCTGACCGACCACGACCACGCCACGTCCGCAGCCGACTGGATCTTCAACGCGCTCGCCGACCTGGAGCCGGAGCGGGTCGTCGTCGCGCTGCGGGCCGACCGACGACGCGTCGGCGCGGTCGCGGAGTGGCTCGAAGGCTTCGACCTGCCGGTCGAGCTGCTGTGGTGTACCGCCCCGCGGGTCGAGAGGCGACTCGCCGAGGCCGGCCTCGACGGCGCCGCCGGCAAGGGACGGGACGTCTGGCTCGGGCTGGGTCGGGCGGCCGAGTCGGAGTATGTCGTCGTCCACGACGCCGACGCCACGACCTACGACGGGACCTGTGTGCCCCGGCTGCTCTTTCCCCTAACGCGGGGCTACCGGTTCGCGAAGGGGTATTACGCGCGGGTCGAGGACGACCGGCTGTACGGCCGACTCTGCCGGCTCTTCTACCGGCCCCTCGTCGAGACCCTCGCCGCGAGCCACGACGAGCCGGTGCTCGAGTACCTCGGGGCGTTCAGGTACGCCCTCGCCGGCGAGTTCGCCCTGACCGGCGAGCTGGCCCGGAGGCTGTGCGTTCCTCGCGGGTGGGGACTCGAGGTCGGCGTACTCGGCGACGCGTTCGGCGCCGGCGGGCTCGCCGGGGCTGTTTCGCGTCCTCGAAGACCACGGCGTCGAGCCCGAGTACGGGACGTTGCCGGATCGGTACCGCGAGACCGCCCGGCGGCTCGTCGACCAGTACGCCGCCGACGCGGCGTTTAACGGGCTCGCATACGATCCCGCCGACGAGCGCGAGCAGGCACGGGCATACGCCGGGGCGATCGCGCCGCCGTCCGGCGACGACCGCCTCCCATCGTGGCAGGAGACTCCGGTCGAACCCGGCGAGATCGCCGAGTTGTCTGCGGCCGCGATTGAGGACACTCGCGAGTGACCGGGGTCAGTCGCCGAGAATCGACTCGATGCTTAACGTGCTCTGCCGGTATGACTGTTTCGATAAAAAAACAACTAACAGAGGCGACGGCCTCAGCTCTCGACCGGGATCTCGCGGCCGGTCGCCGTAGCCTCCTCCTCGACCGGGAGTCGCACCTCGAGGATGCCGTTGGTGTACTCGGCGCCGATCGCGTCATCATCGACGTGCTTCGGGAACCGGAACCGACGGTGGTAGGTCCGTCGCTGGTTCCGATCAGTGTTCTCGCGGTCGGCGGCGACGTTCAACACGCCGCTGTCCCAGGCAACCGTGATCTCCTCGGGGTCGAATCCCGGGAGCTCGAGGCTCAGGACGAACTCGCCGTCCTCCTCGAATAGTTCGTAGTCCGTACCACCGGTTTCGAACAGCTGGTTGGGGAAATCCAGCCCGTAAACTACCCCTCCCTACTGCCTCGGCGCATACGCGCCTCAGTCCTTGAGGGAGGGGCTTTGATGTGGACTCCCGGCGATCAACTGTCGGCAGTTGGCCGATAGCCGTCGCCGTTCAACATCCCACCATTTACACGCACGTCTACTGGTGCGTCTGCGCTCCCCGACGTGGGCGAGGAACGCAGTCTGTGCTGTCGCTTGCGCACATACCGCAGGCCGACGTTTTTCGCGCCGTTGTAGTCCGCGTTGATTTCGTATCCACACTTCAGGCACCGGAACTGCTCACCGTCGCGGTTGTCTTCGTGGGTAAACCCACAGTCAGTACGAGAACATCGCTGACTCGTGTGGTCTGGCTCAACCTGCTCAACCGCAACACTACGTTCTGGCGCTTTGTACTCGACGTATTCGACAAGTCGTCGGAACGCCCAGACGTGATGCCAGTCTGCGTGAGGCAGTCGCTCTCGAATATCAGTCAAGTCCTCAAACACAATCACGTCGCAGTCATGAGCAACCGCTTCGGCAACAATCTCATTGGCGACCGTGTGGATGTACTGTTTCCGCCACGCCCGCTCACGCTTGCCAAGACGGAGTAAGGCGTTGTGCGCGGCTTGTGTGCCGCGCTGTTGCATCTCTGCCCGGCGTTTCTCGAACTCCTGTATCCAGTGGTCGTACTCGTCACCACTCCAGAACGTGCCCGTTGACGAGACTGCGAGACTGTTCACGCCGAGGTCGATACCGAGAACTGTTTGGTTCCCGGTATCGTCCGAAACCTCAACTTCGACAGGCTCGCCTTCATCGTCTACTTTTTGTGTTGTTATGTTAAAATAAAACTCGTCGGAAGCTTGGTCGTACTGGAGTGTACTCGTCCGAAACTCGTAGTTGTCCGAGAGAACGTACTCCTCGTATGGTGTGGGACTGTCTGCTGGCAACTCGAAGTTACACTCAATGCGCCCGTTCACCGTTGAGAGTGATATTTTGCGCCGGTAGAACGTCGCACTACGTTTGTCGTACACCATGCTCCACGAGGTAAACTCTGGCTTGTTCGTCCGTTTGCCCTTTTTCCAGCGGTCAACACCACTATCTACAGCGTGAACGGCACGCCGAATAGCTTCTTGGACGAGATTCGCTGTCAGGTCAGTTTCGTCACGGAGACGGTCGTACAGTACGTCTCTGGCTTTCACGTTCGAGGTGATACAATCTTCGTAGCTGGTGTTGTCCCAGCAGTGGTCACTGGCTTCGTTCGCACAGTAGAGGAACTGGTCGGCGGTTTCGTGGAGGTCGTCGTAGTACTCGTCGGGAACGATGAGTTTGACCGGCGCGGTGCGTCTGGCCTCCATATTTCAGATGTGTATTCGTGGGTACGTAATTATTTGCGAGTCGGACTGCTACAGTCTCGTGGTTTGCGTCACTCTGTGTCGGCTCTCTCCCCGGCCTACTCGCGTCGTGCTTCCGACAAAGTGTCGGAAGCGTTTTTGAGGCCGGGGCTCCGTCTCAAAATTGCTGAACCCACGAACTGGGCGTTGTCTGTGGCAGTGCCATCGTTTGACACCTCTACATGTAATCGTATGTTTGCGGTTCTAATTAAACCTTTCGGTGACTGAGGGGGCGACGAAACCCACAAGCGGCCGGGAGGCCGATTCGGCGGCGATGGCCTACCGGACCGTCGCGGGACGCGGGACGGCCCGACTCGAGGATCGGGGCTCGACGTTCGTCACGCGGTGCCGGCCTACCGGGTGCGGGCCGATCCGCTCAGGGAGTGGGAGAGCGACGACGGGGAACCTGCGGGCAGCGCGGGATCGCCGGCGCTGACCGTGCTCGCTCGGGAGGAACTCGAGAACGTCGTCGCGGTCGTGATCCGGTACTACGGCGGGACCGAGCTCGGCGTCGGCGGACTGGCACGGGCCTACGCCAGGAGCGTCGGGGCGGCCGTCGACGACGCCGGGACGACCGAACGCCGACCCCACGATCGGTTCCGGGTCACCGTTGGCTACGACGACTCGGGATCGGTCCGGAGCGTCCTGGAGAGCGTGGACGTGGCGTTCGAGGCTGCCTACGAGGCCGACGTGACCTTCGAGGTCCGGGTTCCGAGCGATGAGGCTCCGTCCCTGCACGATCGGATCCGAAGCGCGACCGGCGGCCGGGCCGCGATCGAGTCGGCGTGATCGGCGGTAACTGGTCTCCGGGACGGCGAGCGGCCGCCGCGGGTCGCGGGCGACCGAGAGAATCAGGCGGTCCGGAACGCCCGGTCGCCGGCGTCGCCGAGCCCGGGGACAATGTAGCCGTCCTCATCGAGGTGGTCGTCGACGCTGACGGTGATCAGCTCGGCCTCGGGAGCGGCAGCACTCACCCGGTCGAGGCCGGGCCGGGCGCTGACCGCAGAGAGCACGACCAGCGTCTCGGGCGAGCCATTGCGGGTCACCTCGTCCAGAACCGCCTCGATCGTGCTGCCGGTCGCGAGCATCGGATCGGCGACGATCACGAGGTCGTCGGAGCGGATTTCGGGCAGCTTGACGTACTCGATGGTGATCGGGAACGAGCCGTCCTCGTTCATGCCGGCCGACTCGTCCCGCGAGGCTGAGACCACGCCCTGACGGGCTGTCGGGAAGGCCTTGAGCAGTCCCTCGACGAGCGGCGTCGCCGCCCGGAGGACGTTGATGATCACCACGTCATCGAGCCCGTCGACGCGCTGGCCGGTCGTTTCGGTCAGCGGCGTCTGGACGGCGACCGACTCAGTGGGGAGCCGACCGTCGATGATCTCGTACCCGCAGATTCGCCCGAGCTTGACCAGGCCCTTACGGAAGGCGATCTGACTCGTCTCGACGCTGCGCAGCTGCGTGAGCACGTTCTGGGCCAGCGAGTGAGTGACCACCGAGGCGTGCTCGCCGTGTTCGATCGTCATACCCGATCGTTTCGCAGGCGCCGGCTTAAATCACCGTCTCTCGGGGCGACCGACAACGCTTATGTTCGTTCATCAAATTAGTATCGCCGACAGCCCGCGGGCTCCGATACCGGAGAGCGAAATCATGTCAGAGATCGAAGAGAGCGTGTCAGGATTCCAGCGCCAAGGCGACTGGGTGACGGTCGTCGAGCACGGCGAACGGGTCGTCCGGGCGCTCCACGAGATCGCGATGGACGAGGACGCACCGGCGGTCGACGAGGAGCTGCTGGGCGAGTTCGACGAGTGGCGCCCCAAGAGCCACGAGCGGCTCGACGACGACGTGAACGAGAAGACTGCACGGCAGGCCAGCGTCGACGAGGGCGCGGGCGAGCAGGAGGGCAAGGGCCCGGACGATGACCTCCGGACCGCGAGCGAGAAACTCGCCGAGTCCTCGAAGCACCTCGACGACCCCGACGAGGCAGCCGGCCAGCTGGGCGAGTCGATCGATTACGTCGCCCGGGCAGCAGATTCGGCCGGGCGCAAGGCCGTCCGCAAGGTCGAGGGCGCGGTCTATCGGAACGTGATGACCCGGATGTCCCCGTATTATTTCGATAACAGCCTCGTGAGCGCGAATCTCTCCCGGAACGGCCGACAGGGCGACGAGTACGTCTTCGAGGTCAACATCAACGACGACGAGCTGAAACCCGCCGTCTCCGAGAAGCTCGCCTCCTTCGAGGACCTCGACCGGTGGCACGTCGACACCCGGAAGCAGACCGACGCCGTCGAGGCGGCCGAGGGCGTTGAGGTCCCCGAGGAAACGGAGACCGTCGACGACGAAGCGACCGGCGAGGAACTCGACGCTAACACGAACTGACCGCCGTCGGGCCTACCGTTCGGGGTGGGTCGGCGCGTCGAACCCGCCCCGGATCAGCGGCCTCGCGACGTGTCGCCGGGCCCGGGGGGGCACCTCGTACCAGCCGGGCTCGATCGCCCGGTCGAGCGGTCGCTCGACCCGTCCGGGTGCGGTCGTCCCGCAGTCTCGACACCGGTAGCCGGCCGCTCGCCCGGCGGAGCTCATCGACCGGCCACACTCGGGGCAGTCCGGCGTGACCAGTTCCGCCTGGACCGGCTCCCGGAGCGCAAACTTCTCGAGTTTGAGCGTGCCGTCGCCGACCTCTCCGCAGACGGTCACGCGGTCGCCGACCCTGAGCGCCCGGACCTGATCGCGAAAGCGCTTGGTCGGCTCGAAGGCCACACACCGGAGATCGGCCTCCCCGGTCGTCGACTCTTCGCCGACGGTAAAAAAGACGTGTCCCCCCTCTCGGGTCTCCGGCGGAACGGTGACGGTCGCGGTCAGCCGGTAGGCGCCGCCGTTGACAACCTCCGAGACCATGGCCGACTGGAGGTGGGCGTCGGTTCCCTGGTTCGTGACGTACAGCTGCCGGCGGGCGACGGGCTCGCCGTCGATCGCGTCCGCGACCGCACACACCGCGTCGGGCTCGTCGCCGCGGATGCCGTACAGCACCGGTCCGGGAGTGTGGGGGACACAGACCGCCTCGCCGGCCGCCCGATCGACGGTGTCCCAGACGGTCGGATAGGCCTCGGCGGCCGCGGAAAACACCGAGGCCTCGTCGACGACCCTGTCGGTGCCCCACCGATCGGGCGGTCGGTACGAGAGACACTCGTAGCTCCAGTCCCACTCCGCTTCGAAGGCCGCCCAGGCCCCGACCGCCGCGAGCGCCCCGATCCGCCCGCGGCCTTTCTGGCGGCCGGTCGCGCGAAAGCCCGGTCGATCGAAGATCCGCGCGGCGTCGGCGATCGCGAGCTCCTCGTGGATCGCGGCCCGCGAGAAGTTCATCGCCGCCGCAGGCAGGTCGGTCAGCGACCCCGACCAGACGACCCCACCGGGGCTCGTTCGCTCCCCCTCGACGGCAAGCGAGAGGGCGTCCTCGGCGAGCTCGAACGCCCGGTCCGGCGGCAGAGTACAGTGGATCGCCACGGCGCCGTTACCCCGGGTCTTGTGCTCGACGGCGGGGTTGAGTCGGACCAGCAGCGCCCGCTCGACCCGGCCGCCCGCGTCCTCGACTCGCTCGACGAGCCGGGCCCCGGCGTAGGTCGTGCACATCCCCGCGGTCCGGGAGTCCGTGTCGTCGATCCCGATAACGGTCACTCCCGCGGGTAAGCGACCGACCGTTAATGATCTTTCCCCGTCGCGACGGTTATCACGGAATCGTGACGGCGGGGCCGCCACGGATAACTAATTTGCCCGTGCTCAGTTTCGACTAGTGGGTGATACTGGATGTCCCAGTACTCTCGCCGGCGGACGCTCGCATCGGTGCCGGGGTCCTGGCGGCTGTTGGTCCCGTCCTGGATCGCGATCGCGGCCGTAACGCTGCTCGTCGGGGCGATCCGGCTGGCCGGGATCGAGATCCCGATGTCGGTCCAGCTGCTCGGATACCTCATCGGGATGGTCGCGATCAACCTCCCGCACGGCGGGTTCGAGAACCTCCAGAACCTGCGGACCCGGTCGGCGCGGTACCAGGTCCTGTACGCCGCCGGCTTCCTCGCGATGGTCGCGGCGTTCGTCGGTCTGCTCTTCGTCAACGCCGTGCTCGGAGTCTTTCTGATGATCCTGCTCGCCGACGCGATCGAGATCGGCCTGCTGATCGCGTTTTTCGCCGTCGTGCCGGTCGTGCTCGCAGTCGGGCTGTACTTCCCGCTGTGGTACACCGCCCGACAGGTCGCCCGGTCGGTGGCCGTCGGTCGAGGCCGACCGGTCGAGGACGGCGCGTGGATGGCAGACGATGACCGCAACCCGGAGCTCGGACTCGTGCTCAACTGGGGGACATTCATCGTCGGTGGCGTGTTCACCGGACTCCTGATCGGCGCGCTGTGGGTTGTCTCTCCGGAGTCGGCGCTCTCGATCACCGAGCCAGTCTACGACGACGCCCTGACGGCACACCTCGCCGCCGGCGTGGTCTTTTACACCGTCTTCGTGAGCGTCAAACCCGATACCGAACCAGAGCAGATAGCCCCGCAGTCGGCGGCTCCGGGCGAGCGAGACCGATTACTCTCGATCGCGGAGCTCTTCGACGTGCTCTTCGAGTTCGTCGAGTGCGTCGGAAACCTCCTCTTGGGCCGCCTGGCTCACCTCTTCGGTTTCGTCCACTACGACTTCGACGGTCTCTCGCACGCGTTCGAGAGCGTCCGTGTCCGCGGTATCGTCGTCTCCGGACATGTCAACTAATACTATTAAACACGCGCAGATAAATCTTGTCAACTCTCGAGAGAGACGGTGGGCGCTCGGGGTCGCCGACGCGACGACAAAGGACGCCAGTGACCCCGCGTCTCGACGTTACAGCCGCCTCGACCGACGAGACCGTCGAGGCGGCCATCGAAACCTGCATCGAGTCGGGACACGCCCGCCTCCCGGCCTACGACGGCTCCCTGGACAACGTCGTCGGCGTGTTCGACATCCGCGAACTCGGGGAGTCAGACGCCGATCGCTTCGACGAGATCGGGGTGGGAGTGGTCGTCGAGCCGACGCTACACGTCCCCGAGTCGAAAGACGTCGACGAGCTGTTCTCGGAGATGCGAGAGCGGCGGCTTCACACGGTGATCGTCGTCGACGAGTTCGGCTCCACGGAGGGGCTCATCACGATCGAGGACTGACCGAGCGGATCGTCGGCGAGATCCTGACCCACGACGAGGAGCGTCCGATCGAGTTCGTCGAGGACGGTACGGCGATGGTGAGCAGCTCGGTCGACATCGAGAAGGTAAACGAGTCACTCGACATCGTGCTCCCCGAGCAAGAGGAGTTCGAGACCATCGCGGGGTTCATGTTCAGCCGCGCGGGCCGTCTCGTCGGAGCAGGACGAGGAGTTCATCTACGGGGATGTGAAGCTTCGGGCCGAACAGGTCGAAAACACCAGGATCCGGAAGGTGCGGGTGAGCGTCGACCGCGACTCCGCGGACGCTGACGAGGAGGCGTCGCTGAGACGCGGGGCCGAGTGGACCGGAACCTCCGGTCTCGGTCCCTTGTCCGAGCACGTCACAGAGGGCTTCCTGGACTCTCCTATTGGCGAGACTCGCACGTGAGAGACGGAGGAGAGTCGTTCCACCAAAGAGTTAATTTTTCACGTCGGGTTCTCCTGAGTAATGATCGGGTTAGAACGCGGGACCGTGGAGCTGGTACCGTATCAGGGGGAGTGGAGAGAACGCTACGAGCGGGAAGTCGAACGACTGACTGACATTGCGGGTGATCGGTTCGTAGAGTTTGAGCACATCGGTAGCACGGCAATCGAGGGGATGCCCGCGAAGCCGATACTCGACATTCTCGCCGTCGTCGAAGACCTGGAGCAGGCGGAGGCCGTTAGCTCCGTGCTCGAGAAACACGGATACGAACGGCGCCCGGATACGGTCGGAGAACGACTCTTTTTCGCAAAGGGCCCGCGGGCGAATCGAACGGTGTACCTCTCGGTCGCCGAGATGGAGAGTGACTTTTATGCAGAAAAGATCGCGTTCAGAGACCACCTTCGCGAGAACCCCGAACTCGCAGAGCGGTACGCCTCGGTAAAGAAGAGACTGGCAGAGAAGTACCCGGAAGACAGGGACAGATACACCGCTGAGAAGGGTGAGTTTATTCGAGGCGCTCTCGATCGGGCAGGAGACGAATCTTGACATCCTCCCCGCGCTGAAGCGCGAGGCTTTCGCCTCGAATCTTCCGTAACTGTCTCCCCGTCCGGAGGTGTATACAAGCGCCTGTGTTCAGGCGATCACGTCCCGGAGATCCGGGTGATTCGCGTACCGACTAAACTCATCACTTATTTTTTCCTTCGGCGCGGCGGCGATTCGATCGCGGAGTGACTGCCACTCCGCGTGTCTGCGCAGCACGTACACCGGAATCTCGTCGATGTCGGCAAAGCGTGCCAGGTATAGTCTGTGAAATCCCTCGGTCCTCGACCCCTTCGAGGCCGTCGTAGACGGTTCCGTGGTTGGCCCGGTACCCGTCCTCGCGTATGCGCTCGTAGAGTTCGTCAACGGCAGGGTAACGTTCTTCGACAACAGTCTCGACGGTTTTGTACCCTCGAAAGTGACCGTCGCTGTCGATAGTTTCGGTGACCCAGTCGTGATAGGCGGTCTCCTCCCAGTCTCGTCCCTGTACGAAGTGCTGGTAGAGTCCGTCATACATTCGGGTCTCGGTCAGCTCCGAACAGTTCTCGGGGCGATCCCAGTCGCCGTCTCGGACGCGCCCGAGGCCCCACAGCAGAGAGACAATCGTGAACTGATCGGGAACCGTCGGATCGACGCGTATCTGACTCCACGGATCCGCGGGAGCCTCGTACAGCGTGCGGTTAGCGTGGTGATGCCACGCCGTGTAGCTGCGGAAGTCGGGGAGGTGTACCACGTGGTTCGAAGGACAGTTGAGCTTATAAACGTAATTTTGAACGGTTGCTATCGGGACCGAACGCGAAGGCTGGCGCCGCCAACAACAATCACGTTGCCCGCAGACGTGGGACGGAGGAATGAAATAGCGCGAATCTAACACGAGTAGGCCCGAAAACAGCAGTCCAGCGGACGCGAACGCGTCGTCAGGTGTCTCCAGTTCGGCAGCGGGCCGGGTTACTCGATCGTTTCTAACTCCGTTCGCGTCCGTTCGGTTTCGGCGTCTCCGGTGTTGCGCGTCTCGGTCGGTTCGAACAGCAGAATTTCCGTTTCGGTCTCGGCAACCGGGCGGTGTTCGACGCCCCGCGGAACGATCAGGAACTCGCCCTTTTTCAGGACCGCATTCGACTCGCGTCGGAACTCGATTCGGAGTTCGCCCGACCGTACCAGGAACAGTTCGTCGGCATCCTCGTGATGGTGCCAGACGAACTCTCCCTGAACTTTGGCGAGTTTGACCGCCTGCCCGTTGAGCTCCGCGTGACCCCGACATCACCCCACAGGCGGGTAGCGATCGGTACTGGACGGTGTCTGAGTGTGTGACACAACGGTGTTCTCGTTCGACGAGAGCGGGCGCTGCAAAGCCGGTTTGCAACGACCAGGAGACCGGAAGCGACCAGAAGGCACGGTACGGGCGCATAGGCAGCGTGGCCGAAAAGACCGTCCGATCGGTGTCGGTGTTGACCGTCCCGGGATCAGAGGATATTCCGTAGGGTCCCCTCGGTCAGTAGCTCCGTTATCCCGACCGCTTCGGTCACCATCCACCCCAAGAAGAGACAGTACAGTCCGAGCAGCGCGACCCCCTCGCGTCGGGTGAGCTCAAAGTCCGTGACGCCCAACACGACGACCACGAGCGTCGTGTAAAACAGGAAGATCAGGAGCGGCACCGCCGTCAGGAATCCGAGCGAGACGCCACCGGCGAGGATCACCCCGATCGGCAGGACGGTGACGAGGTTGAACGTGTTCGTGCCGAAGACGTTCGCGATTGCCGCCCGGCGCTCGTCGTCCTCGCCCATCTCGACGCCGACGATCAGGTCGGGAAACGAGCTCAGGATCGAGAGCAGGGTGACCGACATCAGAAAGGGCGGCGCATCGAGCGCGTCAGAGATCTCGAGAGTCATCCCGATCATCAGCTCGACGCCGACGAGGACAATGACCAGTCCGGCGGCGAAGAGCCCGCCCTGTCTGGGGAGGTTCGTCTCGCGTTTCTCGGTCGCGGTCGCGGCCGCCTGCCCGTTCACGAGCAGGAAGACGTACACGGCATACACCAGGAGTAGTCCGACACCCATCGCAGGCGTGATCTCGGTTACCTCCCGGCCCTCGGTCCCGAGCACTCCAAGCAGCACGACCGCAAAGAACCCCAAGATGGCGACCAGGTAGAAGATCGCATCCCGGTAGACGAGTCCGCGGGTCATCTTCGCGTCGCCGGTCATGATCGTGACCACCCCCGGAATGACGAGGATATTAAAGATGGCCGTCCCGATCAGCGCCCCAGCGCCGATCCCGAACTCGCCGAGCACCACCACCGAGATAACCGTGATCGCCAGCTCGGGAAACGAGGTCGCAACGGCGACGATGAGCCCGCCCTGAATCGCTTGGGAGACGCCGAAGTGGTCGCTGATCTTCGACGTGCTCCCCTCGACGACGTTTGCGCCCCGCCAGGTCAGGGCGAATCCGATTACGCCGAGGACCAGCCAGAGCGCGAGGGGCTGCGTTCCGAGCGCTTCCTGTGCCAGCGTCATCCCAGACTGCAGACATCTGGCGCGCGCGGACGGAGACGCAATCGATCATCTCGGCGCGGCGACTCGACGTGTGGTACGGCGACGATCGGGCGCTACACGACGTTGACATGGATATTCCGGAGAAACTCTCGCTTCAGCGCGGGGAATATCAACCGAACTGGCCCGTGATGTACTCCTCAACGCGCTCGTGTGCCGGATTCTTAAAGACCGTCTCCGTGCGGTCGATCTCGACGAGGTTGCCGCCGGTGAGAAAGACCGCGGTGATATCCGAGATCCGCGCGGCCTGTTGCATGTTGTGCGTGACGATGACGACGGTGTACTCCTCGGCGAGTTCCTCAATGAGATCCTCGATTTTCGCGGTGGCGACGGGATCTAACGCCGAGGCGGGCTCGTCCATGAGGATAACATCCGGATCGACAGCGATGGCACGGGCGATACAGAGCCGTTGTTGTTGGCCTCCCGAGAGCTCGAGCGCCGACGTATCGAGCTGTCCCTCGACCTCCTCCCAGAGCGCGGCGCGTCGGAGTGCCGTCTCGACGACATCGTCGTCGACGGGCTCGTCCTGTACCCGGAGCCCGTAGGCAACGTTATCGTAGATGCTCTTCGGGAACGGGTTCGGGTGCTGAAAGACCATCCCAATCTGACGGCGCAACGCGATCGGGTCGACCGCATCGTCGTAGATGTCGGTGCCGTCGAACCGGACCGCACCCTCGATCCGGGCGGACTCGACCATGTCGTTCATTCGGTTGAGACACCGGAGAAACGTCGACTTGCCACACCCAGAGGGCCCGATGATCGCCGTGACGCGGTGCTCCGGAATATCCATGTCAACGTCGTGTAGCGCCCGATCGTCGCCGTACCACACGTCGAGTCGCCGCGCCGAGATGATCGATTGCGTCTCCGTCCGCGCTCGAGTCTGTCACGTCGATGTCGACGAGTGAGTTGTTTCCCATCGGTGATCACTGGTTTCGTTCGTACCGGTTCCGGACGAGGATCGCGACCGCGTTGATCGCCAGCATGGCGAGAAGCAAGGTTAAGACGCCAGCGGAGAGCACACCGGTCCGGAAGTCGGCGATGAACTCACCGGCCCAGGCGTAGATCTGCATCGGCATCGCGCTAACGCTGTCGTTCAGTGACGTCGGCGGAGAGTAGACCGTCGTCGCGGCCCCGATCATGATCAGCGGAGCCGTCTCGCCGATCGCCCGCCCCAGCGAGAGGATCGTCCCCGTGAGAATGCCGGGCAACGCCTCCGGCAACACGACGTTTCGAAGCGTGTGCCAGTCGCTCGCGCCCATCGCGTAACTTGCCCGTCGGTGTGCGTCGGGGACCGCACGGATCGCCTCTTGTGCCGAGATGATCGTGATCGGCATGATCAACAGACCGAGCGTGAACGCCGCCGTCGTCACCACGCCCGTTCCCGTCCCGGGCCACAGCGCAAAGGGCCCAAGCGAGACACCCCGCGCGATAATCGCGAGCCCAAGCAGCCCGTACACGACCGAGGGCACACCCGCGAGGTTGGCGATGTTGACCTGGATGAGCTGGACGATCCGGCCGCGCCACCCCGTACTCGGGGCGTACTCCTCGAGATAAATGGCCGCGCCGACGCTCACGGGGAAGGCGAACGCGGCCATCACCATCATGATGAAAAACGAGCCGACGACGGCCGGGTACAGACCCGCGTCCTCGGGGAGCCGCGAGTGCGGACTCGTGAGAAACTGCCAGTCCAGCCACGGGTCCGCGGCGGCAAATCCGGTCGCGTTCGCGATCACGACCCCGACGACAGCGCCGCCGACGATCACGAGCGGAGCGGCGAGCCCGACGTTCGACTGGCCGTTCCGGAACCGTCGCCAGGCGAGGACGCCCAGCGGGGAAAACAGCGCGAGCCCGAACACGAGAACGAGGCCTGGTGTCAGCGGGTCCGGCGCCGGCGTGAGCAGTGGGACAGCCACTCCCGCGAGCACGAGCCCGCCGGCCAGCAGTCCGGCTCGTCGTCTCCCGGCGGTCGGTTCGACGCGGGTCCAGACCAGCACCGCGAGCGGGACGACGATCGTGAGCAGGTACAGCAACCAGGGATCGGCGGCCCCAGCGAGCTCGGTGAGCGTGTCGAGAGCGACTGTTGCTACGACGCCGCCGCCGACGAGGACGGCGGCCGTGGCCGGGAGGCGGTACCGGCGATTCGGGATCACGAGGGCGGTGACGAGCGCCGGCAAGAGAGCCCCGCCGGCGTAGGCGGCCCAGACGGACGGAGTGACAATCAGCTGAAAGACAACCGCAAAGACTCCGAGGACCGCGCCCCCGATGAGGGCGGCCGTTGAGGAGATCGCAGCCAGCTTGACCGTCTCGTCTCGCCGGGCGTAGGTCACCACCCCGCCGGTCGAGAGGCCGGTCGCAGTCAGGACCACGAGGATCCAGACCGGGTGTGCGGCGTCGAACCCGAGTGCACCCCACGTGACCGTAAGCAAGAGTGCGGCCAGAGCGAGCACCCCGACCGCGGTCGCCCCGAGACAGACCAGCCGGAAAGCGGCCCCCTTCAACTTGCTGAGACCGTTCGTGAACGTGAGCCGATCGACCGTTGCCACGTCAGTACTCCTCCCGGTATCTGCCCGCGATGTACTCGGCGACGAGGTTCATTACGAACGTCATACCGAACAGGGCGAGCCCGAGTGCGAACATCGAGTCGTACGCGGGCGTGTTCCCCCCGATGTCGGCGCTCGCGACGTTGATCATCGCCGCAGTGATCGTCTCGATCGACTGCAGGAGGTTCTGTTCGACGTTGGGGTAGAACGGCATTTTCGCGCTCTGTCCGGCCGCGACCGTCACGGCCATGGTCTCGCCGATCGCCCGCGAGAGCGCGAGGACGTACGACGAGATGATCCCGGAGAGCGCCGACGGAACGACCACTCGCGTCGTGGTTTCGAACTTCGTCGAGCCCAGCCCGTAAGCGGCCTCGCGCAGCGAGTTGGGAACGGCCGAGATCGCGTCCTCGCTGATCGAAGAGACCATCGGAATGATCATGATTCCGACGACGATCCCGGCAGACAGCGCGTTGAACGTCCGGATCTGAAAGAAGTTGTCCAGAAACGGCGTAATAAAAAAGAGCGCGAAAAAGCCGTAGACGATCGTCGGGACGCCGGCGAGGATCTCCAGGGTCGGTTTGAAGATCGCCCGCGTCCGGGGGCTCGCGTACTCGGAGAGGTAGATCGCCGCCCCGAGTCCGGTCGGCAGCGCGATTACGGCGGAGGTGACGACGATGATGAGCGTCCCGCTCACGAGCGGCAGGATACCGAACTTGTACGTTCCGTCGCCGGTCTTCGAGGTCGGCTTCCACGTATTGCCGGTCAGGAAACCCTGGACATCCACGATATCCGAGGCAAAAAACACCTGCGCGCCGTCGATCAATACGTAGATGATACCGGCGGTGACCAACACCGTGAGGACGCCACAGGCCGCGAACACGTATCGGACCGCGGTATCGAGCTGGATCTCTCCAGCCTTCCGGCTGGTAATGTCGGTGGCGTCGGCGGGCTGGTCGGCCCGTGCGGTCTCCTCTGGCGTGCTCATATAAAGTTATTCGATGGTTTCCTCAAGCTTGTTGAGGTTGTCCTGGATCTCTTGATCGCTCATCGGGACGTACCCGATCTCCTCGGCGATGATCTGTTGATTTCCGGTCAGCTCGATGTAATACCGGAGGAACTCCTGGAGTTCCTCTTTTTCCTGGAGGCGGTTGCTGTTGACGTAGATAAAGATCGGGCGTGCCAGCGGGTACGTGCCGTCGGAGGCGGCCGTGAGACTCGGCTCCGTACAGCCCTCGCCGCCGTCGATCTCGAGTGCCTTGATCGAGCCGGGATTGTTATCATAATACGCGTAGGGGAGGTACCCGTGCGCGTACTGATTGTCCGAGATGCCCCGTGCGATGAGATCGTCCTCTTCGGTCCCCTCGAAGTCATCGCGGATGACGCGCAGTTCGCCGACGACTTCCCTGGTCCAGTAATCAAAGGTTCCGGAAGTCGTCGCAGCCCCGTAGAGATCGAAGGGTTCGTCGGGCCACTCGGATCGGATGTCCGACCAGAGTTCGTTCTCGGCGTCCGGCGACCAGATCCGGCTGAGTTCCTCGATAGTTATACACTCGGCCCAGTCGTTGTCGTTGTTGACAGCAGCCGTGAGCGCGTCGCCGGCAACCTGGAACTCGATGGGCTCGAATCCCTGATCGCGCGCCCGCTCGACTTCCTCCTCGAGGATGGGCCGCGACGAGCCGTTGATATCGGAGTCGCCCTTGAGAAAAAACTTCTCGAACCCACCGGTCGAGCCGTCTCGAGAGATCGGGAACTCGACATCGTCGCTGACATCTGCCCGGAACTCCTCGGTCGCCGCCACCTGCACCGGGTAGACGGTGCTGCTCCCGGAGATTCTGATCGTTCCGGAGAGCTCGTCGGCGCTCGTGGTCCCGCCGTCTCCCGACGTTGTATCCCCGTCGCCGGCGTCTCCGTCATCTCCGTTGCCGCTACAGCCGGCAAGCGCCGTCGCCGCGACGACGCTCGAGGAGACGAGAAAATTCCGTCGGGATGGCAACCCGGAACGATCGTGTGGGTCCTGCGACATCACCGGCAACTGTACGCGGACCGATAAAAGCCGTTTATAATAGTCGTATAACCGCGTGTGAGTCGTACGGATCGTTCTGATCGGAGGAGGGTGGTATGGAGAGAACATAAGAATATATAATTCTCTGTAGTGATCTGTCGGTACCCGTCGGCCGGGGGGCTGTATCTACGCGCCCACTGTAGCGCGTATCTACGCGCCCACTGTAGCGCGTATCTACGCGCCCATCTTGTACGCGCGCACGCAGCTCAGTCCTCGCTCCAGGGAGGGCTCACTCGGGGCGGACTAAAGACTTCGACGCCGTCGACGGGCACCTCGCCGTTGTTCGCAGCGGCGTGTGGCTCGTCGGGAGCGAGGACATTCTCGCCGTCGACGATCAGCGTCAGCGTGCCGTCGACGACGTAGCCGGCCTGCTCGTTGTCGTGGCTGTGTTCGCCGACCGTCGCGCCGGGTTCGATGTGGAACCGCTGGACGCTGGTCCGCTCGCCGGCCGCGAGCTGCGTGAGGTAGACGCCGTCGAGGACCTCGGCGGTCTCGGTGTCCGCGGGTGCCTGTGAGTCCATACCGTACCGAGCAGCCGGACGCTCCTAAAGCTGTGGGCCGTCCGGAGGCGCCGCGGGCGCCGGGAGGTTCTTTACTCGCCGACGCGGATCAAACGGTATGTACGCCGTCGTGGGGTGTGACGAGTGTGCGGCGCTGTGGATCGTCGAGGGCGATCCGGAGACGAGTCAGTGTCCCCGCTGCGGGCGGACACGAGGCCACGAGAAACGCCGGGAGTTCGTCACGACCGAGGACGAAGACCACGCTCGCGAAGTTCGCTCGTCGATGCTCGCCGCCCGGCAGGGAGAGGGCGAGGCCTTCGCCGAGCTCGACTCCTTCGCTGAGCTCGAAGGTCGGGTCGAGGAAGCCGGCATCGACGACGAGACCTACCTCGAAGGATCCGGGCTCGACCCGGAGCGGATCGCCGAGGCGGCCGAGGAAGAGGCGACCTCGAAGAGCCGCGAGGAGATCGTCCGTGAGGCCGTCCAGACCCTCGATGCCCCAACTGAGGCCGATGTCGTCGAGTACACGACGCGACGGGACGTGCCGGCCGACTACACGAAACGCGCACTTGCGAAGCTCGTGCGGGCCGGCGAGGCGACCGAATCCAACGGCACCTACCGGCTGCTATGACAACCAACTTGGCCCGAGGCCTGCCACGGTTGGCATGATGTTCGACGAGATCATGCAGAAGTTCTCGGACTCGCCAGGTCAACAGCGGGTTATCCGGCTGCTCTTAGAGCGGGGCTTTTCGGTCAACGACGAGGGCCGGGTCGTCTCCGGCGGGATCGAGATTCCGGACACCGGCATCGCCCGCGAGGCGGAGGTCGACCGGCGGGTGGTCGACGCCACGACCGACGCGGTGCTCGCAGACGACCAGCTCAGGCCGATCTTCCAGAACATCTCGGCGATCCCGAGCCTGATGGATCTGGCGCCGGTGCTCGATCTGACCGTGCTGACCGTCGCCGTCCGGGAGGCCGAGGAGCCCGGCATCGTCGCGCGGGTAACCGAGCTGGTCGCTGACCGGGGCGTGTCGATCCGCCAGGTGATAAGCGAGGACCCGGAGTTCACCGACGAGCCGCGGCTGTATCTCATCGCCGACGGCGAGCTCCCCGGAGAACTGCTCAACGAGATCCGTCGGCTCGCGTTTGTCCGCCGGATCGAGCTGGCCTGACTCGGCCAAGCGCCGCG
>PXQL01000003.1:20370-26215 GCA_003021335.1 Halobacteriales archaeon QH_10_67_13
GTCTCACGGTGGTTGACCGACAGGGAAAACGCCGAGCGCTCGTCGTAGGCGAGCTGTTGGTCTGCGGTCGCCGGGTGATCGAAGACCTCCTGAACAAAGGGCAACTCAAAGGCCTCCGCGACTTCGGGGCCGAGAGCCACGCAGATCAGCCCGCCAGCGTCGGTACGCAGCCGGGCCACTGCCTCCGGAGTTACCGCGCCGGCCGGGTAGATCAGGTCGGTCTCTCCCTCGCGGTCGTCGGCGTCGTAGACACAGATCGGCTTGCCGCGGCCCAGCGCCGCGATCGCGGCCTCGACGGACGCGAGACTCTCGGGAGTCATCGTCCCTCCACGGTGACGGTTAGCTCGTCGCCATCGGCGAGCCCGAGGGTCTCCCTCAGCTGGTCCGGAGCGATCACCTCGAGGTTGTCCTCGCCGTGGTGGGTCCGCTCGGGGGCGATCACGTGTACCGGCTCGTATGAGTCGAACCGATCCTTTCGGTCGGTCTCGTCGGCCGGCGCGATCGTCGCCGGATAGCAGTACGCCGGCCCGTAGGTACGCCCGTCGTCCTCCCAGCCGTCGATCGTGACCGGCTCGAGGCCGCCGAGGCGCGGCCGGCGGGCGATGCTGTCCTCTCCGAGCGCGACGTTGAGCGTCCCGGGGTAGGGCTCGTACCCCAGCCGCTCGCGGAACTGCTGCATGTACCCCGACAGCGAGATGTAGTGTCTGCCCTCACCCATGCCGGTCGTGACCGCGCCGGTCAGCGCGACCGCCTGCTCGCCCTCGAAGAGCCGGCGGTACGTGGCGTACTCCGCCCGGAGGCTGTTCTCGCCCGCTCCGGTAATCTGTACCCACTGCCCGTCGCCAACGACCTCGCGGTCGATGTACGAGTCCTCGGCGAGCCGCCGCAGCCGCCGCGAGGCCGTCTGCGTCGAGGCGTCTAACCGTTCGGCCAGGTCGGCACAGGAGAGTTTCGTCCGCCCGTCGATCGCGCCGACGAGCGCGAGTTCCTTCAGCGTCGCCAGCCCCGACGCATCGAGCGAACCCCGTGTCATCGACATAGCTGATGTTGGGCGAGTCTCGGTATAAGCATACCGGATCCGTTACGCGTATCGTATCTGAGACGGAGCCGTTTCGATCACTCGGAGGACTGCTGTGTGTGCGCGGAGCCGTCGCCGGCCGGGTTTGGGGTAGAGCCAGAGCCGGAGCCAGACCCCGACGGACGATCGCCGGGAGACGGGGTCTCGTTTTTTCCCCCGCGGTCGTCGAACATGTTCGCGACCGACTCCTGTTCAGTGTCGCCGAAGCCGGCGCTCAGCAGCCGGGTGAGCGCCTCCTCAACGCTCTCATCGCTTTCGGTATACCGGTCGGGCTTTGCTTCGATCACAAAGCCGGTGGTGATGTTCGGGGCGGTCGGCATAAACAGGATCTCGCGGCCGTCATCGGTCGTCCTGCCGGTCTTGAACGCCGTCATCTGGAGGCCGTCCCAGACCTCGACGCGGACCGGCGCCTGCAGGTCGCTCGTCCCGGAGAGGGCGGTCTCGACGGCCATCTTCGAGGCGTTGTACACGACCCGGAGGCCGGGAAGCTTGTTGATCAGCTGGTCGAGCGCCCCCTCGATGAGCACGCCGGCGGCCGTCCGCATCAGGTAGCCGACCGAGAACACGAGCAACACGAACACGACAAGCGAGAGGCCGACCCGAACGGGCTCGGGCTCTAAGACCGGCGACCCGGCCGGCACCGGGACCCGCGCCAGGTAGCCGTAGATCCAGGCCAACACGACGATCGTGACAAGGATGGGGACGAGCACGACCAGTCCGCTCGCGAAGTCCCGCTTCCAGGTGGCCATCGAGATCTTGTTGGCGAGGGAATGTCTTGAGTGGTTCGTCTCGGTCAGACCGGACTGATCGCCTGCACGGCGACGGCGGCGTTTCGCTTGCGCTCGGTCAGTCGCCGGTAGAAGTAGGAGGCCCACTCGGTTCCGTAGGGGACGTACTGCCAGACGTCGTGGTGGGCGGCGAGTTCCCGCTGGGCGCTCGACCGGACGCCGGCGAGCATCTGGATCTCGTAGTCGGTGTCGTGGGTCTGTCCGAGGTCGGCCGCGAGCGTGACCATCGCCGGATCGTGGCTGGCGACGGCGACGAGGTCAGCAGTTTCGAAGGCCGTCCGCACGTGCTCGCGTATGGCCGCGTCCATGTTGGAGACGGTTACCGACGCCGGCGGCGTGTACCCGCCCTTTACGAGCCTGACTCGACCCCCAGCCGCCGCGACCCGCCCGAGATCCTCCCGGGTCCGTCTGAGATTCGCCTGCAGACAGATCCCGACGGCCTCATAAGACGGGGCCAGGTCCTCGTAGGCCGCGAGCGTCGCCTCGACGGTAGTGTGAGCTTCCATGTCGATCCAGACGAACACGTCCCGGGCGGCGGCGTACTCAAGCACCGCCTCGAGGTTCTCCCGGAAGTAGGCCTCGCCGTCCGCCAGTCCGAGCTGGGTCGGCTTGATCGAGAGCCGCGCCCGGAGGCCGGCGTCGTCGATCGCCGCGGCGAGTCGCTGGTAGCGGCGGGCGTCGGCGGTGGGTCGTCTCGGTCTCTCCGCCCACGAACTGGTCGACCACCGGTGGGAGCATACCGTCGGTTCCGGCGCGGAGGATATGAGCGTGACGCCCCCGGTGACCGACCGCGGGCGCGGCAATGATCAGACATAAGCCGGCCGGCCGGCGACCGACGGACATGGACCTCTATGCCGTCGTCGTGACGGCCCTGTGGGCGATGGTGCCGGCCTACGTCCCCAACAACGCCGCGGTGTTGGCCGGCGGGGGTCGGCCGATCGACGGCAGGCGAGAGCTGGGCGGGCGACGGCTGCTGGGCGACGGCAAGACCTGGCGCGGGACAGCTGCCGGCGTGGCCGCCGGAGCGGTACTCGCCCTCGGGATGAACCGCGCCGCCACCCCGATCGGGGAGGCCCTCGCGGTCGACCTGCCGGAGTTCGCGGCGGCGGCTGTCCTCGCCCTGCCCGTGGGAGCGATGCTCGGGGACATCGGGGCTTCCTTTCTCAAGCGCCGGGCCGGCCGGGAGCGGGGCGCGCCGTTCCCGGGACTCGATCAGCTCGATTTCGTCGTCGGCGCGGTCGCCCTAGCCGCCGTCGCCGCGTCGGGCTGGTTCGGAGACGTATTCACCGTTCCGGTGCTCGCGACCGTCCTCGCCGTGACGCCGGTGTTACACATCGGGATGAACGGACTCGCCTACTTGGCGGGGCTAAAAGACGAGCCGTGGTGACCTCGCGGGGTTCGACGGGTCCGAGACCTGTGTGTTTTTCACCGCCCGCCGGCTGGGATGGCCAATGAGCGGGCACGACCGCGAGTTCCGGCTCGCGACCCGAGGGTCGGCGCTTGCGAGGCGCCAGGCCGAGCTGGTCAGAGACCGTCTCGCGGGGCGGCGGCGCTCGGTGGAGCTGATCGAGGTCGAGACCACGGGCGATCTGAGCGACGAGCTGATCAGCGAACTCGGCACGACCGGGGCGTTCGTGCGGGACCTCGACCGTCGGGTCCTCGCCGGCGACGCCGACGCGGCCGTCCACTCGATGAAGGACATGCCCACCGACCAGGCCGAGGGACTGGTCGTCGCGGGGATCTTAGAGCGGGCCCCGGCCGCGGACGTGCTGGTCACCTCCGAAGGAACGAGCCTCGAGGAGCTGCCGGCCGGCGCGACCGTCGGGACCGCGAGCCTACGCCGGCGGGCACAGCTACTCGCCCGGCGGCCGGACATCGAGGTCCTCGGACTGCGGGGCAACGTCGACACGCGAGTCGAGAAGCTGCTCGGGCCCGGACTGGCCCGGGAGTACGACCGCCGGCTCGCCGCCGACCGCGCCGAGGAGGCCGACACCGACGAGGAGGAGACCGACACGGAAGACGTCGAGACAGCGGCCGACGGAGACGACGGAGACGATGGCGAATTCGAGCGGTCGCCAGAGGCGTGGGTCGAGAGTCTGTCGCCAATCGAGCGCCGGGCGCTCAAGCGAGCCCGATCGGAGGATGACACGGACCGGACCGAGTACGACGCCGTCTGTCTCGCCGAGGCCGGCCTGGCCCGGAGCGACCTGCTCAAGAAGCTCGCCTGCGAGCGGCTGGACCCGACGGCGTTCGTGCCGGCGCCCGCCCAGGGAGCGATCGCGGTGACCGCCCCCGACGGCGAGACCGCCGAGCTGATTCACGACGCGATCGATCACCCGCCGACGCGGGTCGCCGTGACCGTCGAGCGGACGATCCTCTCGGAGATCGGCGGAGGCTGTGTCGCGCCGGTCGGCATCCACGCACGGCTCCGCGGCGCGGTCGTCTCGACGACGGTCCGAGTGCTCTCCCGGGACGGGACCGAGCAGATTCGGGCCTCCCGTGATCTCCCCGTGGAGGACCACGCCCGGGCCGCGACGAGCTTCGGCGCCGAGCTCGTCGACCGTGGAGCGGCGGAGCTGGTCGCGGCCGCTCGCCGAGAAGAGCCCGACGAGCCGAAGCGATGAGCCCGGCGCCGACGGTCGCAGCCTTTCGTCCCGACGACGGCCGCCTGGCCGCCGCGGAGGCGACGCTGTCCGAGCTCGGGCTCAACCCGCTCGGGGACCCGATGTTAGCCGTCGAGCCGACCGGCTCGACTCCGATGGCGGCCGGGACTGAGAGAGCCCGACGAGTTTTATACCGGGCGCGCGGACACTCGGGTATGCGAGAGATCGTCAGCACCGATCGAGCGCCGGCGGCCGTCGGGGCCTACAGCCAGGCGACCGCGACGGGCGAGCTCGTGTTCACCGCCGGACAGATCCCGCTGACTTCCGCCGGCGATCTGCTCGACGACGCCGACATCGACGTCCAGACCGACCAGGCGCTCGAAAACGTCGCGGCGGTGCTCGAGGCCGCGGACGCGAGCCTGGCGGACGCGCTGAAACTCACCGTCTACATGACCGACATCGACCAGTTCGAGGAGATGGACGCGGCCTACGAGACGTTCTTCGATGAGGAACCCCCGGCCAGGAGCGCCGTCCAGGTCGCCGACCTCCCGAGGAGCGTCGACGTCGAGATCGAGGCCGTCGCCGTCCGCCCGTCCGGGAACGAAAGGGCTTAATCGGGCGCTGGGCCTACCTCCGGTCGCGCCAGGATGGCCGAATCTGGTAAGGCGCACGCTTGGAGAGCGTGTTCCCTCACGGGATTCTGGGTTCAAATCCCAGTCCTGGCGGGTGTTCTCGACCGCGCCCGAGCTGCTGTCCGCTCTTGGATCGGCGGCGTAACCGCCGCCGGACCGGTGAGTGGGTGACCGCGACGCCGGGCGGTCCGGACGATCCCGCCGACGGGCCCGGGACTGAGTCGTTCGGCCGATCTGACACCTGAACCCGGCGTGTGACGCCAAGAGTTATTTATGCCCACGCATAGAGTGGAGATACCAATGGGCGTGGCAGACGTACGCAACAAAGGAGTGGCGGTCGTCGTCGAACGGCCGTTCGTGGCGTTGCTGGGTTTTATCGGTGCGTACTTACTGCTTGACTTAGCGATGAAACTCGCCGGCGCACAGGCGAGACTCGGCGGCGTCAGGCTGATCGGGGGAGACGTGCTGGTGTCGAGTTTCGCGAACAAGCTCGCAAACGGGGTACTCAGGGGGCTGGTCATCGGCCTGGCCGGTATCGGACTGTCGATGACCTACAGCATCCTGGGGTTTGCGAACTTCGCCCACGGGGATGTCATCACCGCGGGGGCGTTCGTCGGGACGGCCACCTCGTTTGTCGTCGCGGGCGTGCTCGGCGCGGCCAGCTTCGACATCGGCGCGCTGGTGCTCGTACAGGTGAACTCCTCGGATCTCAACATGGCGATCACGACCACTCCGTTTGCCATC
>PXQL01000003.1:26315-34742 GCA_003021335.1 Halobacteriales archaeon QH_10_67_13
CAAGCGCAACACCTACCAGCAAAACATCGCCGGACGGACGAGTTTCAACTTCGTCGACGGGACGATCGCCTTCGACGCACACGACCTGCTGCTGGTGGTCGTCGCCGGGACGCTGATGCTCGGGACACACTTCATCCTCCAGCAGTCGAAGCTCGGCAAGGCGATGCGGGCGATGGCGGACAACAAGGACCTCGCCCAGGTGACCGGGATCCCGACCGAGCGGGTCATCCAGTTCACGTGGATCCTCGGCGGGGCGCTCACCGGCGCCGCCGGCTACACCTGGGTGTTGTGGCGCGGGACCTTCGGCTGGTTCGACGGCTGGCTGTTCTTACTCCTGGTGTTTGCGGCGGTCATCCTCGGCGGGATCGGATCGATCTACGGCGCGATCGTTGGCGGCGTCGTCATCGGGCTCACCTTCGATCTCTCGACGATATTTATCCCGCCGTCGCTCGCCCGAGCCGCCGCGTTCGCGCTGATGATCGTTGTGCTGGTCGTTGCTCCGTCCGGTATCTTCCGCGGGAGGACGACGGCGTGAGCGAGACCGAAGCACCCGCCGAGGCCTCCGACGGGGGCCTTTTCGACCGGGGCGGGAACGACTTATTGCTGATCGGGGCCGTGCTTGCGGCCATTTACCTCGTGTACGCCGGGGTGGCCGTGCTGTTGGACCTTCGGGTGGCCGGCACGCTCATCGACCTGACCCGGTGGATCGGGCTCTTCGCGATCGTGACGCTCGCATTGAACCTCCACTGGGGATACACCGGCCTGTTCAATATCGGGGTCGTCGGGTTCATGGGCGTTGGCGTCTACGCTACGGCGGTCGCCTCGAAGCCCGTTGCCACCGACGCTGCGGCCGGCGCGACCGGCGGCTTCGGGCTTCCGCTGTGGCTCGGGATCATCATCGGGGGGATCGTCGCCGGACTGTTCGGGCTGGTGATCGCGCTGCCGGCGCTCCGGCTGCGGGCCGACTACCTCGCAATCGTCACGGTCGCGGTCAGCGAGATTCTCCGGTTCGTGTTCCGCAACCGTTCGATCGCGAGTTTCGACGTCGGTGGACGGTCGGTCGGGCTTGGCGGCGGCGACGGGCTCCAGCTCGACTGGGGGAGCGAGGCCGAGCTGTTGCTCGATGCGCTCTTTCTGGGGGGCGTGTACGACTGGCTGGTTAACACGCTCGAGGGAACCGTCGCCGGGAACCCGGAGGCGATCGCGGACGGCATCGTCTACGGCCTCATCCTGATCGCGTTCGTTATCGGGTACTATCTGCTCTTACAGCGGATGGCAAACTCCCCGTTCGGACGCGTACTGAAGGCGATTCGCGAGGACGAGGAGGCGGCGGGATCGCTCGGTAAAGACACCGCCCGATTCAAGCTGATCGTGTTTATGATCGGCTGCGGACTGATGGGCGTGGCCGGGGTCGTCTGGTTCATGAACGCCGGCGGCCAGGGGACAATAAACAGCACGCAGTTCCGCCCGGAGCTGACCTTCTACGTGTGGATCGCGCTCATCATCGGCGGGGCCGGGTCGAACACCGGGAGCGTCCTCGGAGGCGCGATATTCGCCGCCGTGCTGTTTCAGGGGCCCCGGTTTCTTCAGGACGTCATCAGGGAGTTCGTCAACCTCCAACAGGCCCCGCTGGGAGACGTGCCGGGCAGCTTCGGGGCCGCGATGGCCCCGGTCTCCGGGAACCTCGATGTCGTGCCGCTTCTCCTGTACACGGCCTCACGGATCTCCGATATGCAGCTGCTCATCATGGGGCTGGTGTTGATCTGGCTGATGCACAACCGTCCGGAGGGAATGCTCGGTCACCGGAAGGAACACGCCGCGGCAGTGTCGCTCGACCGGCCCGAGGACACCTCCTCGAAGGGGTTCGCCCTGACGACCGACGGCGGAACGACCGATGCGACCGACGGGGGGCAAACGGATGAGTGACAGCGACCTCAACGGGTCCGAGGTCGCGACCGACACCCCCGCCGAGGGCGACCACGCCGACGGGGAAGTCGAGACCGGGGCCGACGCCGACGCGGCGGCCGAGACCGACTCCCGGGGGCTCCAGGCGGCCGGCTCGGAGACAACAGACGACGGCTCGAACCCGCCGCTGCAGGTCGAGGGCTTACACAAGTCCTTCGGGGGGATCACAGCCGTCGACGGGACCTCCTTCGAGGTCGCGGCGGGGTCGCTCACCGGACTGATCGGCCCGAACGGGGCCGGAAAGTCGACGACGTTCAACTGCATCACCGGCGTCCACGAGCCCGACAGCGGCCTCGTCCGGCTCAAGGGCGAGGACATCACAGGGCTCGCGCCCCACGACATCGCCGACCGCGGGTTGGTTCGAACGTTCCAGATCGCCCGGGAGTTCGCCGAGATGACCGTCCTCGAGAACATGATGCTGGCGCCGATGCACCAGCGCGGCGAGACGCTGTGGCGGAGCATCCTCCCGGGCACCCGCGATAGCGTGATCGAACAAGAGCAGGAGGAATTAGAGCGGAGCTGGGAGGCCTTAGAGTTTTTCGAGATCGATCACCTGGCCGACGAGTACGCGAAGAACCTCTCAGGGGGACAGCGAAAGCTGCTCGAACTCGCGCGGGCGCTGTTGACCGACCCGGACGTGTTGCTGTTGGACGAGCCCTTTGCCGGCGTGAACCCCTCGCTTGAGGAGCGGCTCCTGGATCATATCCACGAGCTGAGCGACAGCGGGTACACCTTCCTCATCGTCGAACACGACATGGACCTGATCATGCAAAACTGCGAGCGCATCGTCGTCTTACACCAGGGACGGGTGCTCACGAAGGGAACGCCCGACGAGGTCAGATCGGACGAGCGCGTACTCGAGGCGTACCTCGGGGGTGAGGTGGAGTCGTGAGCGAGACCGAGTCTGCGGCGAGTGCACAACGCCGCGACGGAGACGCCGCGACGAACGTACGGCGGTGGTCAGACTCGTTGCTGTCGGTGCGCGATCTCGACGCCGGGTACGGCGACCTCCAGATCCTCTCGGAGGTCGACATGGACGTTCGCGAAGGGGAGTACGTCACTATCGTCGGGCCGAACGGCGCCGGCAAGTCGACCGTCATGAAGTCGGTGTTCGGGCTGACAAACCGCATGGACGGGACCGTCACCTTCGACGGGACGGAGATCACCCAGATGGCCCCCGAGCGGATCATCTACGAAGGGATCGGCTACGTGCCCCAAAGCGACAACGTGTTCAACAACATGTCCGTCAGAGAGAACCTCGAGATGGGCGCGTACATCCTCGACGACGTGCCCGAGGACGCCCTCGCCGAGGTGTACGAGCGGTTCCCGATCCTCGAGGAGCGAACCGACCAGAAGGCCGGGACGATGAGCGGCGGGCAACAGCAGATGCTCGCGATGGGGCGGGCGCTGATGCTCGACCCCGACCTGTTGTTGCTCGACGAGCCCTCGGCGGGGCTCGCGCCGGACCTCGTCGACGAGATGTTCCAGAAGGTCGGAGAAATAAACGACGACGACACGTCGATTCTCATGGTCGAGCAGAACGCAAAAGAGGCGCTGCGACAGTGCGATCGCGGGTACGTCCTCGTCGACGGCGAGAACCGCTACGAGGATACCGGCGACGCGCTGTTGGCCGACCAGCAGGTCCGACAGGACTTCCTGGGCGGCTGAGAGACCCACCGGCGATCGCGATCATCGTCGGTGCGACACTCGAGAGAGTGAGTGCCGCCCGTACTGTCGCCGTTATGAGCGGGACGAAGACGGCGCGGCGGTCGCCGATTTCCGGGACCGGGCCATCCCGATCGTCGCTGGAGACCGGAGCCGGCCGAGAAGCTGGCGAGCCGGATCAGGGGTTGAGCGCCGACTCGACCGCGGAGCTGTACGATGAAGAGCCCTGCGGGTAGCCGATCTGATCTGCGACCTCGCCGCCGAACTCGTCGCTCTCGAAGACCTCGGTGAAGCGCTGACTGAGCTGCTGTCCGTAGTCGTTGTCGACGTACAGCGTCGACACCCGGCTCACGCCGAGCTGTTCTGCCATTACCTGCGCGTCGACTCGCCCCTGGAGAATGTCAGACGGTGCGGTACGGAAGATGTAATCGTCGTCCTCGAGGTTCGTCACCGACAGCGCCGTCGAGGAGGGCGAACAGCCGACGACCTCGTTGGGCGCAAGCACGCCGTCGGAAACCGGGACGTTCCCCCCCGAGGAAGCGGTGCCACAGATGCCCGGAACGCCTGCGTTGACGAGACTCTGTGCGGCCTCGGTCCCGGCGCTCGAACGGGTTTCGCTGTCCTCGCTGGTAACGTTGACGTCGATGTTAACGTCGCCTTCCTGGACCTCCACGGCTGCCATCTGTGCGGACGCGATCATGTCCTCGCCGACACTGGCAAGATTACCGCTCGCCGGGAGCAGGATCCCGAGCTCGATGGTCCGGCCGGTGCCGCCGGGGATCGAGTCGGCGGAGGGTCCGGTACCCTCCGGGTTGTCTCCCTCGAAGCTCAGCGTCTCCGAGATATCGACCTCCTCGGCGCCCTGACCCGCGAACGTCCAGATCTGGTAGGCTGCGTTTGCCGGGTCGCCCGCATCGTTGAAATTCACGTCCGAGGACGCACCCTGGTAGTTGATGTCCTCACCGGCAGCGGCCATCTCGATCCCCTCGACGAGGTTCTCCGGAGTCACCTCCGTGCCGCTCGGGTTGGCGACGTTTCGCATCTGATCGCGAACTGCCGTCCCGTCGTTTTCGCCGGCGGCAGCGTTCGCGAGCAACAAGACCGCCGCGGAGTCGTACGACTGCGAGCTGAACACGCCGGGAGACCGGTCGTACCGGTCCTGGAAGGCGGTATTGAACGCCTCCTGTGCCGGACCGCCCGCGGCCGGTGCGGTTCCGGTAAAGTTTTCCATGTCGTTGCCCACCTGTCCGGGAAGTGCCGCGTCCTGCAGTCCGTCCGGGACCAGAACTTCCTCGCTACCGTCGCTGGCGCTGTAGTAATCCCGGAACAGCTGTTGGCCGTCCTCAGGATATCCGACGATGAACAGGCCACCGACGCCGCTGCTTCCGTTGGTGGTCCCCCCGCCGTCGCCGGTCCCGTCGTCACCGCCCTCGTCATCGCCGGTGCCGTCGTCGCCCGAGCCAGTGTCGCCGTCACCGTCGTCACCGTCGCCGCCGCCACCGATACACCCGGCGAGTGGTACCACACTTGCTGCCCCGATTCCCTTCAACACGTTTCGGCGTCGTGATTTGTTATCTTCCGGCATATGATAAGGCTCGAAAGGTACGTTCATAAATGTTGTCTCCCCAGGCACCGGCCGGGATACGGGGACACACGACCGAGAATGATTGATACGTCTGTATAGATAAATCCAGATATGAAACGTCGGACCCTGCTGGCGACGGTCGGGGGGGCGGCTTCGCTCGCCGGCTGTGCCGGTCGGCTCGGGGGCGGCGGCAGATCCGGGGACGACTCCTCCGGCGGAAGCGGATCGGCCGACGACGAGACCGATAACGGATCCGTCGAGACGCTGACCCTCGCCGAGCAGGGAGTGCCGCCGACGATCTGCGAGGAGTCGCTCTCTCCGGCTGGGATACGGGCGATCGCGGAGCCGGTGTTCGGCGCGCCGGGAGAGTTCCCCGCCGACCCCGAAGGGTATCACGGGCTGTCCGAGGAGGACACCGTCATCGGGCTGACCGACGGCCAGCGCGCGAGAGCGTACCCGCGGACGGTGTTGAACGTCCATGAGATCGTCAACGACACGTTCGGAGCACCGGTGATCGTGACCTACTGTCCGATCTGTCGCAGCGGGATGGTCGCGAAGCGTCGCATCGACGGCGAGGCGACGACCTTCGACGTCTCGGGGCTGCTCTGGAAGGCCCCGCGGATCCACAGTGCCGCCAGCGAAAAGGACGGCCGGGTGTTTTCCGACAACGAGGCCGGCGTCGCGAACAACGGCAATCTCGTGATGTACGACGCCGCGACCGGATCCTACTGGTCGCAGATACTCGCCGCGGCGATCTGCGGCGAGCGCCAGGGCGAGCGGATGACGATCCATCCCTCCACCGTCACAACCTGGGGTGAGTGGCGCCGCGATCACCCCGACACCGAGGTTCTGTTGCCGCCGCCGGCCTCGGAGACCGTTGACCCGCCGATCTGACAGCTGACGGCCGCCGGCAGGTCGCCGTCACGAGCGCCGCCGTCTGTGACGGCCCGAAGCGTTGACCCGGTCGAAAGGGAACGGCAGACTTGTGCGCGTAGGTCCCCTGCAGTGAGTATGAGCACACGCGAAGAGTATCGCGACGCGGCGATTGCAGCGCTGGGCGAGCGCGCCTACGAGCGGGCGGGAAACGAGTACACCAGGGCGGCGTGGCTGGGGCTGGCCGAGCCACGCGAGGATGTCAACCCGTTCACGGTCGACGAGCGCGGCTGGGTCGGCCGCGGTCTGAGCCACCTCGTGACCGCCGCCGCGGGCTACCGGGTCGCCGGAGCGGACGCCCGCGCCACCCGTCGGGGCGTCGAGGGTGTGGCCGTCGCCCGGGACCTGCGGGGGAGTGCCGATCCGGTCCAGCGAGCCTGTCTCGAGGAGTTCGTCGCCGACTTCCGGGCGATCGCGGGACTCGACGGCGCCGTCGAGGCCTACGAGACCGCCGCGCAGGCTTACCGGACGGCCGCCGAGGGGATCGACGACCCGCAGACGAAGGCGACGACGCCGCTGTTCGAGGCCGCCGCGGCGCCGCTCAAACAGCTCGCCCGGAGCCAGGCAAACGGCGAGATCGCGGTCACCTGGGAGGATCTCCACGGGAGCGATCCTAACCAGCCCGGGGCCTTTCTCGCCCACCGCGCCGAGTATAAACGCCAGCGGCTTCCCGGGCTGATCGAGCAGACCGTCGCGGACGGCTACCTGGCCGCGCCGCGGGGCTCGACGGCCTACGACACGGACACGTATCGGTGTCCGGCCTGTGGCTCCCGCGATGTCAACTGGGTGGGGGCGAGCACGCTCTGTCTCCGGTGTTCGCGGCCCGTCGAGGAGTGAGCGGCGGCGGACCGGCTCAGAGCTCGCCGGCGGCGGCCATCTCGCGCAGCTCGGCGACCCGTTCGCGGATCTCGTCCATCTCGCCGGACTCCTGTTTGTTGTCGACGTGGCTGTACATCAGCCCCATCCGGTGGTTCGAGCGGAGCTGCTCCTCGTTGCGGTCCAGAAAGTCCCAGTACAGGGCGTTGAACGGACAGGCACCCTCGCCGGTGTCTTTGGTCTTGTAGTACTTGCAGTCCCCGCAGTAATCGGACATCTTGTCGATGTAGTTGGCCGAGGAGACGTACGGCTTGGTGGCGAACACACCCTGGCCGTACTGGCCCATCTCAATCACGTTCGGCGTGGTCACCCAGTGGTAGGCGTCGACGTAGGTGGCGTGGAACCACTCGTTGAGTTCGGCGGGCTCGACACCCCACAGCGTCTCTCGGTCTCGCCGGTCCAGTACAGCGCCGGCAGCTCGTGCTCGGCGCCGAGCTGGTTTGCCGTCGCGAGCTCGGGCATCGCCTGTCGGTAGACGTGCCGCATGAACTCCCGCCAGCCCAGCATCTGTCTGAGTGCCCCCTCTGCGGAGTTGAGCGCAACGGCCTCCTCCTCGTGGTAGGCCTCCTCGATCGCCTCGATCACCTCCATCGGGTGGAGCAGTCCGAGGTTGATGCTCGACCCCAGGAGCGTGTGGGTCATCGCCCAGTCGTCGGTCCGCATCGCGTCTTGGTATGGGCCAAACTCCGGCAGCCGCTCCTTGATGAACGTGCGGAGCTGCTCGCAGGCCTGCCTACGGGTCACGGGCCAGGGAAACTCGTTGATGTCTGTGTTCCCCCAGGTGTCGAACTCCTCGCGGACCCAGGCGGCGGTCTCGGCGGTCAGCTCGTCGTGATCGTGTGCGGGCGCCGGCGGTGACTCCCACTCGGGCGGGGGAAACTCCTGGTTTTGATCGTCGTAGTTCCACTCGCCGCCGACCGGATCATCGCCGTCCATCAACACGCCCGTCTGCCGGCGCATCCACCGATAGAACGACTCGTGGCGGAAGGGCGGATCGCCGGCCCACCGGTCGAAGGCCTCCGCGGTGCTGATGAACAGCTCGGTGTCGACGATCCGTAGGTCACCGCCGACCCGGTCGGCCAGTTCTGTGAACCGCTCGGCCGAGCCGTAACTGGGCGAGCGCATCGTCACGAGCCGGGCGTCCGGTCGCTCCCCGAAGAACGTCTCGAGTCCGGCGCCGAACCGATCGGTCTTGATGTACCGAACCTCGTAGCCCTCCTCGCGGAGCCGGTCACGGAACTGCCGCATCGCCGCGAACACGAGCGTCAGCTTGTGGTGGTGATAGGGCATCCGCCGGGCGAATCCGTGGGCTTCGATCATGAGCACCTGACTCCCCTCGGGCACACGGGCGAGCGGGCCACACTGCCGGGTGAGTTGCGTGCCGAGCACCCAGGGCACCTCGT
>PXQL01000004.1 GCA_003021335.1 Halobacteriales archaeon QH_10_67_13
CCGCTCCGACGCGTTCGCCGCGGCCGCTGCCGAGCACGGGATCTACGACTTTCGTTCGACGTTTGGCACCGACGACAACCACCTCTGGCACGAGTGGGAGTTCGGCCTCCCCTGGGAAGAGCCCGAGCGCTACGAGCGGATCTCCTCGATCACCGACGTCGGGGAGATCGAGACGCCGCTGCTTCTCACGGCCGGAGAGAACGACTGGCGGTGCCCGCCGACCCAGGCCGAACAGCTGTACGTCAGCGTCCGCAAGCAAGGCGTTGACGCGAAACTCGTGATCTACCAGGACGAACACCACAACGTCGGCGACCCCGACCGCGCAATCCACCGCCTCGAGACGCTCACCGAGTGGTTCGAAGAACACGCCCTCGACTCGTGAGGCCGCGGTCGCCGCGACCACAGCACCGATATACGGGGCGGTGAAATCGTGGGTATGTCCACGCTCCGCGTTACCAACGGCCGCGTACTCCGCCCGGATCACACCCTCGCGTCGGCGGACGTGCTCGTCGATCAGGAGACCGGGACGATCCGCGAGGTTGGCGACATCAGCGGTGGCGACACCGTCGTCGACGCCGCCGACGGCATCGTCATGCCGGGACTGGTAAATGCACACACCCACGTCGCGATGACGCTCATGCGCGGGTTCGCCGAGGACGAACCCTTAGAGCAGTGGCTCAACGAGACCGTCTGGCCGGTTGAGGCCGCCCTTGAGCCCGCGGACGTCCGGGCCGGCGCCCGCTTAGGCGTCGCCGAGATGATCCGCTCGGGGATCACCGCCTTCTCGGACATGTACTTCGAGGTTCCCGAGATCGCCGCGGTCGTCGAGCGCGCCGGGGTCCGGGCCACGCTTGGCCACACCGCGATCAGCGTCGGCAAGGACTCGGCGGCCGCCCACGCCGACATGAAACACAGCCTTGAGACCGCCCGCGAGCTCGACGGGGCCGCAAACGGCCGCGTCCGGACGACCGTCCAGCCCCACAACCCCGCGACCGTCGATCGGGATGTCCTCGAGACCCACGTCCCGACCGCCCGCGAGGAGGGGTTTCCGCTGCACTACCACACGAACGAGACCGAAGACGAGGTCGCCCGCGTTCTCGAGGAGACCGGACGGCGGCCGATCGTTTACGCCGACGAGCTCGGAATGCTCGAGCCCGGGGACACCCTCGCACACTGCGTGCACGTAAACGACAACGAGATCGACTTGCTAGCAGAGCGGGGGGTGACGGCGATCCACAACCCGGCAGCGAACATGAAAATCGCGAGTGGAATCGCCCCAGTCGCGCGACTGCGCGAGGCGGGCGTCCCCGTCGCACTCGGAACGGACGGCCCGGCCTCGAACAACGACCTGGACCTGTTCGACGAGATGTGCGACGCCGCGATGGTCGCGAAGATCGCGACCCGAGACGCCGCTGCCCTGCCTGCCGAGGCCGTCCTCGAGATGGCCACCGTCGAGGGCGCCCGCGCACTCGATATAGACAGCGGCCGGATCGAGCCCGGTAACAACGCCGATCTCATCGTCGTCGACACGAGCGAGCCGAAGTTCGATCCCGGGCACAACCCCGTGACCTCGCTCGTCTACACCGCAAACGGCGCCGATGTCCGGCACACGATCTGTGACGGCCAGCTGCTGATGCACGACCGGACACTGCTCACGATCGACCTCGAACGGGCACAGGCCGACGCCGCACGGCAGGCCCGCCGGCTGTTCGAACGGGCTGGCGTCGAGGATCCCGGCGCGGAGTTGGCCTGACTCGACGACCTGAGAAACTCCGGTCCCGTGGCTCCCCGGTCGAAGCGTTCGACGAACGGCGCCGGAGCCCGCTCGCCTGCGCTGGGGCTACTCGCTGAGCCGCTGGGTCGTCTCGACGAGCGGGTGGTGGGCGTAATCGACCGACTCGATGTCCTCGATCGACCCCAAGTTCTCGCTCTCTGCGGTCCGTGCGAGTCCCAGCTCGACCGGCTCGTCGATGACGATCACGTACGCCTCCATCTCGTCGATACCGAGCGTCCTGGCGGCGGTCACCCGGTGGTGACCGTCGGCAAGCAGGAGCTGCCCGTCGGCGTCGACGACCACGAGCGGCTCGGCCAGCCCCCGCTCGAGCTCGTAGCGCCGCCCTTCGAGCTCGTCGGCGTACACCTTTCCCTGTGTCGGGGTCAGCTCGTCCAGGAGGACCTCTCGGCGTTCGTTACGGGTCTCGACGCCGTGGATGTTTTCGAGGGTTTGCATCAGCTTGTCGACCTTCCCGGGGGTCGCACGCTCGATGTGACTCCGAATAACGTCCGCGTTCGAGATGATCCCCACCAGGTTGCCGGCGTCGTCGACGACCGAGAGCTTCCGGATCCCCGAGCGAAGGATCACCCGGGCGGCGTCGTCGATATCCATCTCGGGGTGTGCGACGAGAATGTCAGTGGTCATCACTTTGAAGATGGGCTCGTGGGCCTCCTCGAGCAGGAGGTCGTGTGCGCTCACGAACCCCTCGACGCGACGGCCGTCACAGACCGGGAAACCGCTGTGATCGTCCCCCGAGGCGATCCGTTCGGTGACTGCCCCGACCGTCTCGTCGGGTGACACCGTCGCGACCTCGCGGGTCATGTACGCCTCGACGGTCGCGTCGTCCTCGTCGGTCATTGCCGTGAATCTCGATTCCAGCTAACAAAAGTCCCGCGACTCCGCTCAGGGTTCCGCGGCGGCGTGATCGGACTCGAGTGCGCGCCGGAGGAGCCCGATCGCGGGAGCCCGCGCTGCCTCGGGATCGACGCCGGAATCGCCCTCGGAGTCGTCGTGGTCGTTTTCGGCCTCCGCCCCGGTCGGCGGTGTCGCGAGCGCCGATAGCTCGATCTGTGCGCCGGCCATGTCAACGTGTCCGCCGGCGCTCCCAACCGCGCCGAACGCCTCCCGGAGCAGCTCTCCGACGTCGAACCCGCCCCGGGACCGGGCCGAGACGTGGACCGTCTCCCGACGGACCCCGATCACGGCGACCGTGCTCGCTCCCTCGAGCTCGAGCAGCCGGTCGGCCGCCTGTGCGATCGCGGTCCGTCGGGAGACGCTTCCGGCCCACGTGATGACGAGTCCGTCCTCGACGGTCCGGTTCCGGATCGCGGCCCCGACGGTTTCGAGCGCGCTCGCGCTCATCGACGGCGACTCGATCTGTTCGACCCGATCGAAATCCGCCCGCGGCACCAGCCACGCGGCGGCCTCGAAGTCCGCCGGCGACACGCCCCGAACGAACTCGTTGGTGTCGACGAGGATTCCAAAGAGCAGCGCGGTCGCGATCGGTTCCGGCGGGTCGAGACCGAACTCATCGAGATACTCGACCAGCAGCGTGCTCGTCGCCCCGACCTCGCTCCGGACATCGGTAAACTCGGCCGTGGTCGGCCCGGACGCAGGGTGGTGATCGATCACGATGTCGATCGGCGTCTCCAAGGACAGCTGGTCGTTGACTCCTGGTCGGGAGTGATCGACCAGCGCGACGCCGTCGTACTCGGCGAGCGCCTCTGTGCCCTCGATCGCCTGGAGGTCGAGATCGAGGAGGTTGACAAGCGCCTGGTTCTCGTGGTGTGCGATCCGCCCGGCGTACAGGACGCCGGCGCGACAGCCGAGGTCGTCCGCGAGTGCGGCCAGGGCCGTCCCGCTCGCGATCGCGTCCGGGTCGGGACTGTCGTGGGTGACCACCGCGAGCGAGTCGAGCCCGCGCAACACCCCGCGGAGCCGGCCGGCCCGCCGCCCCGACGGCCCGATTTGCTCGAGCGCGGCGCCGGCGACCGCCGCGACGGGATCGACGACCCGGTCCACGATCGCATCCAACTCTCTGCGGGGGCCGTACCCGACGATGTATGCCTCCGGGAACGCTCTCCGGGCTGCCCGGGCGACCGCGGCGTCGGCGACGACGAACACCACCTCCGGGTCGTACCGCTCGGCGAGGGCTGCCGGGTCCGTGATCGCGAGCGTTTCCGCGTCGACCTCCCGATCCCCGAACGCCCCCGCGGGCCCGTCGGCCGCGACCGCAACCGACGGTGCCGACCCGCGGGCCGCGAGCTCCTCGACGAGCGTCTGCACGAGCGATCCCTTGCCGACGATGAGGCGATCGGTCATCTCCCGTGCGGTCCGGCCGCCGAGGATCTCACTTCAGTCGCTCCTGCAAAAAGGACGGGTGTGCGGCGGTGACGCCCTCGAGGCGAGTGATCCTCTCGCTGATCACGTCTCCGAGCTCCTCCCCGTCGGTCGCCCGGATCTCTGCCATCAGCGTGTGATCGCCGCTCGAGGTGTACAGCGACTCGACGGCGTCGAGCTCCGCAAGCCGCTGGGTCACCGTCACGTACTGTTCGCTCTCGACGTCGATCCCGACCCACGCGATCGTCTGGCCCGAGAGCTTTTTCGGATCGATCTCGGCCGAGTAGCCGACGACGACTCCCTCCTCTTCAAGCTGCTTGATGTACTTCCTGACGGTGGGTTTCGAGACGCCGGCCCGGTCTGCGATGTCCGCGTACGAGGCCCGGGCCTCCTCCTCGAGGACCGAGAGGATCCGGCGCTCGGTCTGTTCGGTGCTCATACTTATATGTTTACGTCAGGTGAAAAATACCTTCCGAAACGGCAACTGTCCTTTGCCGTCTCGGTCGTCGAAGCGCAGATCCTCGGTTTCGTCTCGCAGAGCCGGCGAGTGCTTAGGTGTGTTTGTCGATGAGATCGCTGGCCGGCTGGGGCCACTCGTTCTCGCCGTAGGACTCGGCGAGTGGCTCCTCGGGCATCTCGCCGGTGCGGCGCTTTTCCTCGCCGTAGGAGGGCCGGTCGTCGCGGTAGAACCGCCCGGTCAGCACCTCGCCCTCGTAGAGCCGGGACTCGGCCTCGTACATCGCCTCGCCGGCCTCACGCCGGTCGGTGACGTCGAACTCGATGTCCTCAGCCTCTTGGACATCGATGTAGGGGACGTACTCCTTCGCGTCTTTGTTCCAAGTGGGACACTGCGTGAGGAAATCGACGTGGGCGAACCCGTCGTGTTCGATCGCCTCGGTGAGTATCTCCTCTGCCTGTCGCGGGTTCGTCGCGGCCGTCCGAGCGATGTAGGACGCCCCGGCCGAAAGCGACAGCGAGAGCGGTCGGATCGGGTCTTTCGCGCTCCCGTGAGGTTGGGTCTTCGACTCGTGGCCCTTCGGCGAGGTGGGCGAGGTTTGGCCCTTCGTGAGCCCGAAGATCTCGTTGTTGAACACGATGTAGGTGAGATCGTGGTTCTCCCGGGCGGTGTGGATGAAGTGATTGCCCCCAATGCCGTACCCGTCGCCGTCGCCGCCGGCCGCGACCACCTCCAGACCGGGGTTGGCGAGCTTCGCGGCCCGGGCGACCGGGAGCGCCCGGCCGTGGATCGCGTGGTACCCGTAGCTCTCGAAGTAACTCGAGAGCTTCCCCGAGCAGCCGATCCCGGTCGTGAGCAACACCTCCTCGGGGCTGCGCCCGACCGCGGGCATCGCGCCTTTTAGCGCCCGCAATACCGCGTAATCGCCGCACCCGGGACACCACGTCGGCTGTGGCTCGACCTCCGGCGTGAATGACTCCTTGTCCGGCTCCGGTTCCTCCTGTCCGTCGATGGCTGAAAACGCCGTCATGCCTGATCACTCCGATCTGTCTGTCGTGCAGTCGTTCGTCCTCGTCGGTGTATCCGTCTTCTGTCGGTCATCTCAGTCCCCCCTGGCCAGCCGGACGTTGCGGGCCGGCTCCGTCGGCTCGGTCTCCTCAACGGTCGCGCGGAAGCTCTCGACGATCTCGCCGGGCTCGAACGGCTCGCCGTCGTATTTCAGCATGCTCGAGAGCTTCGGGCCGAACCGGCCCAGTTCGCGCTGGGTGAGCCCGCGAAACTGCGCGGTGGCGTTCATCTCGACGACGACCGCCTCCTCGACGTCCTCGAGGAAGGCCTCGACCTCCGCCCGTGGGTACGGGACGAGGTCGCTCACGCCCAGGGCCCGCACGTCGTGGCCGGCCTCGCGGAGCCGATCGACCGCCTCGAAGACGGTGTCTTGCTGGCTGCCCCAGGCGAGCAGCCCGTAAGTCGCCCCCTCGGGGCCGCGGTATGCCTGGTGCCCGCGATCCGTGAGCGCCTCGCGGATCGCGTCGAACTTCCGGAGTCGACGGTCGACCTGTGCCCTGCGGTTGTCGGGATCCTCGCTGATGTGGCCGACCTGCTGGTGTTCGTTGCCCGTCGCGAGGAACCGGCCGCCGGCCTGGCCCGGAATCGAGCGCGGGCTGACGCCGTCCTCTGGGTCGTGTCGGTACCGGCGGAACTTCCCCGAGGCGTCGTGGGCGACCTCGGCAAGTTCCTCCTCGGAGAGGGTCGCCCCCAGACTTGGGTCGGGCTCGCGGTCGAAAAACGCCGTCGGGACCGTCCGGAGCTCGCCGCCGAGCTTCTGATCGTACAGCACGATCGCCGGGAGGTGATACTCGTAGGCGATCTCGAAGGCCGCCCGGGTCTGCTCGTAGGCCTCCCGGACCGAGCCGGGGGCAAACACCACCCGGGAGGAGTCGCCCTGGCTCGTGTACAGGACGTGTTCCAGGTCGGCCTGCTCGGTTTTCGTGGGCATTCCCGTCGAGGGGCCGGCCCGCATCGCCTCGATCAACACGACCGGCGTCTCGGTCATCTCGGCCATGCCCAGCGGTTCGCTCATCAGCGAGAATCCCCCGCCCGAGGAGCCGGACATCGCCTTCACGCCGGCGTGGGAGGCCCCGATCGCCAGCGAGGCGGCCGCGATCTCGTCCTCGACCTGCTCCGAGATGCCGCCGTACCGGGGCAAGTTCTGAGACATGATCGTGAACACGTCCGTCCAGGGGGTCATCGGGTACCCCGAGATGAACCGACAGCCGGCGTCCAGGGCGGCGTAGGCGATCGCGTTGCTCCCCGAGAGCATCGCCATCTCAGCGTCGTGTTCGCCGGTCGGAACCCGCAGGTCGTGGGTCCGGTCGAACTCGCTGGCCCGCTCGTAGGCGGTCGCGAGGATCTCGAGGTTCGCCTGCTCGATCTCGCCGCCCATCACCTCGCTTATCAGCTCCTCGAAGTACCCGGTGTCGATGTCGAGCAGGGCGGCGGTCACGCCCACGCCCGCGGTGTTTCGCATTACCTCTCGGCCCTGCTCGCGGGCCATCTCCCGCAGATCGACGGGGTAGACGTGCCAGTCGTTCTCGGCGGCTCGGGCCTCGAGATCGACTGCCTCGGCGGCCTCGGCGAGCACGCCCTCGTCGTAGACGATCACGCCCCCCTCGTTGAGATCCGACAAGTTTTCTGTCAGGGGCTTTGCCTCCTCGTCGCCGTAGTAGGCGTCCTCGCTGGGGTTGCGGGCGAAGCTGTCTCCGAGCGCGAGCAGGAAATTGAACCCGTCG
>PXQL01000005.1:0-11535 GCA_003021335.1 Halobacteriales archaeon QH_10_67_13
TCGAACTTCCGTAACTACGACGATGGAGTGCGAAACCGCGGGCGGCGCGCAGGTACCGGCGATCGGCCTCGGCACCTGGCAGATGGACGAGCCGACCGCCTATGAGGCCGTCTCGACGGCTCTGGAGTCATCGTTCCACGCTTCTCACAGCATACAGCACACTCGCAAACAGTGGAGCGATCGACAACGAACTGCTCGCCGAGATCGGTCGGCGGTACGACAAGACCGGCCCGCAGACGGCCCTGCGGTGGACGATCCACCACGAGAACGTCGTGACGATCCCGATGTCGACGACCCCGGCCCACATCGCTGAGAATATCGATGTTTTCGATTTCCGCCTGACTGGGCCCGAGCACGACCGGATCGCGGATCGATCGACGCTCCGGACGGTGGCGGCCGCGCGGCTGGGCTGATCGATCTACAGCTCTTCTGCCAGCTCGTCGGCGTCGACGTCCGCCTCCTCGAGGGCCTCTTCGAGGCCGCCGGCTCCGCCGGTGCCGCCCATCATCCCGGGCATGCCCATCCCCATGCCGCCGCCGTCGATGATCTCCTCGACGACGATCCGGTCGATCCCTAGCAACTCCATCATCTGCTGGCCGATCTGCTGTTTCTGCATCATCCACTGCTGGTTCATCGTCAGCTGCGGCGTGGCCTCGATGTACAGCGACTCCTTCTCTACCTCGACGGTCTCGAGTTCGGGGTCCGCCTCTTCATCCTCGCCCTCATCCGCTTCGTCCTCGTCGGGTTCGACAAGCTGTTCCTCCTCGACGGTGTCGGTCTCGAAGCGCAGTTGAAGATCCAGATCCAGAAATAGCCGGAGCAGCTGCTCGGCCTGTTCCGTGCGGTCATCGACGGTGTCGAGCACCTCGTACTCGTACTCGATGTCGGCGCCGGCAAGCGGGTGGTTGAAATCAACCCGAGCGCGTCCACCGACGATCGTCTCGACGAATCCCTGATCGCCGTCGACCTGGACCTGTGCGCCAGGGTACCGGTCGTCCTCGGGGATCCGGTCGGTGCTGATCGTCCGCACCTCGTCGTCGTCGTACTCGCCGAAGGCCTCGCCGGCCGGCACGACCGCCGTCCCGGACGCGCCGACGGTGCTCCCGACGATCTTCTCCTCGACGCCGGGGAACAGGTGTCCCTCGCCGAGCACGATCGTCCGGGGTTCGAACTCCTGGTCGGCGTTGACGCCCTCGTCGTCTGCCACCCCGGGATCGGTCGTGTCGACCAGCTGGTCGTCCTCGACGGTCCGGGCGGTGTAGTCTACGGTCACAAAGTCGCCCTCCTGTAGAGACTCCTCGTCCGTTTCCTCAACGTTCTCGTCCTCCTCAACGTTCTCCTCCTCGGTATCTTGGGCGTCCACGTCGTCTGCCTCAGGCTCGTTGGCCTCGTCGGCTGACTCCTCGTCGTGGTCGTCGCTCATGCCGACAATATGTGGCGCACCGACGCTTAAGAACACCGTTTCTGCGCTCTCCTCGCCAGGCCTACGCGGGCCGGACCAGCACCAGGGCGTCCTCGCCGTCGGCGTAGTAGCTCGCGGCCGTTCGGCGGTGCTCGAAGCCCCGAGACTCGTACAGCGAGCGGGCGGGGTCGTTGCTCTCTCGGACCTCGAGTTTGATCGCCGTCGCCCCCTGGTTCGACAGGACCGCGATCGCCCGATCGAGCAGCCGACCGCCGATCCCCTGGCTGCGGCTCCCCGGCGCGACCGCGAGGTCCTTGACGTGCCCGACCTGGCGGGCGGAGTCGGCAAGCAGGTTCGCCACGACGAACCCGACGATGCCGCCGCCGTCGGCGACGAGAAAGCCCGGAGTGTTCAGGAACGTCTCGAAGGCGGCGTACGGCCAGGGTTCCGAAAAGGAGGCCTGCTCGATCCGGTGGACCGCGAGCAGGTCCATCCGCTCGGCCCGGCGGACGGTCGGGGTCGCCCGGTCGCCGGACAGGGGTGTCGTCACGCACGTTGGTACGGCGGGCCGGTAAATAGATCTGGTCCTTTGAGACCGTCGCTCGTCTCTGTCGCCTGGCGGGTTCCGTGCCCCTCTGGCGGTCCTCAGGCCATCTCGTCGCGGCCCTCCGTGCCTCGTTCGAAGCTCCGCGTCGGGCCCTCGGTCGGGGCCCGGTGGCTGAGGTCTTTCATCGGCTCGGCTCGATCGGTCGCGTCGTCTGTGCTCTGCGTGTGTTGCGTGCCGTCGCGCTCGGGCTGTGTGTCTGTCATCGTATGTCGGTGTGAGAGTAGCTGCTCGCCGGTACGTGCGGAGCCGGACTGTGGTGGAGTAGGTGTAGGGGTAGCTAGACCCCTACGAGAATATCGATCGCGAGCGCGAGTCGGATGTCGGTCGTGTCGTCGACTCGTGCCATACTCCTCGATTTATCCGACCAGTATATAAATTCTTCCCCGCAACCGGAGCGGCTTTTGGGCCCGGGCGCCTACTCAACGTGTGGATTTGCACGTCCGGTACGGTGCCGACGACGATCCCAAAAAGTGCACGGCCCGGCAGCTGTCGAAGTTCGACCTCGTCGAGTTGCATCGCTCGGACGCGGCGACCCCGCCGGGAATCGTCCTCGATCCCTTCGCCGATCGGGCCCTGTCACCGGCCGACGCCGACGCCGACCGGCTGGTCGCCCTGGATGTCTCCTGGGAGAGTGCAAACGACGAGCCCGAAACTGTCGCGTCCGGGCTCGCCGGTCGGCACCGGTCGCTGCCGTTCCTGGTCGCGGCCAATCCAATAAACTACGGAACGCCGTTCCAGCTGACCACTGTCGAGGCACTTGCCGGAGCGCTCGCGATCCTGGGGGAGCGCGCCCGCGCCGAGCAGCTTCTCTCGAAGGTTCGGTGGGGCGAGACGTTCCTCGAGCTCAACGCCGAACCGCTCGATCGGTACGCGGCGTGTGCCGACTCGGGTGCGGTGATCGCCGTCCAGTCCGAGTACCTCGCCCGCGGATCCGAGGACTGAGACGGCTGACCGCCGAGTCCGAGACGGTAACGCTTATTCGCGCCGCCGGCTATCATGGCATATGGCAAGATTTGACACCGCCGAAGAGCGCATCTTCAACACGCAGATCTGCATGCGGTGTAACGCCCGCAACCCCCAGCGGGCAGACCAGTGTCGGAAGTGTGGCTACGGCAACCTCCGACCGAAGGCCCGCGAGAGCAGAAGCGCCTGAGACGGCTCGCGAGTCTTTTTTTCATCGAACGATCCTACATCGTTACTCTTCCGGATACTTGGGTTCGTGACGCTCGGCCCGCGAGAGCGCCCGGTCGACGATCGTGTGGACATCCCCCGAAAACGAGTCGCCGTGTCCGGGGTACAGCCGGTCGACGCTCTCGGGCATCCGATCGAGCAGGTCGCTTAGACTCTTGATCAGCCGCTCCCGGGAGGCGCCGGGGATGTCAGTCCGGCCGAAGCTGCCGCCGTCGTAGGCTCCGTCTTCGTAGACGACTACGTCCCCGGAGAAGACCGCCCGCTCGCCGACCAGCGAGACGTGATCTTCGGCGTGGCCGGGCGTGGAGACCACCTCGTAGTCCTCGTCGCCGATCGCGACGGCCTCGCCGTCTGTTAGCGCGTCCGTCCGGAGCGGGTGCTCGGCGTAGGCGAACACCTCGGGGTCGAACGCATCGACGACCGCCTCAAGTTGCTCGACGTGATCGGGGTGTTGGTGAGTGAGCACGACCCGATCGAGGCCGTCGACGCGTTCTGCGATCCGGGTCTCGATCCCCGCGATCGTCCCCGCGTCAACAAGCGTCGGAATCTCGCCGGCCGCGAGGTACGCGTTGCAGGTGAACGCCTCGGCGTCGGCAGTCAGATTGTGAACATCCATACCCGGTCTTCGGATCCCGGCGGGCTTGAACGTCCGGGCTCGAACCCCCGACTCGACGGTAATGTATACTCGTTGATATCCCCCGCACCATTTTTACCATCGAAGCTACTGTTGATACACGTATGGGGTTCGGAAGCTACGACGAATCTGAACAAGACAACCAGGAGTACAACACCGATTTTGACGACGAGGACGGCGTCGCGACCGGCGAGAGCGACCACAACGGCTCGGTCGATTTCGAGTTTACCGCGTCCAACGACGAACTGCTGAGCCAGCTCGACGAGATCAAAGACGAGACGTGAGTCTCAAGCCCGGCGCGCGAGTGCTGGGTATCGCCGAATCCTACCGAGAGACCAAGAGCACCCTCGCTGGTGCTGTGGTCCGGATCGACCGGACCGTCGACGGGTTTGTCTTCGAGACGTGCACGGTCGGGGGCACCGACGCTACCGAGGCGATTCGCTCGGTGTTCGAACGTCTCGATCGCGAGGACGTTCAGTTAGTTATGATCGCGGGCATCGCGCCGGCCTGGTTCAATATCGTCGACCTCCGCGAGCTCCGCGAGACGACCGGTCTGCCCGTCCTGTCGGTGAGCTTCGAGGAGAGTCCGGGCCTTGAGGCCGCGATCGCCGATGCCTTCGAGGGCGAGGAACGGGCCCGCCGGCTCGAGACCTACCGCGCCCAGCCGCCCCGCCACCGGGTCGAGACCGAGCCGCCGGTGTTCGTCCGCGGGGTCGGGTGCGGAAACGAGCGAGCGGCAACAGTCGTCCGACACACGACCGAGACCGACCGCCCGGAGCCGGTGCGGGTGGCCCAGCTCGCGGCCCGGGCCGCCGACTGGTTCCGCCGGTAGTCCGGCGGTGTCGACAGAGCCTTTGCGGTCGGGTGTTTCTCCCGGGTATGACCAATCACTCCTGTTGGAACGCAGAGACCGCCGAGGTTGGGGGCTGTGAGCGCTGTCCGGCGCTCATCGAATCTCGATCGCGGATCGTCAACGGCGTTGGTCCGCGGGACGCGGCACTGCTGTTCGTCGGCGAGGCGCCGGGCGCGCGAGAGGACGAGCGCGGCGAGCCGTTCGTCGGCCGGAGCGGCGACGTGCTCGACGAGGCGCTGCGGGCCGCCGGGCTCCACCGCGAGGACGTGCGAATCACGAACTGCGTGCGGTGTCGGCCCCCGGAGAACCGCGATCCGACTGCCGCCGAGCGGTCGAACTGTGCCGGCTATCTTGACCGCGAAATCGCGGCCGTCGACCCCGCGCTCGTGATCGCCCTGGGAAAGGTACCCGCAGAACGGCTGCTCGATCGCGACGTTCCGGTCACCGGCGAGGCCGGACAGATCGACCGCGTGCGGATCGGCGGGACCGACCGTCCGGTGTTGGTCTCGGTCCACCCGGCCGCGACGCTGTACGACCCAAGCCGGCGCGACCGCTTCGAGGACGCGCTCGTCACCGCCGCCGACTACGCCGGCGAGAGCGGCCAGTCGACGTTCGGTCAGTTCTGAGGCGGTCGCTCGATCACCCCGAGCCACCGCCCGACGGTCTCGTCGTCGAAGAAGGCCACCCGTCCGCGGGGCCACTCGATCGGCGCTTCGAGCGGATGTATCTGGCGTGCGGACTCCATATCGCGAGTTTCGAGCAGGCAGAGACAGGGCCCGGGCCGGAACCGATCGAGTCGATCGGCCAGCCACTCCGCGCCGGGGGTCACGAACGAGACCGGCCGTCCGGGCACCGACCCGACGGGCCCGAACTCGGGAACCTCCGCTCGGACCGGCCGCGGGACCCGGTAGAGCCGGCGGAAGGTCTCGACCGCCCGCTCGATCTCCCGCACGCCCAGCACCACCTCGCCGACGCCCGTCAGTGGTCCGTCGGCGACGCTCGGCGTGGTCGGGACGCGGGCGGCGACCGGCGTACGGTCCGCGATCGCGAACGGCAGCAACAGTCGACGTTCGACCGCGCCGATCTCGGTCCGGTCCCACTCGACGAGTCGCCCGTCCGAGCGCCGCCGGCTCCCGGGGTGTGGCCCGTCGACGGGGAAGCCGGCCTCGACGACACGGGTCGTCTCGGCGACGATGTCATCGGTTCGGACACACCACGCCGCCGGCCCGCCATCCCGGCGGATGTGCTCGGTCCAGGCCCAGGCGTCCCCGAGCTCGGCGTCCGCTCGGGGGGCGATCAGCTCGACGTACGAGCGGTCGTCGAAGCCGACCAGCGACATCTGGGTGCCGGCCTCCTCGTGGACGCCGCCGAACTCCGGGGCGAGCCCGACCCGCTCGAAGGCGGCGACGATCTCCTCGTGGTCGTGCCAGGCGATCGGCACGTGATCAAGCGTAAGTTCGTTCACGACCGCTCCAGGCGCCGGGCGCAGAAAACGCTCCCGGCGGCTCGGTCTCGCCGGCCGGTCAGTCCTCGGCGCCCTCGAAGCCGTCCTCCCACCGGAAGTACCCGCCGCGCTGGACGGTCTCGCCGTCGATCTCGAGTTTGGTGTCGCCGCCCCGCATGTCCGCGATCAGGTCGACGTGGACCGCGCTGTCGTTGCCCGACTCTCCTTCGGGGAGGCAGGCGTCGTAGGCTCGCCCGAGCGCGAAGTGAACGGTGCCGGCCATCTTCTCGTCGAAGAGGATCTGGTCGGTGACCCGGTCGATGCCGCGGTTCATCCCGACGCCGAACTCGCCGAACCGCCGGGCGCCGTCGTCGGTCTCGACGATCTCAGTGAGCCCCTCCTCGCCGAGTTCGGCCGCCCAGTCGACGACCACACCGTCGACGAGCTCGAGCCGGGCGTTTCGTACCCGCGCCCCCCGGATCGTCATCGGCACGTCGAAGGTGATCTCGCCGGTCGCGTCTCGGGGGGCGGTGAACACCTCGCCGCTGGGGAGGTTGTGGGAGTCGTAGGCCACGCTCGCGGCGCTGTTGACCGCCCGCCGGTCCTCCAATGAGAAAGACAGGTCGGTCCCGGCGCCCCCGGCGACGACGCGGGCCGTGCTCGCCTCGTCGAGCAGCGTCTTCAGCCGGTCCATCTCCTCGGCAAGCTGTTTCCAGTCTCTGAGGATGGCGTCGTAGACGAACTCCCGGTAGGCCGCGTAGCTCATGCCGGCCTGCTGGGCCATGGCCCGTGTGGGGTGGATCGTCGACACCCAGTCGGTGTTCGTGTGAGCCTCGCGGATTCCCTCCCGGGCCGTGGCGTACTCCCGGCGGATCTCCCCGGGAACGTCCGCCCGGGCGCTCGCGTTGCGCGAGCCCCGCAGGGAGAGCACGCTGTCGGCGCGTTCGTACAGCGCCAGCTCGAACTCGGGATCGGTCTCGAACTCGCCGTCGTGGGCCCGCAGGTACGCCCGGCTCAGCTCCGGCGAGCCGTACAGCGAGACCACGTTCGCACCGCGGTCTCCGAGCCGCTCCGCGACGGCCACGCCCAGCTCGTGGGCGCCCTCGCCGACGCTGATCAGAACGTCGTCTCCCTCCTCAACCCGCGCGCTCCAGCCGACGAGCGTCTCTGCGTGCTCGCGGATGCGGTCGTCCATGGCCGTGATTCGGCGCCGCGGGGGCGTGGCCGCCGTAATCCTCTTGGGCGGCGGCCGGCTCCGTATCGAGCCAGCTGAGCCGACCCTCCTCGGACGTCTCCGGCGGCGGCGTCGCCGTCGAGAGCCGATCGTAGTGGGTGTCAAAGGCCCGGATCACCGCCGCGAGCAGCCCGATCACCAGCGGCCCGACGAACAGCCCGACGGGTCCGAACGCGTAGACCCCGCCGACAACGCCGACGAGGATCACCCCCGGGTTGACGTCGGCCGACTGGTCGATCACGATCGACCGCAGGTAGTTATCGACCAGGCTCACCGGAATCGCCCCCCAGGCGAGCAGAAAGCCGGCCGCGACCGGATCGCCGACCAGATACAGGTATCCGACGGCCGGCCCCCAGACGAGAAATGCCCCGATCACCGGCAACAGCGCGGTGAGCACCATCACCGCCGTCCAGAAGACGACGTTTGGAAGCCCCGCGATTGCCAGTCCGACGCCGCCGAGCAGCCCCTGGACGACCGCGACGAAGATGTGCCCGGCCACGACCCCCCAGGCCATCCGGTCGGTGCGCGCGAGCAGCTCGCGGGCGACGGCGTCGTCAAGCGGCACCACGTCGACCCCCCACTGGATGAACGCGGGGCCGTCGATCAGCACGTAATAGACTAAAAAGAGCACGAGCACGAGCCCGAGCAGGGCGTAGGTGAGATAGGAGACGATCGCCGGGGCGTTCGCGCTGAAAAAGTCCGCGAGCAACGCACCGAGATCGCTGGTCGCGCCGGTCAGGTCGACCTCGGCGCCGGTGATCGCATCGAGTTCGGTCTCGATCGCGCTGAGGTCGAGCTCGGTCTCGCCCTCTGCGAGCCGCTGGGCGTCCCGCGAGATGACGAACCCGACGTAGGCGAGGGGTAGCACGATCGCGACGGTTGCCCCGGCGATCACGAGCACGGCCGCGATCCGGTCGCCGACGTAGGTCGCGAGCCGGTAGTGTGCCGGCCGGAGCACGTACCCGAGCAACAGCGCCGCCAGCACGAACTGGAGGAAGGGCAGCAAGACCAGAAAGCTCGCCACGGCCGTGACGAGCATGAGCCCGAGTAAGAACGTCTGCTGTCGGTTCACATCTGGTCGTCGTCGCGAGCTGTTATAAATCCGACGCGACGGTGCCCCCGGCGAGACGGGCCTGGGACGGGGGTTTTTTATTCGCCGGTGCGAGCGACGATCATGTTCGAGAGCGGCACCTTCGTCGCCGAGCAGCTCGGCGCGCTCGGGCCAGACCAGCCGGGACCGCACGGGGTCGATCTCACACTCGATCGCGTGTTCGAGCAGACCGAGCCCGGGCGGATCGGCTGCGACGGCAAGACCGTCGGGGATCGGGCGGAGCGCTCCGCCGGGGGTGACGCGTACAGTCTGTCTCCGGGCGGGCACGTCGTCGGTTACGCAGAGCGGGTCGCGATTCCCGAGGGACATGTCGGCTACGTCTACCCGCGGTCGTCGCTGTTGCGCAACTCCTGTACGCTCAACACCGCAGTCTGGGAGGCCGGGTACGAGGGCCGCGGCGAGGGGCTACTCGAGGTCTATCACCCGATTGAGATCGAACCCGGCGCCCGGATCGGCCAGCTGGTGCTCGCTCGCGCCGACCACGAGGGGACCTACGACGGCACCTACCAGGGCGAGGGACTGGACTGACATCCTTCCACGACTGAAGTCGTTGGGTCCCACGGTCACAGATCGTGCCCCGACCTCGGGAGGTTCCCCACTCATCGGCGGTGGGGGTGTAGGCCGTGCCAGTACGGCCCTCGACCGGGATAGCGGGCTTCATCTATGAAGTCGTTCGTCGCCTGGACGAGATACCTTGCCGTCTGGAGGATCTCCTGTGGCGAGCCGCGGGCTTCGTGGAGTGGTGTCTCTCCGGAGTACAGCGTGTAGGAGACGAACGGCACCTCCTCCTCGTCGTGGTAGCCCGTGGTCACGTCCAGTCCCGTGACCGGATTGTGCCGGTCGCTCGAGACCTCCGTGCGCACCAGACCGAACCGATTGGCAAGCGCCGGGTACGTCTCGGGGAGCGCTCGCAGCCTGTCGGCCCGCTCGACCCTGGGCTGTGTCTTAACGTTGCTGAAAAACTGCTTCGAGCCGGTGAGCGCGAGCGCGACGGTGAAAAACACCTTGCGGTCGCTGTCGGCAAACGCCCGGATCCGCTCGCAGAGGCGCTCGTCTCATCCCTTAAGCACCATGGCGGCGAGCTCGTCAAGCAGCCTCCGGGTCCCACGCTCCCTGCGGAGGTACTCCTCGACGATCGCTCCCGGCATCTCCTGGCTATCCCGGTCGTCTATGAAGGCGGGTTGTCTCCCGGACTGGTTAGGATTTGCTACCCTCAGGTCGGTGCGGTCGCTGGGCGGCCGATCGGCCGTCGAACGGTGGACTCATACCGTTCGCGACGGTACCGCGGGTCGTGATTCGTTCGCGTCAGGGGACGGTCGCGGTCGTGCTGATTCTCGTGCTCGCGGGCGGACTCGTCGCGGTCGCCGAGCCGGCCACCGGGGTGAGCCCGCAGGTAACGGACGAACGGACGAGCCTCGCCTCGGCCCTGACCGAGCAGGCACAGGCCTCAAGCACGGAGACGATCGATCTCACCCGGGAGCTGGGCCTCGTTCCGAACGTTCCGGGGACGTACGCGGCGACCTACGAGTACCGGCTGCCCGACCGGCTGGAGTCGCTTGAGGTGACGCTCCCGGCGGAGGCGGCCGTCCAGTCACGAATCGGCTTCGAGGCCGTCGACGACCGCACCTACGCCTGGGACGGCGAGACCGACGGTCCACGCCTCCGGTACCGGCTGCCGGCAAACGAGACGGTCTCTCCGGACGGCCCGATCGCGGCGCCGGGATCGCTCCTCTTCGCCGACACCGGCGACTGGGCTGTGGTCCGCCAGCCCCGCGACGGACACGAATGGAGCTGGCGCGGCGAGGACGTTCGGGTCGTCCTCGACCGGACGACGACCGCCCGCCAGGGCGCCGTTGGCGATCAGACGGCGTATCTCGGCCCCTACGATCGGTACACAAACGACTCCCACGGCCAGCGCTTCGAGCTGGTCGTCCCCGAGGCGGCCACGCTCGAGGAGGCCCCCACGGACATTTTCGCCTCGCTGGGCGCGGCGGCCGACCGCCTGCGGGTCGGGGACCGCGACGAACAGGTGCTCGCGATCGCGGCGCCCACCCAGGGTGTCGAGTGGGGCGTGCGCGGGCTCCAGACCGGCGAGTCAGACATGTGGGTCCGGGACGTGGAGCCCCTCGCCGATCCCGACAACGTCTGGATTCACGAATACGTCCACACCCGCCAGGACTACGACCTCGCCGCTAACCTCCAGTGGTTCACCGAGGCGAGCGCGACCTATTACGCGGCGCTCGCAACCTTCGAGCAGGACCGGATCTCCTTCGAGCGGTTCCGGGACCTGCTTGCCCGCGGCGAGCGCTCGATCCACGCAGACTCGGTTCTCGCCGACCCCGACAGCTGGCAGCGCAACGCAAACTACCACGTCGGCGCGCTCGTAAGCGGCGAGCTCGATCGGCGGCTGCGCGTGGCGACCGACCGCGAGCGCTCGCTCCAGACGGTGTTGAGTCGGCTGAACGCGGCCTCCGAGACGGTCTCGGCGGCTCGGTTCCGGTCGATCGTCGCCGACGCGGCCGGCGAGACGGTTAAGGAGAGGACCGTAACTGGCCCGTACCGCAACCGGACGCTGTCGACCGCCGAGCCGACCCTCGTGCCCGGTGAGACGATCTCGCTTGAGGCCCTCGTTGCGAACGCCGGCGGGACAGCCGGCGAGTACGAGGCAGTGGTCGCGGTCGACGGCCAGCCCCGCGAGACCCGGACCGGCGTGCTCGATCCCGACGAGTCGACCGCGATCAACGTCACCGAACGGTTCGACGCCCCCGGAGTCTACAACCTCTCGGTTGGGGGCGCGACCGTCCCCGTGGAGGTCCGCGAGCCGGCGACGCCGACAATTACGACCGCGAGCACGAACCGAACGCGACTCGCGGCCGGGGGCGCCGTGACCGTGACTGTCGGGCTGACAAACGAGGCGGCCTACCCCGGCGAGCGCGAGGTTACCCTCACCCGCGACGGCGATGCTATCGGAACCGAGACCGTCCACGCCGACGCCGGCGCCCGGACCGAGGTCAGCTTCGAGACTCAGGTCGACAGGCCTGGAGAGTACACGCTGGCGG
>PXQL01000005.1:11603-12451 GCA_003021335.1 Halobacteriales archaeon QH_10_67_13
ATCCGGCCGCTCGCCAGCGCTTAATTTCCGCGTCCGACCCAACGCAGACCCGCCCGTTCGAGCTCGATCGTCTACAGTTGTAATGCCCGGCCGGCCGCGGCCGCCTGGAACCGGTCGTGGACGCTTTCCCTGAGCTCCTCGGCCGCCCCCGCGTCGATATCGAGCGCGACGGCGTCGCCGCCCCAGAACCCGCCCGAGGTCGCGGTATCGACGACCAGCGTCTCGAGGTTGCGCCGGCGCTGGAAGATCGACTGCGAGCTCGAGACCGTCTGGACGCGATAATACGGAACGATCGTGGTCCGGCGGGTCCAAAAGCCCGCCTGGGTAATGACGTGGTCCTCGCCGACGTGATAGCCCAGGTGTGTCCACTTCAGGTGGGCGGCCGGCGCCACGAGCACGATCAGCCCGGCGGCGTAGTACCACGTCGGGAGTTCGCCGGTCGCGGCCTGGATCGCCCCCAGCGCCGCCGTGAGGCCCCCGACGAGGATCGAGTACCGGACCAAGTACCGCCGCCGGGCGCGCTTGGGGGGCCGGGTGAACCCGGGGTCGCCGACGTCCTCGACGGTGCGAGCCAACCCGAACACCCGATCGCGCTCGGCGATCGGGACCGCGGACTCGACGCTGCTGCCGTCCTGGCTGGGGGCGTAGCCGGCGGTCTCGATGGCCAGGCTCGCGTATCCGAGCGCCCGGGCGAGGACGTTCTCCCGGATCATCAGCGTCTGGACCTTGGACAGCGGGATCGTTCCCGTGTACTTCTGGAAGAGACCCCGCTGGTACCGGAGCTCCTCCTCGTGGCGCAGCAGCCGGAACCCGTAGTACCGAAACACCGCCTGCAGCCCGCTCGCGAC
>PXQL01000006.1:0-2201 GCA_003021335.1 Halobacteriales archaeon QH_10_67_13
CCCGATCCGGCTGCTCTGTGTCGACTCCCTGACCGCCCACTTCCGGGCGGAGTACGTCGGTCGTGGTGAGCTCGCCGAGCGCCAGCAGAAGCTCAACAAGCACCTGCACGACATAATGCGGGTGGGCGATCTCAACAACACCGCCGTGATCGTCACCAACCAGGTCGCCTCGAACCCCGACTCGTTTTTCGGCGACCCGACACAGCCGATCGGCGGCAACATTCTCGGACACACATCGACGTTCCGGATCTACCTCCGGAAATCAAAGGCAAACAAGCGGATCGTCAGCCTGGAAGACGCGCCGAACCTCGCTGACGGCGAGGCCGTCATGCGCGTGACAGACGACGGAATCGTCGAGGAGTAGCGACCGTCCGACGCCCGGAGTCTCGCCGGCGGTTACTGAAAACCAAGAAGAGAGTCCCGTGTTTCAACGCGGGGAGGACCTCAAAGCTCGCCGTTCATCGCCTCGAACAACCGCTCGTGGAGCTGCTCGCGGCCGACGCCATCCTTGGGACCGAGCCCCTTCATATGATCGAGCGAGAGCTGCCCGCCGCCCATGCGCGGGTGGCCGCCGGCGCCGGCCATCGGGATATCGTCGATCGCCGCCTGGAGAGTGTTTCCCATGTGGATCCGATCGTCCCGCGAGCGACCCTTTAGATGGACCGTCCCGTCCTTCTCGGCGAGTACGACGACGGCGTTGATCCCCTCGAGCCGGAGGAGCTCGTCGGCCGCCTGCGGGACGGCGTCGACGTTCGAGACCGCCCCGACATCGCTGACGGCGAAGGCGTTTCGCACCTCCCGCTCGTCGAACGCGCGGGCTTTCACCCCGAGTGTCTCTTCGTCGATATCGGGGTTCGCGATCCGGTCGAGCTTGTCCTGGTCGACGCCCGAGTACAGAAACGACGCCGCCCGGAACTCCGCTTCCGAGCAGCTCTTGGTTAAGTTTGCGGTGTCTGACATGATCCCGTAGATGAGACCGGTCGTCACGTCGGCCGAGATGGCCGGGCGCTCTTGCTCGTCCTCGGCCTCGCCAGGGACCCACCCAAGCTGTTGGAAGTACTCGCTCATGATCGACGCGCAAGCGCCGGCGTCCGGGCGCACGTCTGTGAGATCCGATCCCGTCCCGTCTCCGGGGTGATGATCGACGACCGCGATCGGGTCGATCTTCTCCGCGCCGGGTACTCCCCGGGGTTCATTATGATCGACCAACACGACCGGCTTATCGGTCGCCTCGTGGGCGTGTTCGATCTGCTCGAAGTCCACGTTCAGCACCGTCTCGAAGGCGCGGTTCTCGTGGTGTCTGATCTCCCCGGCGTAGTAGATCGTCGCTTCGGTGTCGACGCTCTCGGCGAGTCGCCGCACTGCGAGGGCACACGACATCGCGTCCGGATCTGGATCCGGGTGCATCAGCACCGATACCGCCTCGTGGGCGGCGAGGACCGATTCGAACTCCTCGCCGCGTGTGCGAAGATACCGCCGGAGCAGCCACGCCCCGATCCCCAGGAGGACGACGAGACCGACCGCGGCGACGATCGCGAGTAGCGGATCGTCCCGGACCGCCGAGACGAGGGCGCTGACGAGACTAGTCGCCCCGTCGACCGCTCCCAGTCCACCCATACTCACACCTCTGTTCGCCCATACAAATCAATATTGCTTTCGTTCACACCGCAAAAACGGCTCACGTCTGTCGATTTTGCGCCGATCGTCCGTGACCATGCTCCGAACCACCGGCAGGTATCACCGCGTCTCGATCGCCGGCGCGTACCCCTCCCGGAAGGTCGAGTCGGCGAACTCGTAGCCGAGCCCGCGGAGCTTGTCGTTTCGACACCGCTTGCTCGGTCGCCGTTGCGAGTCCTCCGGCGGCGGCTCGACTCCGCACCGGTCCGCCAGCCACTCTGCCAGCCCCCCCCGCTCGACGGGTTCGTCGTCGACCGCGAGCACGAGTTCGTCCCGGGCTAGTCCCTCCCGGAGCAGATGCGCGACCGCGCCGGCGGCGTCGTCGCGGTGCAGCAGGCTGAGGTACCCGGGTGCGACCGGCCCGTCAAGGTACCGATCGATCCGGTACCGGCCGGGCCCGTACAACCCCGCGAACCGGACGACGGTGCCGTCGGTCCCGTGTTCGGCCGGGGTGGCGAGGGCGGGTTCCTCGGCGGCGGCCAGCGCCTCGGTGCGCTCGGTCGTCGGCTCGATCGGCGTGCTCT
>PXQL01000006.1:2338-5670 GCA_003021335.1 Halobacteriales archaeon QH_10_67_13
GTCCGGCCGCCTCGACCCGCTCGAGTCCGGCCGCCGACCGCCGAACGCCGATCACCTCGTGGGCCGCGCGGAGCCGCCGCCCGAGCTCGATTCCGACGCATCCGCAGCCGAGAATCACGACCCGGCTCACCGTCGTCTCCCCGCGTAGCCGTGGATCGCCGCGTAGGTCCCGAGCGCGAGCGGCTCCCGACCCTCGAGTTTCGCCCTGAGCCGGTCCGGATCGACCGGTCGGTCCAGGCTCGCCGACAGCTCCTCGATGTCGACCACGGCAGCGGTAAGTTCAATAAGCAGGAGATCGCGAGCCTCGGCCGCCAGCGTCGTCGCGTCGCGTCGATCGGGGTCGGTTCCGAGGACCGCGGCGGCCTCGGCGACGGTCAGCTCGGGGGCGTCGCCGCTCGCGAGCGCGGTCAGTCGGCCGCGATCCACGTCGGTCGTCTCCGCAATCCGATCGGGGCCCTGGTCCCGGACCGTCGCGGCCAGCCGGGCCTCGTAGGCCGCCCGTAGCTGGTCCGGCGTCGCCGTCGGATCGAACTCGCCCCGGAGCACGCCTGCATTACGCGGTCCACGTACAAGACCGTCCGGCTCCGTTCGTTCGTCAGTCCGGTCCCGGCCTCGGCCACCCGGGGGACTCCTCCGTACGCTCCCCGTCGACATCGCCGACGCCGCGCGGCCCGGCCGGCACGGCGACGACGACGTCGATCCGCGCGTCGAACGAAATCCGCTCGGAGGTGCCGAGCCGCTCGGGTGCGCCGTCGCCGGTCACGTCGACCCGTGCGGGGGTCCCGTCGCGCACGTAGACGAACCCGGCGCCGGGCCGGTCGGGGGCGCCGTACGGCGCTCGAACGGTAAACCGCGGGTACGTTGCCCTGGCCTCGACCGTCCAGTAGTTCGCCGTGACGACCCACGGGAACGGCGGCGCGAGAACCGGGATCCCCTGCGGGAGCGTGCTCAGCGTACGTCCGATCAGCCGCTGTGTGGCCCGGTCGCTCGCGGCCTCAAGTCCGTCCGCGATCAGCTCCTCGGCCCGGTCGCGGACGAAGGCGCCGGCGGCGTCGTCTGCCGTCTCGACCAGCCCGACCCGCTGGCGTGCGGTCGCGTCGCCGAGCCGTTCGCGAACGCAAGCGCCCGTTGGGCGGGATCGTCCCAGGAGTCGACGGCGCCTCTCAGGACCGCCCGCCGGGTCTCTGACGTTCCGAGGTCGTACTCCGCGAGCGTCTCCCGGGCCGCCCCCTGGAGGTGTTCCGTCCCCGCCCGTACCTCCCCTTGGAGCGCGTCCCGGGCCCGTACGAGCCCCAAGCCGGGGTCGGTGAACGTTCCGTTCGCGTCGCTGCGCTCACCGGCTGCGACGGCCCGGGTCGCTCCCCTGAGCACCTCGGCGCCGACCCGTAGTTCGGTTCGCTCAGGGCCGAAGATGAGCCGCGCGAGTGCCCCCGCCGCGTCGCCGTACGGGACCGCGACGAGGTTCTCGTTGCGGACAGCGAGGGCGTGCCACTCGCGTTCATTGGGGAGTTCGGGCACCACGTCGCTGCCGACCGCCTCGCGGGGCAAGTACGACGGGGTCGTGGCGACGCGCATCGGAACGCCCGTCGCGCCCCGGTCCGAGGGCGTCCGCGGTCGCCGCGTGGCGGCTACGCCCGCCTGCATCTGCTCGAAGGCTCCCGCTGGGAGCGTCTCGGCGAGGCGATCGCGCTCCTCTCGGTGACCGACCGCCTGAGTGTCGAGCCAGGCCGCGACCCACTCGAGGTACGCGATCTCGACGGCCGCCCGCGCCCTGTCGGCGACGGTCTCGTAGGTTTCCGCGGTTTCGAGGTCGGTGCGTCGCTCGCGGATCCGCTCGGCCAGCTGCGCCGGCGGGTTGACCTGGTACGTGCCGACGAGGCCCCTGGCGTTTTCTGTCGAGACGTTCGCCACCGCCGGCCTGAGCGAGGCCACCTCCTCGTACAGCGCCGTTCGAAGCGCTTCGGGGTATGCCCCCTGGATCTCGATCGGATCGGTATCGAGCGTGCCGGCGACCGCCCGGCGGGCCAGCTCGCGCGTGCCGCCCGAGCACCGAGAGATCGACCGCGTAGGTCTCCGTGACCGTCTCCTGAATCGTCCGGGTTCCGTTCGGAGTTCGGTACCGCGTGGTCGTCGTCTGCGTGCGCTCGACCGTCCGCGGGTAGTGTGCGTGTCTCGTCCACCCCCGATCGGTCGGCGGCGGCGCTGTCTCCCGGTCGCGCACGGTCGTGGTGGTCTCGGTGTCCTGGCCGATCGCCGACCAGTCCGGGCCCGGCGTTGCGTTTGTCCGCCGGCTACGGTCGAGACGGTCGACGGCACCAGCGAGCCGGGCGCGTTCGGTGAAGGTCCGGTCGATCGCCGCGGCAAAGTCGTACTCCGGCAGCGTCACCGCGTCGTGGACGCTGGCGTACGTGAGCAGGGTGTGTGTGACGTGCGAGTCGATGCCCTCGGGGCTCGCCCGGTCGGTGCCGACCCGCCCGACGTCGGCGTTACCGAGATAGGCGAGAAACACGTGTCGGGCGCTCTCGTTGATCCCGGTCGTCACCGCGTCGCCGGGCGCAGGGTAGGTCTCGGTCGCGGCGAGGCCGGCAAGCCTGTCGGCCGACTCCCGGGTCAGCCTGGCGTACTCGCGTGCCGCCTCCAGGTGATCGACCCCGGTGCGGTTGATACCGCCGAGGAGGTCGGTGAGTCCGGTCTCGACGGTCGCCGCGCGGAGCGCTTCCCGCCCGACCGGGTCGCTGTGTCCGAACACGGACCGTTGCACTCCGAACAGCGCCCGGTTCGTGAACAGCTCGACGTGTCTGTTCCCGAGGACGTTCTGGATCGGTGCCCCACCGTACTGTGCGTACCCGCGGGCGAACACCGCCGTGTGCAGCTGTGCGCTCAGTCGCCGCGCGAGCCCGCGATCGGTAACGCCAGCCCCAAGTCGCCGCTCGAACTCCTCAATGCGGTCGCGGACGACAAGCACTGGTGAGTCGACGACGATCGTCGGGGAAACCGTCCGGTTGGCAACCTCTCGCCCGTCTCGCGTCGCGGTGAGCGTGACGTTCGCGATCCGAACTCGGAGTTTCGAGCCGTTCTCGCCCGCTCGCCCGACCGCGACCGCGTCCCTCGCGGCCCGCAGCTGCGCCGGCGTCTTTGTTTCGGGGAGCGAGGCCGACACCGTCAGCCCCTCCCGGGATCCCCCGAGGCGTTCGAGGGAGTCTCTCGCCCGCACGAACAGCCGGATCCGGAGGCCGTCGGTGAACGCCGACTCCGGCCTGATCGCCGCCCCCATCGGCGTCTCGGCGGGCTCGATCACCGGCGACGCCGCCGCCTCGCGGGCCGCGGTCAGG
>PXQL01000006.1:5681-9349 GCA_003021335.1 Halobacteriales archaeon QH_10_67_13
CCCGCCGTCGCGACCAGCGCCAACACGCCGATGAGCGCGAACGGTACCCGTCCGCGGTCGGCGCCGGTCACACGTCCCACCGCCGGACGGTCACCCACACGGCCCCCTGGGTCGCGGCCTCGGTGGCCGCCGCCGGCGTCGCGAACCGGTCGCGGAGGTCCGCGCGCAGGGTGTCGCCGAGCTCGGTTGAGCGACCCAATCTCCGCCCCGAGGAGTCGGCCTTCGACCCGCTCGCCCGTCAGCACGTGATACCGGTGGACGGCTACCGCGGTGATCCCCGCATCCCCGAGCGTGAACGCGCCGCTCGTCCGCGGGAGCGTGGCGTCGACGATCCCCGTCGCGAGCGCGTTGGCGAGCCCACGGTAACTCCTCGAGTCCGCGTCGACCCCAGGGACCACCGGCAGTTCAAGCGTTGCGGTCCGCACGTCGGCACCCGAGGGGGGCTGCCCGCCGACGACGACCGTTCCGTTGACCGGCGCGCCCGGGTAGGGCCGCCATCGGGCGGTGACCGCGGTGCGGGCCGGCAGGGTCGCGGCGACCTCCTCAGCGACCGCGGCCCGGAATCCCGCCGTCTCGGGGGCGAGTTCTGTCCCGTCGATCTCCGCGGCTCCGATCGCCGCCCGCGCCAACAGCCCCGCGAGCGTCCCGTGTCGACGCCGGTCGTCGAGCCAGGCGGCCCGGTGGGCGAACCGGCGCTCGAGCCGCTTCGAGTCGAGTGATTCGGCCAGTCGCTCGGTGTCGAGACGGTACTCGATGTCGGCGGTGGTCGCGGCGAGCACTGACGCGGTTTCCTCGGCCGTCCGGTCCGCGGTCCCAGCGTCGGCACCCGAAAGCGAGAGTGTCACGACCGCGGCCGAGAGCAACAGGAGACAGACCGTCACGTCGAAGACGGTGCTGATCGCTCTCATCGCCACACCGTAATCGAGAGTCGGCCGGGACGCACGACGCCCGGAGCGGTCCGGACTGCGACCCGGCGGCTCGCCGTCATCGTCTCGCCGTCCGACGGCGCCGGCCCGACGGTAATCCTCCGACCGTCGACCGAGAGCGTGGCGACCGCGATGGCGTCGGTGTCGCGCTCGTCGTCGGGTTCGACGACGCCGTCGAGGACACCGGCGTACAGCCCGATCGCGACCCCGACCGTCGCGACGGCGACAATCGCGGCCAGGGGCTCGACCTGACCCCGTCTACCCGACGAGTGTCGCATCGACTCCCTCCCAGCTCACGCGCCGGACCCGAATCGCATCGGGCGCCGGCCGCCAGCCCGTGCTCTCCTGGTGTGCGCGTTGGATCGCCCGTTCGAACGCGGCCGGGCTCGCAAACTGACTCGCTGGCGGGCGCCCTTCGAGAACGACACGCAGCGACCCGTCGATCGCCGGCGCGATCGGGCCGTAGGCGAACGTCGCCCGTGACCGGCCGCCATCGTTCCGGAGGCCGATCTGCCCCGGGGTTAGTTTGTACTCCGTGGCCTCGATCGGGACCGTGGTTTGTGCCTCGTACGGGCTCGCCGCGACTCTGTCGACGGCGTCTGCGACCGGCGCCGCTGCCGGCGGCGCCTCCGACGGGAGCGCCGCGACCGTCCCGAAGGCGGCGACGCTCACCGCCGCGACCCCGAGCCAGGCGTACCACGCGTCGATCGACGCCCGCCGAGGAGGTACGAACACAGAAACACTCCGCTCGCGGCGATCAGCGACCGGCCAACGCGGTAGCCCACGAGCGCCCGGTCGAGTCCCCTCGTCAGCCCGGTCGCGAGCGCTGGGAGCACCACGGCCAGCGCGAGCACGTACCACTCGACGATCCCGCCGAGCCAGGCGATCTCCTCTCCGGCGAGCGCGCCCGTCTCGACCCCCTCCGCCAACGCGACCGTGGTGCCGGCAACGAGCGGCGCGAACGCCGCCCCGGTGCTGTGAAGCGTTCGACAGACGTACGCGAGCTGGTGGCGAGCCTCGCGCTCGATGTTCTCGAGTGCGTCGAGGTGTTCGGCGAACGCGAGCAGCGCCTCCCCCGCCGGACGGCCGTCCTCGGCGGCCCGAACGACCGCCTCGAGTCCGTCCCGGAGCCGCGGACTCCGCACCGTCGGCTCGTGCCCGAGCAGCGCCTCGCGCAGTCCCTCGCCCAAACGTCGCTGGCGACGACTCGCCGCTTCGAGGAGATCGCTCAGTGGGCCGTCGAGACTCCCTGCGGTCTCAGCGACCGCCCGCTCGGCTCCGACCCCCTCCGATACGTGTCGCCCGATCAGCGACAGCGCCTCGGGCAACGTCGCCTCGGCCGCCTCGATCCGGTCGTACACCCCAAGCACCGGCCGGTACCGGACGATCAGAGCGGCGCCGGCACCCGCTCCGACAGCCGTCGTCGGCGCCATTCCGGTCGTCCCGAGCGCCCCGCCGGCCCACCACCCGAGCGCCGTGGCCGCGCCGCCAACGAGGAGACTCGACCGGCGCCGATCGGCCACAGACCGGTGGTCAGGCCCGAGCCCCGGTGGCGGGAAGGCGACAGGGCGGCGGGCGAGCAGCCGTACGCAGGCGACCGCGAGGCCACCCGGAAGCACGACCCCGTACACGATCCCGACCGACACCGGGGAGACGCTGATCCCCGCGGTCGCCGCCGCCGGAAGCAGCGCCACGAGTGCTGTCGGGAGCAACACGCCGAACGCGTACACCGCGGTCGCCGGGCCCCGGACCGTGGCCGCGAACGACTGCACCTCGTCGCTGGTCCCGTCGAGGACCGTCGCGAGCGCGTCGTCGAGGACGCCGTCTCGTCTCTCTGCCGGGGTCGATCCCGCCGCGATGACGAGCTCAAGGGCGCGCTCGAGCGCCGGAAACCATCCGCCCCAGGTCTCGCCGAACGCCGCCAGCCCGGATCGACCGGCGTGACGCGCTCGCTCGTGGTGGCGGCGGAGACTCGCGGCGAGCCGCCCGCGGCCGGCACTCGCGGCGGCGGCGGGCGGGTACGCCCGGACCGCGTGGGCGGCGAGCGCGCCACACGCGACGGCCCCGAGCGCGGCCGAGACGCGGTATCTCGGGGGCAGAAACCCTGCCGCCGCGGCGCCGAGCCCAACGACACACAGTCCGACGCCGTAGCTCGCCCGGTGGACCGTCTCGGGCTCGACGGGCCAGCCGAGAAAGGCAACCGCGCGCTCGAGGTCCTCGCTTGCGGTGACAGATGCGGGAGACAGCCACCCGAACGCCCGGAGTACGCTCGCGGCCCTCATCGCTGCTCGGACGAGCCGGCCCGCGCTCGAACCGCCGGCGTCTCGGTACGCCCCTCCGCGGCGAGGGTCGCGACGGTCCGCGCCCTGGCCTGGAGCCGCTTGCGCACGTCGGCGTACCGTTCGGTCGACTCCGCGAGTGCCGTCACGAGCCGGCTGTTTCCGCGGTCGATCCGCGGAGTCTGTACGAGCGCGCCGTCTTCCCGACGAAAGAGGGGCGCGAACGACTCGTGACCGTGTAGCTCCTCGATCGTCCGCACCCCCCGCTCCCCGTTGACGAACCCCAGAGTCACCACGAGGTCCGTCGCCCCGAACGCGGTCGGCGAGACGCCGAGATCGGTGACGACCCGCTCCCGGACCGACGCCGCGTCGGCGCCGTGGATCGTCCCCAACACCGCCTCGCTGTTCGCCCCGACCCGCATCGCCTCGTAGAGGACAGCCGCTTCCTCGCCGCGCACCTCGC
>PXQL01000007.1:0-12707 GCA_003021335.1 Halobacteriales archaeon QH_10_67_13
CCGAGCGTCGACGCCGCGTCGGTCAGATCGCTCGAAACGTTTTCGACGCCGCCGTACGCACCGTAGAAGTTGATCCAGAACGCACCCACGAAGACAATGAACGCGGCGCCAGTATGGTAGATACCGAACCAGACGATAGCGAAGACGATCCACGCCAGCGGCGGGATCGGTCGTAGTACCCGGACGAGCGGTCGCAGCCAGTCGTCGAGCACACCGCTCCAGCCCATGGCCAGTCCGAGACCGATTCCACAGCCCGCACCGAGGAGAAGGCCGGGAACGTAGTGGAACAGCGACTGTGCGAGATGTGCGAGTCCGGTCGGGAGTACGACACTCGATCCCAGGACGGGGACTACGATCTCCGTCGAGGTCGCGAACAGGTCGACGAACGCACGCGCCGAATCGAACGGCCCCGGCACCAGATACGATGGCTGTGTCATCCGCGCGCCGACCCACCAGACGAGCAGGAAGGCGAGGAGACCACCCAGGCCGCGCAGATACCGCCGTAGGTCCCCCTCGCTACCGACGACGATCGCGTTTGAGCCGGTGTCGGTTTGTGTGCTCATTATTGGACGGCGTCGTAGGAATCGAACGCGAACAGGTCCTCGGTCGCGACCAGTTCTTCGATGTTGCCGACGTTCGCGACGAACTCACCCATCGTCCCGGCTTGATCGGTGATCGCGTGCGGGTCCGAGAGGAAATCCGACGCCCGCGAGTCCATCGCCGCCGTCGCGAGGCCCTCGCTCACCCCGGGGCCGATCACCGAGGCGGCGTGAGCGGCGGCTGCGTCCGGCGAGTCCGTCGTGAATTCGGTCGCGGCTACGTGCTGTTCGACCAGCGATCGAGCGACCTCGCTGTCGTCGAGCACCCACTGATTCGCAAACAGCACCGTAACCGGGTGGTTTTCCAGAACGTTCCCGGACCAGGCGAGTTCGCTAAATCTATCGTTCTGATCGATAATCGTCGCGAACGGCTCCTGAATGATCGTCGCGTCGATGTCGCCCGACTGGATCGTCTGGACCGCTTTCGCCGGCGGGATTTTCGACTTGTTGATCGTGGACTCTATTTCACCGGCACCTAAGTCCTCTTGAACCCAGTATCGGAGGACGATATCGGGGACACTCCCATCTGGCGGAGCACCGAACCGTATCTTTCGACCGCGCTCGCTCTCGAAGCGCTCGAACGTGTTTGCCCCTTCCTGTTCGTAGAGCTCGGCAATTTCGGTCGTCCCCATGAGTTTGAATCCGTTTCTCGAGTTTGCCGCGAGAATACCGGCGTCGGTGCCCTTATCGACGAGAACCATCGCAGGAGTGATTCCAAAGAACGCAACGTCGACATCCCCGCTCGCGAACGCCTTGACGACACTGGGACCGGAGTTGAACCGCTCTATCGTGACATCTGCTGGAACGCCCTCGTAGTAGCCCTCGCGTTCCATCACGTAGTGGTGCATGTTCGGAAAGATCGGAACGTACGCGACCGTGACGGAATCGAGTTATCCGCCCCCCCGACCGAGACAGCCGGCGATTCCCGTCACGGCAACGGTAGCTGCGCCCGCGTTCCGGAGCAATCTTCGGCGTGATGTGGAAACCATCCGTGTTGCTAACTTTAGAATCCTTAGTAATAATTCCTATGATTGGAGAGGGTAGAGTTAATACCAACGCGGGTTGGTAGAACAGATGTTACTAGAGTCTCTGCAAGTTCGGCGAGAGAGACGACGCAGAAATCAGTTCATATCGGCCAGTGGGCCGAGGTCATCTACCGGAAGCACAGAGTAATCGATCGTGAGCGTATCTTTCGTCGCTCGGATCTTCCCGACGAACGTCGATATCTCTTCGAGCGATCCTTCCAGCACGAACAGTTCCATGCAACGGTGGCCGTCGACGTGGCTGTGGAAGTTCGAAGCGACGGTGTCATCGTGCTCGTGACGGAGGTGCATCATTTTCTCCTCGACGCTGGTCGTTTCGTAATCGAACACCACCGTGACGACACCCATCAACTCTCGATCTTCGAGTCTCTTGTCTTCGAACTCGCCCAAGAGGTTTCGACTTGCCTCACGAAGTGCCTCACTTCGACCGGTGTAGCCGTGATCGTCCGCAAACTGATCGATTCGCTCGAGTAGCTCCTCGGGCATCGAGACGCTGACCACGGTCATGTAATAACACGTGCCACGCAAAATATTAAAAATTATCATTTCCGACGGTGGGTCGCTGCGATCGAAAGAACGCCGCGCGACGAGGGCACCGCGAGGAGATCATAATGGGTGGCGGCGTCTCGGGAAGGGTCGATTCGGCCGGTTCAAGCTCGTTGTCTACCCATGATCAACCGTATTTGACGATAGGAAACGAGTTCGACCGGGCTCTCGGGGAGCCGTGGAGCCACGGCGACCGACGGTCGGTCCGGTTACGTGGCCCTCGTCGGGAACGAGACCGGTTGGGCGCGTGATCTCGCGGGTCGAATCACCGATCGTCGGAGGGCTTTATTCGGCCGCGGTCGACGCTTTGGTATGCCCGAACTCGACGAGACCGACCTTGAGATCATGCAGCTCCTGATGGCCGACGCCCGGCGGCCCTACAGCGAGATCGCGGAGGCCGTCGGTCTCTCGGCGCCGGCCGTCTCAACTCGGGTCGAGAAGCTCCAGGAGGCGGGAGTCATCGAGCGGTTCACTCTCTGTGTGGATCGCTCGCAGCTCCAGGCGGGGATCCCGGTGTTGATCACCCTCGAAGTCCCCCCGACCGGTCCGGATACCAGGTCAGTCAGGGACGAACTCGTGGCGGCGGGCGCGGTCGAACACGTATTCACCACGGCCGGGGGCGACCTCGTCGTCGGCGCCGGCGTCCCGGACAGGGACGTCGCGGGGTGGATCGCCGACACCCTCGGAGAGAATACGATCGATAACTTCGAGGTGGAACTGTTGTCGGGCGTCGACTGGTCGCCGGATCTCGCCGGGGCGGAGTTCGGGCTCACCTGCGCGCAGTGTGGGAACACGGTCGACAGCGAGGGAACGGCGACCCGGATCGAGGGAGAGCTGTACCAGTTTTGCTGTCCGTCGTGTGAGACCCGCTTCCAAGAGAAGTACGACCGGCTCCGGCAGGACGCGGACTGAGCCGGGACGATCCAAACCGGGGTAACGAGCGCTCGGCTTTGGTTTCGAAAGTGTCGCCGCCCGCAAACTGAACGTTTCGAAGGAGAAGGCAGTTCAACGAGGGGACCGTACTACCGAATAGTGACTCACAGGAAAAGCCGCGTCGACATTCGGGGAATGAGCTGTGCGAACTGCGCACAGACCATCACCGACGCGGTCGGCGCACTTGAGGGCGTCGCGGAGACGAGCGTCAACTTCGCCACCGACGATGGGACGGTGGAGTACAATCCCGACCGGGCGTCCCTAGAAGAGATCTACGCGGCGATCGAAGAGGCGGGGTACGATCCCGTGACCGACTCGGCGACGATCGCCGTCGCCGACATGTCGTGTGCGAACTGCGCGGAGACGATCGAGGAGGCACTCGAGCAAGCGCCGGGAGTCGTCGCCGTCGACGTCAACTTCGCCACCGACCGGGCGCAGGTGACGTACAACCCGGCGGAGGCGAACGCCGAGGAGTTCTACGGGGTCATCGAGGAGGCCGGCTACTCGCCCGTCCGCGGGGACGGGAGCGACTCCGCGGGCAGCGGGACCGACGCCGGAGAGGCTGCTCGACGGGCAGAGATCCGCAGACAGCGGCGGCTCACGCTGTTCGGCGCGGCGCTGTCGGCGCCGTTCTTGATCTTTCTTACCGAGCGGTTCCTGCTCGGCGGGGGCGTTCTCCCGGAAACGGTTCTGGGCGTCGAGTTCGGGTGGCTCGAGTTCCTGTTGGCGACGCCGGTCCAACTCGTGCTCGGCCGGCCGTTCTACAGGAACGCATACACCGCGCTCGTAAAGAACGGCCGCGCCAACATGGACGTGCTGATTGCGCTGGGCTCGACCACTGCGTACGTCTACTCGCTCGCGGTGTTGTTCGACGCGATCGCCGGAGGTCTGTACTTCGACACGGCGGCGCTGATTCTCGTGTTCATCACGCTGGGTAACTACCTCGAGGCCCGCTCGAAGGGCCAGGCCGGCGAGGCCCTCCGGGAACTGCTCGAGATGGAAGCCGAGACCGCCACAATAGTCGAGGACGGAACCGAACGGGAGGTTCCGGTCGAGGAGATCGCGGTCGGCGACCGGATGCGGGTCCGGCCCGGCGAGCGGATCCCGACCGACGGGATCGTCGTCGACGGACAGTCGGCGGTCGACGAGTCGATGATCACCGGCGAGTCCGTCCCCGTCGAGAAGGGCGTCAGCGACGAGATCGTCGGCTCGACGGTCAACGAGAACGGCGTTCTCGTCGTCGAGGCGACGAAGGTCGGGGCCGACACCGCCCTCCAACAGATCGTCCGGACGGTCAAGGACGCACAGTCCCGCCAGCCGGAGATCCAGAGCCTTGCCGACCGGATCTCGGCGTACTTCGTGCCCGCCGTCATCGCGAACGCGCTGTTTTGGGGAACGGTCTGGTTCCTATTTCCCGAGGCGCTCGCTGGCGTCGTCGACCGGCTCCCGCTGTGGGGGCTGGTCGCCGGCGGACCCGTCGCCGCCGGTGGCGTGTCGGTCTTCGAGTTCGCCGTCGTCGTGTTCGCCTCGGCGGTGTTGATCGCCTGTCCCTGCGCGCTCGGGCTCGCGACGCCGGCGGCGACGATGGTCGGCACGACGATCGGCGCGAAACACGGCGTCCTCTTCAAGGGCGGAGACGTCCTCGAGCGGGCGAAAAACGTCGACACCGTGGTCTTCGACAAAACTGGGACACTCACGACCGGCGAGATGGAACTGACCGACGTTATCGTCCTCCAGGAGGTCGTAGAGGGCGTCACCGACGGCGGGGTGACCGCCCGGGACCGGCTCGAGGAGGGAGAGCTGCTCGGGCTCGCGGCCGCCGCCGAGCGCGGAAGCGAACACCCGCTCGGGCGCGCAATCCTCGAAGGCGCCCGGGCCCGCGGACTCGACGTGGCCGAGCCCGAGAGCTTCGAGAACGTCCCCGGACGCGGTGTCAGAGCGACCGTCGAGGGCGAGGAGGTGCTCGTCGGTAACCGGACGCTCATGCGGGACAACGGGATCGACCCAGCGCCCGCCGAAGACGCGATGGAACGGCTCGAGCGGGCGGGCAAGACGGCGATGCTGGTCGCCCGTGAGGAGGTGCTCGTCGGCGTCGTGGCCACCGCCGACACGGTCAAGAAGCGGGCGAGCGCGGCCGTGAGCCAACTCCACGAGCGCGGGATCGAGGTCTCTCTGCTCACGGGAGACAACGAGCGGACCGCCCGCGCGGTCGCGGAGCGGGTCGGGATCGATCCCGCGAACGTCCGCGCGGAAGTACTCCCCGGCGACAAGGCCGACGCCGTCGAGGCGATCCAGGCCGAGGGGCGAACGGCGATGATGGTCGGCGACGGCGTGAACGACGCGCCGGCGCTGGCCGTGGCCCACGTCGGGACCGCCATCGGCTCGGGGACCGACGTGGCCATCGAGGCCGCCGACGTGACCCTGATGCGGGACGATCCGGTCGACGTGGTGCGGGCGATTCGGATCTCAGAGGCGACCCTCGCGAAGATCAAACAGAATCTCGCGTGGGCGCTGGGGTACAACACGGCGATGATCCCGCTTGCCTCGCTTGGCTTGCTCCAACCTGTGTTTGCCGCCGGCGCGATGGCGCTCTCGAGCGTGTCGGTGCTGTCGAACAGTCTCCTCTTTCGTCGGTACACCCCCGATCGGGAGTACGAGCTGCTCGGGCGGCTGCGCTGACCGGCGAGTCAAGAAACGGGGATCCCGGTCCGGGGAGATGCGCTCTTGCCGGACCGTCCGGTAGTTGAGACCGGCGCGGTCGTCGGTACACCGGCGTCTCGGCGGTCTACCCGTCTCGACCCCGAGTCGAGGGGGCCGACCGTGTGTGTTTTTTCACCCGCCCGTGAATAGGCAGGTATGGACAGCGTGTTGGTGCCGTTCGAGCTTCCGGACGCGGAACCGCTCTCCCAGGAACTCGTCGACGACCTCGCCTCCGTCGACGTGGTACTGCTCGGCCACTACAACCTCCCGGAGCAGACGCCAAGTAGCATCGCCGAAGAGCAGTTTAACGAGCAGGCGCGGGGCGAACTTGACGAGCTCGCCGAGCAGTTTCGAGACGCCGGGGCGACCGTGACGACAAGACTGGCGTTCGGGAAGGACCGCGACGCGGCGATCGAACGGGTTGCGATCGAGGAGAGCTGTGTCGCCGAACTCCTGCCGGCCGAGACCGAGGGGATGAGCCGGATCCTTGTACCGATCCCGGACGCGGACATCGAGCGGCTCCCCGAGTTCGTCCGACTGGTTTACGACGACATGATCCAAGAGATTACGCTGTTTCACGTCGCCGAGAACGAATCGAGAGAGCGCGGCGAGAAACGACTCGCCAAGGCTCGCGATCGACTCGTCGAGGCCGGGTTCGCTCCCGATCTGGTTGAGGGCCGACTCGTCGAGGGCAGCGACCACGACAGCCTGATCAAAGACGCCGCCACCGAGCACGACGCCGTCGTAATGTACGAGGCGGAATCCCGGCTCGGGGACTTCGTGTTCGGATCCCTCCCAACCCGGATTGCGAAGGCGACCGGCGATCCGGTACTCGTCGTCCGGCGAGATTACGAGCCGCGGGTTCGAGACTGAGCGACGGAGGCTGGAGAGTGTGAGTGTGGGAGCGCTGACCCGCGGAAGTTCACGACAGGCTTCGTGTATCTCGAAGAACTCGCATCAGTCGGTATCAGTCGGCGTGAGTCCGTCGTCGGCCTGGTCGCGGCGGTTGTGGATAATCGTCCCGACCGCGCCGGTCCGGTCGGTCCGGGGCCGACCGTAGACGAGGTAGATCACTAAACTGCCGAGGATGATACCAACCGCCCCAAGGATCGGGAGCCGTCCCATCTGTGTGAGCAGACCGATTCCGGCGAGGAGTCCGAACAGCTGGACGTACGGGTAGCCGGGCGTGGTCCACTCGGGCTGATAGGAGGGCACGTCGGCCTCGCGAAACGCGATCAGCGCGATGTTTGCGATCGAGAACACGACGATCTTGAACGCGCTCGCGAGCTTCGCCAGCTCGATCACCGGCACGAACGCGATCAACAGCATGAGCACGGCGCCGGTCAGCAACACCGAGTTACGCGGGGTGCCGAACCGCTCGTCAACCGTATCGAGCTGATGATCGCGACCCCGAATCCACCGAACAGCGCGTCGGCGCCGTCGGCCATCGGCGTCAGCGAGGCGCCGCCGTCCGGGCCGCCGTGGATCAGCGTGTCGGCGTCGGCCAGCCCGACGATCGCGGCGACGACCGCGATGTAAATGAGTGTCATAATCGTCATCGACCCGATGATCGCCCGGGGGAGGTTCTTACCCGGGTTCTCGACCTCCTCTGCGATGCTCGCGATCTTCGTCACCCCTGCAAACGAGACGAACACGAACGCCGCCGCCGTGATGACACCGGTCGAACCGTGTGTCCTAAACGGCGTGTAGCTCCCGGTGTCGACCTGGAGGCCGGCGTTGAGCACGTAGCCGGTCAGGCCGACCAAGACGAGGGTCACGATGATCGCCTGTACCCGGCCGCTGAGCTCCGTCCCGGTGGTGTTGAGTGCGATCACTGCGAGCGCAAGCGCGAGGCCGACGATCTTGATCGCACCTTCGGCGATCGGCGCGAACAAGAGGAGATACGAACCCAGCCCGACCAGGGCAAAGGCCGACTTGAACGTCAGCGAGAACCACGAGCCGATCCCGGCGATCGTTCCGAAGAGCGGCCCGAGCGCCCGGTCGATGTACAGGTACGTGCCCCCGGCCTGGGGCATCGCCGTCGCCATTTCGGCCTTCGAGAGCGCCGCTGGCAGTACCACGAGCGCCGAGAGAACGTAGGCGAGGATGACCGCCGGCCCGGCCTTCTTGAACCCCAGCGCCGGGAGCACGAAGATCCCGCTCCCGATCATCGCGCCCATACTGATCATCATCGTCGGGTATAAACCCAGGCTGCGGTCGAGATCGTGACTAACCATCGGTAGTTAGGTACGAGTACTGAAGTACTTAAATCTATTTGTATACTCTAATTTTTTGTCCGCCTTGGTTAGATTTATTATAACGGAGCGGATATCCTACTGTAGACAGATGGCAACGAGTTGGACTCGAGAGCTCGAGAACACCAGCCGCGAGTTTCCGATGGGACTGCTGGCCGTAGTGAGCGTCGCCCTCGGTGTAGTTACGCTCGCGTACTTGATCGATCACCAGTACCTGATCGATCACCCGTACTCGCCGCTGGTGAGACGGGCCGAGATCATCGGCGTCGTAGGGCTCTCGGGCGGCGTCACGGTCAGCGCATACCGACTCGCGAAAAGCGAGTACGCGGCCGCCGATCTGTGGGCGATTTTTGGCTGGAGCGTCGCCGGAGTCCTCGGGGCGGTTGGGGTCGCGGGCGGGATCTACCTTCATCAGGTCGTAAAACACGGGGAACTCGCGGAGCTCATGTTCATGTTCGAAGAGCTGGCACTGATCGGGCTCGTCGCGGGACTCGGATTCGGGGTCGCGAACCGACCGACAAATCTGGACCGGGCCGCCGTGATCAACGGAGACCGGAGTGTCCGTGTCGAGAAGGGGACGCGAGAGCAACACCAGCACGTTCGGGCGCTCGTCACCACGCTCAGCGACGACAGCCGAGAGGCCGAACGCCGGTTCGCCGTTATAAAGGAGATCGTCGACACCACGACGCGCGAGCTGCCGTTCCCAGCCATCGCTGCGAAGCTCGCCGACGAAGAGTCCGTGTTTCCCGACGACAGACAGGCGGTGGCACAGTCACTCGAAGCGCATCACGTCCCTGCACTCGTCGACGCCGGCTTTCTTGCGGTGAACGCGGACGCGGAGACGATCGAATACGTCGGGTCACCCGAGCTCGCGGAGCAGCTGAGCCGAGAGGCGCCGGAGTGATCAGTCGGCCGTTGCGATCGGGGAGAACGGATCGAGCGGGTTCTGTCGGTCGGCGTGGGGAACGAGCGTCACGATATCTCCCACCTGAATCACGGTCTCTCCATCCGGGTCGAGGGTTTTCGTCTCGCGTTCGATGAGCAAAATGTTCGTTTCCGGCGAGAGGTACTCCTGCTCACGGGCCTCGTCGATGGAGTGTCCGACGATCGGAGCTCCCTCCTCAACCGGCACCTCGAAGATGTCGGTCCCGTTGGCGAGCGAGATCGTGTTCGCGCCGTCGAGCGAGTCACTCTCCGGTTCGAACAGCTCGTAGGGGCTCCACAGCTCCGTCTGGACGAGCTCTTCGTCCTCAATGGTGATATCGAGCGCCGAGAGCTCGCGGGCAATGATCTGAAGATCCTCGGTTTGTTCGCCGACAGCCACGACCTGGAGATCGCGCTTGCCGGCCATTAACACTCGGACGTTGATTACCTCCGGAATCGCCCGGGCAGCGATCGCGAGCCGCTCTCGGTCGGCGGCGGGGACGGTACACATGTAGATCCCGATGAGATACCCGCCCGCCCGCTCGAAGTTAATCATCGCGCGGTACCCCCGGATGATCCCCTCCGATTCCAGCCTGTCGATTCGGTTGTGGATCGTCGCATCGGAGACGCCAAGCTCATCCGCTAGCTCCGTCGCCGAGGTGTGACGGGCGTCTTCCATCAGCGCGTGGAGGATCCGTCGGTCGGTTTCGTCGAGTTCGTGGGTCATGTGCGATTCGTTTCCCGAATCTTAGTCGTTGGAGTCTATATGGATGTTGATACCACGGTGAGATCGGTAGCGTCAAGAAACGGCGACGGCCGGTCGGCCCGATTCCAATGCCGGTTTCTGCGAAAAAGAGCTTACCGGACAGGAGCCGACCGCAACTCGGAGGCAGCCGGGGAGCGATCGGCGCTACCGGAACTGGAGCGATCGCCGTCGCCGTCGCCGGAACCACCCTCGGGATCGGTCCGGTTCCCGCCGTTTGACTGCTCGGGCGAGTCCGCGGAGTCGCTTCGATCGGCATCACCTGTTTCCCCGCCGGCTCCGGCGTCACCACCCGGAGTGTCGCCTGGCGGGCCGTCGGTCTCCTCGTCTTCTCCAGGCGCGCCGTCGGGAGGTCCGCCGGGTCGACTGTCGTTGCCCGGCGCCCCGCCGGGAACGCCCGGCGGCGGTCCGCCGCCGCGCTGCTCGGCGATCGACTGTCCGGTGCGGGGTCCGGCGATCGAGCGGGCGATCTCACTGACCTCCTGACCGCCGAGTTCGCTCGCCCGCTCGGAGAGGGCCCGGATCGCGGTGACGTTCACCCCGCGTTGCTTGCGCACGCCGGCCGGGAGCTCGGCGGCCGCGCGAGCGGTGTAGTTCGCCAGCCGCTGGAGCGACCGGCGCTCTGCCTCGATCCGTGCGGTCTCGGCCGCGTACCGGCCCGGTCCGATCTCGCCGGCCTCGCGGCGGTCGGTCAGCCCCTTGAGACGCTCTTCGAGAGCCGCGAGTCGCTGCTCCGTGTCGTTGAACTGTGTCGCGAGGATGTCCGTCCGAGTCGTATTGCTGGAGGCGGCCGCAAGCTGGAGCCCGAAGCTGCGCTCCGCGAGTTCGCCGTCGAGCTCGGCCTGCTGGACGCTCACGACGCCCGCGAGGCGCTCGCCGGGCGAGAGAGACCCGTTCGTTACCTCCGTCTGCTGGGCCGTCCCGGTATCGAGGGACGCACCGGCGATCCCGAGCGCCGGCAGGACGGCGACGAGCACCACGAGTACTCCGATCGGCGTGGCTCTCATCGAATTACGATCGGGCCTGCGTTTACTTATAAGCGTACAGTCGTGAGCCCGGTTTAACCGCAATTAAGCGACGATCAGGGGCTGAGGTCGTCGTCTTCTTCGGGGAGACGCAGCACGTTCTCCCGACCCAGCCGGAACGACTCGAGTCGGTCCGCCTCTCGGAGCTCGCGGACCACCTGACTGGTCTTCGCGTCGGTCCAGTCCAGCTCCTCGACGACGGTCTGTTGTTTGATGCGACCGCCGTTTTCCTCGACGAGCCGGAGTACCTGCTCCTCGTTGCTCAGCAGCTCGTCGGGGGGAGTCGCGTCGGCGTCTGTTTCGCTGGTTTCAAGACCATCGGTCGTCGCCTGCGGCTCGCGGGACGGATCGGCGTCCGTCGGTCGGCGGCGGACATAGAAGGCCGCTCCGACGAGTACGGCGACCGCGGCGACGCCGACCACGACGAACGCAAGCGGAACCGCGGAGCCGGCGTCGGAGGCTGCGACCGCGGAGGGACCGTCGGGTCCGAACTCGGTCGGGCCGATCCAGGTCACCGTCCCGTTCTGGCGATCGTCGGGCTCAGGATCGACGGTATCGAGCGTATAACCGTCGGGGAAGGCGACCGCGAGGCGAGTACGTTCGTTGAGGAAGTAGCCGGGGAGTGCGTCGCCGACGAGGAGTCGATCTCCGTCGACGGCGGCGAAGTTCGTCCACCGGAAGCGATACTCGACGACGCCGAACTCCTGTTGGGGAAGCGAGCGGGTGTCGGCGGAGACGCTCGCGTTCTCAAGGCGCATCTCGCGGTCAGTTGTGTCGGCGGCGACGGCGATTGTCGACTCCAGCCGATCGGTGAACCGGTCAAGATAGGCGGACTCGTTGGCCGCGATGTCGGCCTCCAGGTCGGCGAAGGCGGCGGTCCTGTTCTCGCCGGTTAGCGCGTACCGGTGTTCGATCCGCCACTCGGCGGTACCGTCGCCGTCGACCTGGACGTTCAGTACGACGGTTTCGGGGTTGATCTCGTCGTCGACCTGCGGTCCGACCCCGCCGAACTGCGCAGCCGCCGGTCCGGCGAGTAACAGGACGAGGCCGATTCCGGCCGCGATCGCGAATACGGTCCGATACGAGTCGAACGAGTCCATCACCACTCGCAGGGGCGTACGACCATCCGAATCAAATCTGTTCCGACAGAGATCCGAGACGGGGGTGAGATCTGTCAACGTTCCAACCGACTCCGCCGCTCGGACACCACCGACCCCGACCGGACCGGTTACGATTGCGCCGGCGGTGTCGACGTCCACACGCGGGCGAAGATTCAGGCTCGCGCAAGGATTATTTTCCCGGGGAGACAAATATCAGACGGGAAACATAGCGAGCGACTCGTCGACCACAGAATCATGACACACGACACGGAAGCCTGGATCGAGCAGACGAAACGCGACCGGGAGTCGAAGGAGGAGTACTTTGCCGAGTCGCCGCGCTCGCCGTTGCCCCCGGAGATGCAGGGCGAGGAGTTCCCCGGGCTCGCGTACTACGAGATCAATCCCGAGTACCGGTACGTCCTCGAGCTGGACGAGCATGAACAGAAGGAGACGGTCACCGTCGAGACGACCGCGGAGGGAGAGCAGACCTACCTCCGGTGGGGCGAGTTCCGGTTCGAGCTCGACGGACGGCGAGCGCTCCAGGCCTACCGCCCCGATCGGGACGCCGACCGACTGTGGGTGCCCTTTCGCGACGAGACAAACGGCGAGGGGACCTACGGCGCCGGCCGGTACATCGACCTCGAGGACAACGAGCACCTGACCGATGACGGGTGGATCCTGGATCTCAACCGGGCGTACAACCCGACCTGCGCGTACAACCACGCCTACGAGTGCCCGCTAATCCCCCGGGAGAACTGGCTCGAAGTGGCCATCGAGGCTGGCGAGAAGGTCCCGGACCTCGACGTCGGCGAGGGCCAC
>PXQL01000007.1:12718-37697 GCA_003021335.1 Halobacteriales archaeon QH_10_67_13
TCCACACCGCGGGCACGGCCACGGGGACTGACCCGCCGGGGCGAGTGCGAGCCCGCACCCGGCTTCGGACGGGATCGACAATTCAAAACGTATAATTACAACTCTAATCGTTGTTTTCGGTATGTCTCAGGCGCTGCTCCCGATCATCGCCGGCATCTTCCTGCTGGGGATCCTCGCACAACTCCTCTCGCGGCGGCTCAAGGTGCCGAGCGTGCTCTTTTTGATCGGGATCGGCGTGGCCATCGGCGGCAGCGGACTCGGGATCGTCGATATTGAGACGTTCAGCGAGAGCGGACTGTCGACGATCGTCGGACTCAGCGTCGCCATCATCGTCTTCGACGGCGCCTTCCAGCTGCGACGCGAGCGGCTGCGGGAGGCCTCGACGACGACGCTGCGGCTGGTGACAATCGGCGCGGTGCTGACCCTCGTCGGCGTGGCCCTGTCGGTGCGGGTGTTTCTCGGCGAGTCCTGGGAGCTTTCATTCCTGGTCGGCGCCCTGCTGGTCGCGACCGGACCGACGGTGATCACGCCGATTCTCGAGATCGTCGACGTTCGGGAACACGTCGCCTCGGCGATGGAGGCGGAGGGCGTGATCAACGACGTGAGCGCCGCGATCGCGGCGGCGGTGATCTTCGAGGCGTTCGTCGTCGCCGACGAGGGACTGTTCGCCGGCGCCATCGGCTTCGCCGAGCGGATCGGGATCGGTGTCGCCGCCGGCGCGCTCGCCGCCGGGACGGCCTACTACGTGCTCTCTCGGGACTTAGCGCCGGGCGATTCCCCACAAGTTTCGCGGTACATCGCGCTTGCCGCGGCGCTGGGCGGGTACGCGCTCGCGGACGGGCTGGCCTCGGAGGCAGGCGTGGCCGCGGCCGCGACCGCCGGGTTGCTCATGGGGAACTTCGACCTGCGTCACCGCGAGGAGATCGAGGAGTTCGCCAGGGACGTGACCCTGCTCGTACTCGGGTTCGTGTTCATCGCGCTGGGCGCGCTGATCGACATCAACGAGGTCCTCGAGCTGGGGCTGACCGGGATCGCGCTGGTGGCGGTGGTCATGCTGGTCGTCCGGCCGCTGGCGGTCGTGATCGCGACGGCCGGCGTGCCGCGGTTCTCCTACCCGGAGCGGGCGTTCCTGAGCACCGTCGCACCGCGGGGGATCATTCCGGCCAGCGTCGCGACGCTGTTTGCGATCGAACTGCAGGCAGAGGGAAGTCCCGCAGAGGCCCAGGCGCTAACCGCCGCGGTCTTTCTCGTGATCTTCGCGACGGTCGTCTTGGAAGGCGGATTCGCACGGCAGATCGGAAGCGCACTCTCAGTGACACCCATGGATACGATCATCGTCGGGGGCGGCCGAGTCGGCCGCGCCCTCGCGAAACGACTCGAACAGCGGGGCGAATCGGTCGTCATCATCGACAACGACGAGACACGCGTTGAGGAGGGCCGCGCGGAGGACCTGACGGTTCGGGAGGGCGACGGGACCGACGCGTCGGTGCTGCGGACAGCGGGCATCGGAGAGGCAAAGCGGCTCATCGCCGCGACCGGCGACGACGATCAGAACCTACTGATCGCACAGATGGCCAGCACGAAGTTCGGGCTCGAGGACGTGCTGGCCCGGGTTAACGATCCGGACAACATGGGCGCGTTCGAGGGGCTAAACGTCCGGGCGATCGACGCCTCGACGGCGACGGCGTTCGCCATCGACAACGAAATCGAGCGTCCGTCGATGGCCCACTGGATGGACGAGCTCGGCGAGGGCCACGACGTCCAGGAGTGTACGATCACCTCGGAGGATTACGTCGGCAAGACGATCGAGCAGATCAACAAGCGGATTCCCGACGGCGTGATCATCGCGATCGTCTGCCGGGACGGCGACGAGCACGTCCCGAACGCCGGCGAGACGCTCAACAGGGGCGACCGGGTCACCTTCGTCGGCGACAACGCCGGCGTGAAAGAAGCCGTCCGTCGGTTCAACCCGCAGGGGACGTAGGCCGGCGGTTGCGGGTCCGGGCCGAGAGTCTGTGTCAGTCGGCCGGATCGACCGCGAGCGGGAACCGGCGCTCACGGCGCTCGTGGACCACCTCGGGCGGGATCCACTCGCCGTCGACCTCGACGGGTTCGCCGGCCGCCAGCCGCCCGAACGCCGGCCCCTCGGAGATGCCCAGCGTTCGGGCCCGCTCGGGGTCGAACGTCTCGCTGGCCGCGATCGCTGTCCCATCCTCACGATCGATCGTTTCGTATCGCTCTGCGAGCACTTCCAGTAGCGCGTCGAGCAGCCGCTCGTACACGGTCGGGTCGACGCCGGGCGCGAGGGCGTCGGGATCCGTGGTCGACTCGTTGCCGGCCGGGAGCGCCACGAGCCCCGTCGGCCGGGTGCCGCCCTGATCGGTCTCGAAGGCGATCGCGGCCTCGGCGACCGTTTCGGTGGTTCCCGTGCGATCGATTCCGCGGGCCTCTGCGAGGAGCTCCTCCGGGAGACGACAGACGACGCCGATATCGGCGGCCGTCCGTGCTGGGTCGCCGAACCGAAGGCCGCCGTTGACGGGACAGAGCCGACGCTCGGCGGTCGCGACCAGCGACAGCGAAACGCCGGTCGTCTCGCGGAGAAACCGCTCGCCGACCGCGCGGTAGCCGAGCCGCTCGATCTGTTCGGTCACGGCCGGACGAGTACCCTCGACCAGCGCGCGGGTGGCGCGGCTCCGCTCGAAGACCGACTCGACGACGGTCGGCAGCGCCTCGTCGGTGATCGCGTCGAGGGCCCAGTCGGCCGCGACGTGACCGACCGCCCAGTCGGTCTCGGCCAGCACCCGCTCGATCCGCGGAGCGTAGTGGCCGTCGCCGAAGCCGACGACGTGGCGGTATCCCTCAGCCCCGGGCCGGTCCGGGTCGACCCCGCGAAGGGTGAGGATCGCCCGCGCGACGGCCCGGGCCGGCGCTGGCGCGGTCCAGTGATCCGGGCCGCTGCCCAGCTCGACGAACAGCGAGGGTGCGCCGACCGTCGAGGGACCATGGTGGGTGACCTCCGTGCCGACCTCGTACTCCGGGGGCGCGAACTCCTCGAGGGCCGCGATGACGCGAGCGTGGGCGTTCGGCGCGGCACGCGACAGTTCGTTTGGCGCGCCGCCGTACTCGGCTGGGCCGACGTTGCCGGTGTGGTGGGCGGTCAACAGCGCTCCCGTGTCTCCGGAGTGACGCGACGCGACCGCGAGCAGGTCAGGATTGTCGAAGGCCGCGGCGGGCCGGTCGAGCTCGGTGTGAAGCTCGTTGAAGTACCGGAGCTGGGCGCCATCGGTGCGGTACCGGTCCTCGCCGTCGGGACTCCAGTCGGCGAGTTCACGCAGCTGCTCGGCGATCGTGACCGAGGCCTCGTCGGCCCGGGAGACGACGATCCCGAGCATCAGCGTCGCGCCGCGGACCGGGCTCGGGTATTTCGATTCCGTTCTCGGCTCACGGCCGTGATCCGGGCCCGGCGGGCTTACCAGTTTGGTCGGCGCGATCGGAGGACCGTCCAACTCGGGGCGGCGACACGGGGCGGTCGGCGAGCTTTTTACCGGCGACGTCGAGGGCCGCGTATGGACGTGTACGGTCTCGTCGGGAACCCGGTCGGACACTCGCTGTCGCCCCCGATGCACGAGGCGGCCTACGAGGCGTTGGGAATGGACGCCCAGTACGTCACGTTCGAGCCCGAGACGGCGGCCGCGGCGATCGCGGCGGCTAAGACGCTCGGAATCCAGGGGCTGAACGTTACGATCCCGTTCAAGCGAGCGGTTCTGGAGGCGGTCGAGCCGGCGCCGCTCGCCGATCGGATCGGGGCCGTCAACACGGTCGATCTGGCGACCGATCCGCCGACCGGGTACAACACCGACGCAATCGGGCTACTCCGAGCGTTCGAGCGCCACGACGCGGAGCTGTCGGGCACGGCCGTCGTCGTCGGGGCCGGCGGCGCCGGGCGGGCGGCCGCGTTCGCGCTCGCCGACGAGGGGCTGGCGGTTCGGATCGCGAACCGGACCGTCTCGCGGGCGGAGGAACTGGCCGCCGCCGTCGGGGACGACGTTGCCACCGCGGGACTGGACGCGCTGCCGGAGCTGCTCGCAGACGCGGACATCCTGGTCCAGGCGACGAGTGTGGGCATGGACGAGGACGGCTCGCCGGTGCCGGCCAGGGCGCTACACGCGGACCTGACGGTGCTGGACGCGGTGTACTCTCCCGTCGAGACCCGTCTGTTGCGAGACGCTCGGGCGGCCGGCGCCGAGACGATCGACGGGGGCTGGATGCTCCTGTACCAGGGCGTCGCGGCCTTCGAACGCTGGACCGACCGGGACGCGCCGGTCGAAGTGATGAACCGAGCGTTACGGGCGCGACTCGACGGGGCTGTTTAATACCCGTCGGTCGTATATTGAGACATGGCAGCAGACATCCTCCAACGGCTCAAGCGGCTCCTGGGGCGGGACGAACCTGGCGACGACGCCGGCGGTCCCGAAGATGTCTCCGAGTCGCCGGAGTCGAGCGACGGGAGCGTCGTTACCGGAGGCGACCGACGAGCCGGCGACGGAGCACGGTGAGGCGATCGAACCCGACAACTCGGACGCCGAGCAGGCGGAGCCCGACGAGTCCGGCGAGGAATCGATCGACAAGCTCGAAGACGAGACCGACGACACGAACGCAGACGAGACCGCCGGGACGGCACCGGACGCGGGCGTTGAAGAGATCACCGGGATCGGGCCGACGTACGCACAGCGGCTCCGGGCGGCCGGCATCGAGACGGTCGGCGATCTCGCGGGTGCCGCCCCCGAGACCGTCGCGGAGGCAACAAACGCCGCCGATCTCGAACCGGGCGCCCCCGGCGGTACTGTCGGTCAGCGCGATCGACCAACCGTGAGCCGCCGCGATCTCCTCGACGATGTGGAGCCCGAAGCCGGTGCCGTCGTCGGCCGTCGAGTACCCGCTCTCGAAGACCTGCTCGCGCTCTTCCTCTGGAACCCCGGGTCCGTCGTCCGCGACGTAGAAGCCGTCCCCGTCCGGGAGCGCGCCGACGGTGACCGTCGCGGTCTCCCCGCCGTGATCGACCGCGTTCCCGATCAGGTTCTCGAGCAGCTGCTGGAGCCGAGCCTGATCGGCCATGATCGTCAGGTCCGTCTCGGCGTTCAGGGTCGCCTCGGCGGTGGCGATGTTCTGCCAGCAGGCGGTCGCCGTTCGGCCGATCGAAACCGGCGAGAGCTCGTCGACGCTCTCGCCCTGCCGTGCGAGGGTCAGCAGGTCGTCGATTAGCGTCTCTGCGCGGTCGAGGGCAGTTGCGACGTCGACCAGATTCGGGTCGTCCGCGTTCCGGCGGGCGAGCCCGAGCCGGCCCTGGGCGACCTGCAGGGGGTTCCGAAGATCGTGGCTGACGACACTCGCGAACTCCTCTAACCGTTCGTTTTGCCGCTCAAGTTCGGTCGTGCGCTCGCGGAGCCGGTCCTCGGTCGCGAGCTGTGTGAGCCGGGCGGCCGCGTGGGCGGCTAGCAACTCGGCCAGCTCAAGATCACGCTCGTCGAAGGCGCCGGTCTCCTCGGCGACGGCCTGGAGGACACCGTGCTCGCCGATCGCGACAGTGATAACCGATCGGTACCGGGCGTCGGCCGGGGAGACGCCGTGCTCGTGCAGATCGTCGACGATCTTCGACTCGCCGCTCCGGTAGACGATCGCCGCGAAGTTGTCCTCGGCGTCGATCGGGGTTTCATCGTAGTACTCATCTGGCGAGAGATCCGACGACACTGCCCGCGGGCAGAGCACTCCGTCGGCGGCCTCGTCGGTGATCGCCAGGTCGAACTCGAGGATGTCCTCGGCGGCGGTCACCGTCGCCTCGTGGACGGCGTTCGCGGTCTCACACCGTCCGATCTCGGCGGCGACATTGTGAAGCGCCGCGATTTTCTGGTTTTGTTCTTCGAGCACGCGCTCGCGGCAGTGTTGCTCGGTGATATCCCGGGAGGAACCGACGATCCAGTCGATCGAGCCGTGTTCCTCGATCGGTACCAGTTGGGTCTGCCAGGTCCGATCAACGCCGTCGATACTGAGCTGTTCTTGATAGGTGATCGTCTCGCCGCGTTCGACACACCGTCGGTAGTTCTCGGCGACCGTCGTTCCGAGCTCCTCACCGAAGACCTCGACCGGCGTCTTGCCTTCGACTTCCTCGGTGGTTCGTCCGGTGATTTCCTCCTCGCGCCTGTTGAATCGGTGGAACCGAATCGTACCGTCTGCGCCCACGTCGAGCAAAAAGAGGGCGTCCTGAACGTTGTCGAAGATCGCCTCGTACTCGTGTCGGAGCCGGTCAAGCTCGCGTTTCGTGCGCTCTGCCTCTGTGATCTCCGTGTAGATTGCAAACGCACGGTCGGCCTCATCGAGTCGGGCCCCACCGATCGGGACCGCCTGAAAGCGAAACTCCTGAAACCCGTCGGTGGTGTCTCGGACAACGGTATCGTCGAACGTCTGGCCCTCACGGACGCGTGCGCTGATCCGGCGAGCAGTCTCGCGGCGATCTGGGCCAGCCACGACGGTGTCGACGTCGCGACCGACCACCTCGGCTACGGTACCCTCGGGTACAAACAGGCGAGCGAAGGCGTCGTTTACCGTCTCGATAACGGGCGTCTCGTCCTCGAAGGCGACCAGCGCGATCGCGTCGTTTGCGTGCTCGAAAAGCGCCTCGTACCGGGCGCCGAGGTCGGTCCCCGAGCCGGCCGGGGTCGCAGTCGCCGCGGCCCGGAGTCGGGAGGCAAGGGCGGCCGGGTCCGGATCGATCCGACTCGGAACGTAGTCGGTGACGCCGGCGTCGATTGCCTCGCTTGCGAGTTCCTCGCTGCCGGTCTCCGGCAGGAGCACGAGCGGCAGTCCCGGACGTCGCTCCCGGACCGCCTCCGAGAGATCGAGTCCGTCGAGTTCGGACGTGTGGGCGACAGCCGCACAATCGATCCGTCTCCTCGGCCGCCTCCTGGTCAGGGTCGACGTACAGCACCCGGATCGGATCGGTCACACCGTCACAATTGGAGCCACGGTATAAATGCGCTTCTTTGGATTCACGGGGCGATCCTAACGTGATTCTCAATCGAACAGTTCGATTAGTAGACGGATCCGCCAGTCGACGGAGACGGCCGACCCCGCCCAGGTCGCGAGCCGAGGGCGGGGGAGTCAGACGGCGATACGGAAACGTATTATTCTGGGCGCGGTGTATCGAATAACGTGTCAGGACCGCCGTCGGGAGGTCACCTGTGACGGAGGCGAGCCCGACCGCCCCCGAAGAGCGGATCGTCGCGCTCGACGCGCTGCGGGGGCTTGCGCTGCTTGGAATCCTGGCGATCAACGTTCGGGTGTTCGCGATGCCCGAAGCGGTGCTGACCAACCCGACGGTCTACGGGGACTTCACCGGCGCGAACTACGCGGCCTGGCTCGCCGGACACGTGCTCGCCGAGCAGACGTTTCTGACGCTTTTTTCGGCGCTGTTCGGGGCCGGGGTGCTCTTGTTCACCGCGAGTAAGAGCCGAGACGACGAGCCGGCGGTACGGCTGCACCTGCGACGCACGGCCTGGCTGTTCACGATCGGGCTCGGGCACGCCTACCTACTGTGGTACGGGGACATCCTCGTCTCGTATGCCCTCTGTGGGGTCGCAATCGTGGCCGCCCGAGACTGGACGCCCACACAGCAGGCACGCGTCGGACTGGCCGTGCTCGCCGTCCCCTCGCTGTTGCAGGTGCTGACCGGACTGACGAGCGGCGCCGCGGCCGTCGAGGGAACCTGGGAGCCCGCCGCCGCGACGCTCGAACAGGAGGTCGCCGCCTACCAAGGCGGCTGGTTCGAGCAGATGGACCACCGCGTCCCGACGGCGCTCAGGCGGCAGACGGCGGGCTTTCTCGGCGCGACCGTCTGGCGGGTCGGCGGCGTCATGCTGCTCGGGATGGCGCTGCTCAACTGGGGGGTGCTCACCAACGACCGCTCGGACCGGGAGTACCGTCGGCTCGCGCTCGGGACCGTCGCGGGCGCCGGGGTGGTCCTGGGGGGCGTGGCCTACATCGAGGCCCGAGACTGGGCGGCCGAGGCCGCACTCTTCTGGCTCCAGTTCAACTACTGGGGGAGTTTACTCGTCGCCGCGGGCTACGTGGGACTCGTGATGGCGTGGGTCCGGCGGCGGCCCGAGGGACCGGTCACGGGCGGGCTCGCCGCGGTCGGTCGGACCGCGTTCACGAACTACCTCTTCCAGACGGTTCTCGCGACCTCGATCTTCTACGGGCACGGGCTGGGACTGTTTGGGCGGGTCAGCCGCGTCGAGGCGCTGGGCGTCGTCGTCGGAATCTGGGCGCTGCAAGTTCCGCTGTCGGTCCTGTGGCTCCGGCGGTTCCGGTACGGCCCCGTGGAGTGGGTCTGGCGGTGGCTCACCTACGGGCGCCGCGAGCCGCTCAGCCGCGACCGGTGACCCTCGACGGACAGGCTTAGGACCCTCGCGGTCGTTTCCCAGGCGATGAGTTCCGTCCGAGAGCGATCGGAGATCGACGAGCGGTACAAGTGGGACCTCGAGGGCCTGTACGCGAGTACCGAGGACTGGGAGGCGGCCGTCGAGGAGGCACAATCGCGCTTAGAGGACCTGCGGGCCTGCGAGGGCCGGGCTGTCGCGGACGCGGCGAGCCTGCTTGAGACCCTCGAGACCTACGAGGCGGCGATGCGGGCGGTCGAGGACGTCACCGCCTACGCCCGGATGCGCCGGGACGAGGACACCCGGGACGGCGACCGCCAGGCGATGGCCAGCCGGGCACAGTCGCTGCGCGCCGAAGCCCAGAGCGCCGGAAGTTTCCTCGAGCCGGCGATTCAGGGGCTCGACGAGAGCCGAATCGAGGCCTTCTCGGAGACCGAACCCGCCCTCGAAGCCTACGAACAGTACTTCGACGACATCCGCCGGCGAACGGCACACACCCGCTCGCCCGAAATCGAGGGGCTACTCGCGGAGCTGAGCGACGTGACGAGCGCGCCGGGAGACATCTACCGACTGCTCAGCAACGCCGACATGGCCTTCCCGGCCGTCGAGGACCCCGACGGAGAGGCAGTCGAGATCACGCTCAGCAACTTCGTGAGCCTCCAGAAAGACCCCGACCGGGCGTTCCGGCGCCGGGTCTACGAGGCCTTTTACGACGAGTGGGAGACAGTGCGAAACGCCGTCGCGGCCGCCTACCGCAAGAACGTCACCAAAGACGAGAAACTCGCCGCCGCCCGGAACTACGAGAGCGCGCGGGCGGCGGCACTCGACAGGCCGAACGTGCCCCCCGAGGTGTACGACACTCTCGTCGAGACCGTCCGGTCGAACCTCGATCGGCTCCACCGCCACGCAGAGCTCAAGCGGGAGTCGATCGGCGCCGACGAGCTGCGGATGTGGGACCTGTACATGCCACTCGCCGAGACCGAGAGCCCCGAGATCGGCTACGAGCAAGCCCGCGAACACGTCACCGCGGCGGTCGAACCGCTCGGCGAGCGGTATCAAGAGCGACTCGCAGCCGGCCTGGAGGACCGGTGGGTCGACGTCTACGAGACCCCGGGGAAACGCTCGGGAGCCTACAGCGGCGGCACCTACGACTCCCAGCCGTACATCCTGATGAACTACCAGGACGACGTCGACTCGATGTACACACTGGCCCACGAGCTGGGCCACTCACTACACTCGGAACTCGCGAGCGGGGCCCAGCCGTACGTCTACGCCGACTACGAGATCTTCCTCGCCGAGGTGGCCTCGACGGTCAACGAGACGCTCCTGACCCGGCATCTCCTGGAGACGAGCGAGGACGAACGGCTCCGCCGGCACGTGCTCAACCAGGCTCTAGAGCGGTTCCGCTCGACGCTGTACCGACAGACGATGTTCGCCGAGTTCGAACACCGAGCCCACGAGATGTCGGCCGAGGGCAAGCCCCTGACCGGCGACCGCCTCGACGAGCTCTACCGCGGGCTCAAATCCGAGTACTACGAGCCGGCGGTTATCGACGACCGGATCGCACGCGAGTGGATGCGGATTCCCCACTTCTACCGATCGTTTTACGTCTACCAGTACGCGACCGGCATCAGCGCTGCCGTCGCGATCGCCGAGCGGATCCGCGAGGAGGGTGCCCCGGCTGCAAAGCGGTACCGGGAGTTCCTGGAGAGCGGCTCGCGGGGCTACCCGCTCGAGTTGCTCGAGACCGTCGGCGTCGACATGACCGAGGCGGCACCGATCGAGCGGGCGCTGTCTGTCTACGGCGAGTACCTCGAGGAGTACGAGCGGCTGGCCTGAGCCCCCAGCCGTTTTGTGCCGCCGGCGTTGTCCGACGGTATGGACATCGCGAGGCGACTCGCAGCCCCCGGCCGGGACTGGGACACCGACCCAGAGGGCGAGGTGCGGCTGGCCGTTGTCGGGCTGGGCAACTACGCGCGGTCGGTCTCGATCCCGGCGATCGAGGCCGCCGAGTACTGTGCGTTCACCGTCGGCGTCTCCGGGACACCGGCAACACGGGAGGCCGTCGCTGAGGACCACGGCGTCGAGACGATCGACTACGAGGCCTACGCCGACGGTGCCGCGAGCGGGGCCTACGACGCCGTCTACGTTGCCACCCCGAACCGGCTCCACCTCCCACACGCCGAGACCGCCGCTGACCTCGGGAAGGATGTCATCTGTGAGAAACCCTTGGAGGCGACCGTCGAGCGGGCCGAGCGGCTCGTCGAGGCCTGCGAGGCGGCGGGCGTAACCCTGATGACGGCCTACCGGATGCAGGCCGACCCGGTCGTGCGGGCGCTCCGGCGGGCGATCGCCGACGGCGCCCTCGGGACGGTGACCCGTGCGACCGGTGGGTTTACCTTCGACGTGCTCGGCGGCACGCGCGGGCCCGACCAGTGGCGCCTGGACGAGGACCTCGCCGGGGGCGGCGCGCTGATGGATGTCGGCGTGTACCCACTGAATACGACCCGGTATCTCCTCGACGCCGATCCGGTCGCGGTCCGGGGACAGATTCGCTCGACCCCGCCGTTCGATGCGGTCGACGAGCACGTTGACTTCGAGGTGGAGTTTCCCGCCTGTGTCGGGCAGTTCAATGCCAGCTTCAGCGGGCAAAGTGACGCCCGGCTCGCGGTGTACGGCACGGAGGGAATTGTCGAGCTGCGGCGGGCTTTCCAGCCCCGGGCGGACCGACGGGTAATCGTCGAGACCGACGACGGGCGGGCCGTCCTCGAGGGCCGGGGCGCCGACGAGACCCGCGAGGAGTTCGCGTACTTCGGACACTGCCTGCTGACAGACCGGCACCCCGAGCCCGACGGCCGGCTGCCGCCCGCGGACGACGGACACGACGGGCTTTTGAGCCGCGGTTTACAACCGGTCGTAGGTACTACGACGTGGTCCGGTTCAACGCCGTGCGGCTGTTGGGCAACAAAGAGTTCGCCGCGCTGGCCGGGACGGCCTTCGCCAGGAGCCAGGCCTACTCGACGATCCTGATTGCGCTGGCCCTGTACGCGGATCTGTTCGGGACGACGGGCTTTGTCGAGGGGCTGTTCGGGACCGCCTTCGCGCTCGTTCAGCTGGTGATCGTGCTCCCGCTGGGTCGGAAGGTCGACACCGGGAACGCAAAGCGGTACCTGCTGGCCGGATTCCTGGTCAACGTCGCGGTCTTCGTCGGGTTCATTTTCGTGACCAACCCACAAGGCGTGATCCTCGTCCGGCTGCTCCAAGGACTGGGCGCGAGCGTGCTCTGGATCACCGGGGCGACGATCGTCGGCGAGATCAGCCCCGACGAAGATCAGGGGCTGTGGCTGGGCTCGTACAACCAGTTCGCGTCGTTTTCGTCGCTGGCCGGCGACCTGCTCGGCGGGTATCTGCTGTACGCCTACGGGTTCACCTACACCTACCTCGTGCTGTCGGCGATCACGCTCGGGGCCTTTGCGCTCGTGTACCTGGCGCTCCGGGACGACAGCACGAGGTAGGTCAGCTTCGGGAAGATGGCGGTCATCATCTTCGTCCCGATCTACGCCCGGACGGGCTTTGGCATCTCGGCGTTCGCGATCGGGTGGATCATGGCCGGCGGCAAGCTCACGAAGGCACTCACCCAGGGCTTTTTCGGCACGCTGACCGACCGGTGGGGACACAGACACTACTTCGTCGCGCTCGGAGCCTTACTGTATGCCGTCGGGACGGCGGCGATCCCGCTCGCGGCGCTGGCCGAAGGCCGTATCGCGCCGATCGAGGTGTCGGTATTCGGCGACACGCAGCGGCTGGGCGGAGCCTTTTTCACGCTGTTTGGCGCCTACTCGGTGCTGGGGATCGCCGACTCGATCCGACTGCCGGCGAGCATGTCGCTGTTCGTCGACGAGGGCGAGCGGTACGACTCGGTCGCCAGCGCGATGTCCCTGCGCTCGATCTCCTGGAAGGTCGGACAGGTGCTGGGGCCGGTGCTTGTCGGCTCAACGATGGACGCGATCTCAACGGAAGCGGGCTTCCTGCTCGCGGCCGGATTTATTATCGTCTCGACGGTCGGGTTCGTGTTTACGAGCCGGCGGGCCTACGCCGAGCCCCGCTCGAGCCGGCCGGCACCAGGGGACTGATCCGGTCGGCGCGGGTCAGGGGTCCTCGGCGCGAAACCGGGTCGTAGGGCGTCCCTCGAAGCGGGGGCCCGATCCGACCGCCTCGAACCCAGCCGCGAGGGCGGCCTCCTCGACGGCGGGCCCGTCCTCGGGGACAACCAGCTCGGCGGCCATCCCCTCCGCGCGGGCGAACCCCAGGGGCTCGGACAACAGTGTCTCGAGGCCGGCCGCCGGCCCCTCGATCTGGGTGACGTGGACGGTCCGGTCGCGGGCGTCGTAGCTCACGAACCCCGCGATTTCGCCGTCGTCTTCGAGGACGCGAACGGTCCGGTCGTGGACCAGGTTCCGCAACACGTCTGCCGGCGCGTCGGTCATCTCGGCCAGCCGCTCGGCGTCGGCCTCAACCGCGTCGCGCATCTGCATGCCCGAGGCTTGGTCGCGAGGCACATAACCTCCGGGCCCGCCAGTCCGACCCCGGGCGGAACCGAAAGGAATTATGTCGCCACCACGACAAGGGCTGGCATAGATGCTTGCGTCGGCGCGGGTGATCGGATGCGACTGATCGCGAAGTTCGGCGGCACGAGCGTGGCCGACGGGCCGCGGATCGACCGGGCCGCCGCCTCCGCAGCCGCGGCCGTCGAGGCGGGCCACCAGATGGCGGTGGTCGTCAGCGCCATGGGCAAGACGACAGACGAGCTGCTCTCGGAGATCACCTTCGAGGCGACCGAGCGCGATCGGGCCGAGATCGTCAGCATGGGCGAGCGCACGTCGGTCCGGATGCTCAAGGGCGCCCTCGAGGCCCGCGGCGTCGAGGCGATCTTCCTCGAGCCCGGGCGGGAGGGGTGGCCGATCATCACCGACGAGTACGGCGAGGTCGATGTCGAGGAGACCCGCCGGCGGGTCTCGTGGTGTCTCGAGCGCATGGCCGAGGGAGTCGTGCCGGTAATAACGGGCTTTCTCGCACAGGACCGCGAGGGCCGGATCACGACGCTGGGCCGCGGGGGCAGCGACACCACCGCGGTCATGCTGGGCAACTACATGGACGCCGACGCGGTCGCGATCGTCACCGACGTCGAGGGCGTGATGACCGCCGACCCGACCGTCGTCGAGGGCGCGCGCAACGTCGGCGAGATCACCGTTGACGAGCTCCGGAGCCTCTCCTTCCGGGGCGCGGAGGTCGTGGCGCCGTCGGCGCTTGCCTACAAGACCGCCGACCTCGATGTCCGGGTCGTCCACCACCAGCACGGCGACCTCCTGACCGGCGGGACCCGGGTCGAGGGGGAGTTCGAGACGCTGGTCGATCTCCAGGAGCGGCGGCTGGTCTGTCTGACCGTCGCTGGGCGGGCGATTCGCAACCAGCCGGGCGTACTGGCGGCGCTGTCTGCCGCGCTGGGCGAGGCCGGCATCAACGTCGAGACCGTCTCCAGCGGGATGGACTCGGTGAGCTTCTACCTCGAGGAGGGCAAGGGTAAGGAGGCCGAGACGCTGCTGCACGACGAGGTGATCGGCGACGACGCCCTCTCGAGCGTGACCGTCGAGCAGGGACTCGCCGTTGTCAGGGTCGCGGGCGGGGAATTCGAGCAGCGAACCGGGGCGGTCCAGCAGGTGCTCGAACCACTCGAAGCCGAACGGATCTACCTCCACGACGTTGTCACGAGCGCCAGCTCGGTGTCGGTCTTTGTCGACTGGGAGGACCGCGAGCGAGCCCTCGAGTTGGTTCGAGGCGTGTTTTAGATGACCTCGGCGTTTCAGATCGGCCTCACGCTGGTGCCGGCGGTTCTGCTGATCGCGATGGCCGCGCTCGTGTGGCTGTCAACCCACCGGGTGCCTGACGGACGGGTGGAAGTGCTTGTCGTCTCCGGAGAGGAAGAGCGGATACTCGGGCCAGGAACGCACTTTCTGTCGCCGGTCGGCGCCCGGGCCTACCGGGTCGACCCGGAGGCGATGACCTACGAGACGCCGACCGGATCGCTGCCCGTTCCCGAAGATCTCAGGGCCGACGTGACTCGGATCGCGGAGGACGACTGACGCCGGGTCCGGTCACCGACCCTCCTCGAGTCGAGTGCCGAGCCGTTCGGGAAGGCCGGCGTCGGCGATCGCACGCTTGACCCGGTCGATGTCGTAGGGGACGCGGCGTTCGGTCACCGACAGCTCGTCGAGATCGAGCACGGCGTAGGCCGCCCGCGGGTCGCCGTCGCGGGGCTGGCCGACGCTGCCGGGGTTGACCACGACGCCCGCTTCGTAGCGCTCGTGGTGTTGGACGTGGGTGTGTCCGAGCACGAGGATATCCTCCTCGCCGAGCAGCTCGGGGCCAAAGTCCGCCGGGTAGGTGTACCGGTCCGGCTCCGCGGGGTGGCCGTGGACCAGCCGGACCCGGCCGTCGAGGACGCGACGGCTGATCGGCAGGTCGCCGAGCCAGGCGGTCTGGGCGTCGGAGAGCTGTTGCCGGGCGTGGCGCACGGCGGCGCCGGCCAGGCTGTTGAATCCGAAGGCTGCGCCACCGGCGACCGCGCAGTCGTGGTTGCCCTGCACCGTCGGGATCGAGCGCTCGCGGACGGCCTCGAGACAGGGCCCGTGCCAGGGGTTGTACCCGACGACGTCGCCGGCACAGACGAGCGCGTCGACCGCGGGCATGTCCGCGAGCACCGCCTCGAGCGCCACCTTGTTCCCGTGAATATCAGAGAGCAGTCCGACCTGCATACCGCCGCCAACGCCGCCACGGGAATAAAGCCCGCCGTCCTGGAAGTCCCGGGGGCTCAGCGGTCTGCGGTCGGCGGGGTCAGCCGCTCGACCTCGTAGCCGGCTCCCTCGAGGGCCTCGAGCAGCGTCTCGACGTGGTCGTGATCGCGGGTTTCGACGTCGATCTCGAGTTCGGCGGCGTTCATCGAGACGTCCCGCGAGGACCGGTCGTGCCGGATCGCGTAGACGTTCGCGTCACTCGCAGCGATCGTCGAGATGAGCCCCTCGAGCGCGCCCGGACGGTCGGGGAGAACGGTCCGGATGCGGAGGTATCGGCCGGTCGCGATCATGCCCCGCAGGATCACCGTCGAGAGGGTGTTGAGATCGATGTTCCCGCCACAGAGCACCGGCACGATCGTCTCGCCGTCCCCGTACTCGAAGGCGCCGACGAGCAGCGCCGCGAGTCCCGCCACGCCGGCACCCTCGACCAAGGTTTTCTCGCGCTCCAGGGCGACCGTGATCGCGAGGGCGATCTGGTCGTCGGAGACGGTGACCATCTCGTCGACGCGCTCGGTGATGACCGGGAACGGGCGCTCGCCGACCGACCGCGTCGCGATGCCGTCGGCGATGGTGTCGACGCTGTCCCAGGTCACCCGCTCGCCTGCGGCGAACGACTCGACGCCGGCGGCCGCGCCGGCGGCCTGGACGCCGATCACGCGGGTGTCGGGCGCCCAGCCCTTGATCGCGGTGGCGACGCCAGCGATGAGCCCGCCGCCGCCGACCGGCAGTACAACCGTGTCGACGCCGGGGAGATCCTCGAGAACTTCGAGTCCGATCGTCCCCTGACCGGCCATCACCGCCGGATCGTTGAAGGCCGGCAGGTAATACCGGCCCTCCGTCGTCTCGATCTCGCGTGCGCGGGTCGCGGCCTCGTCGTAGTCGGCGCCGTGTAACACCACCTCAGCGCCGTAGTTGCGGGTCGCCGTAACCTTTGAGACCGGCGCGTCCTCGGGCATCACGACGGTGGCGTCAACGCCGAGCCGGGAGGCTGCCAGCGCGACGCCCTGTGCGTGGTTGCCGGCGCTGGCCGTGACGACCCCGCCCGCGAGCTGCGCCTCCGAGAGCGTGCCGATGCGGTTGGTCGCCCCGCGGATCTTGAACGACCCGGTCCGCTGGGTGTTCTCGAGCTTGAGATGGACCTCCGCGCCGGTCTGGGCCGAGACCGCGTGCGAGTACGAAAGCGGCGTGTGGCGGGTCGTCTCCGCAACCCGCTCGCGGGCGGCGAGGACGTCTGCGAGTTCGATCATGATACCGGTAGGACCGGGACGCCGGTCAGCTCTTCCTCGGTGAGCCCGCGGTACAGGCCCGCGACCGGCGGTTCGGCGTCGCCGGCGTCGCTCGCGCCGACCGTGACCAGCACGGTAAGCGCCGCGCGGAGGCTCAGGCCGGTCTCGGTGATCCGCTCGGGGCGGACCGCGAGCAGGTGTCCGCCGACGGTCGGGTTCGGCGCCAGCGGGACGAACACCGTCACCCGCTCTGAGCCGTCGGTCCAGTCGGCACCGGAGTCCTGGCCGACGACGAAGGCGAGTACGTCGACGCCGTCGGCCAGCGCGAGCGACACCACGTCGCTGAACCCCTCGTCGGTGAGCACGCGGCGGGACCGTTCCAAGCTGTTGTAGATCGGACCGATCACCGGAATTCGCTCGAGGACGGCGTCGACGGCCTTGCCCGCGAGGGCCCCGTACCGGTTCTGGACCACGAGGCCGGTCGCGACGAGAGCCGCCGGGACCCCGAGCGCGAGCGATCCGACCGCGAGGACGGTCGCGGCCGGTCCCTCGACGCCGAGTGCCGCCAGGACGGCATCAAACGTCGAGAGGACTCTCAGAAGAACTAAGCCGAGCCCGTAGGCGACGACCGCGAGCAGCGCCAGCGGGAGAAAGAAGGCGAGTCCAGTCAACAGACTGCGACGGATCAGCCGAGTCATACCGGGGGCTCGCGGCCCGGCAGCCTCAGTGTTGCGTTTGTCGGGAATCGTGAACCCCTCCGGTTCGGGTCGAATTCCAACACCGTCCGTCGGTTCTCGGGAACGACGTTCAGTTTCACTCCGGGCAGGCGGTCGTCACGACGAGTCGGACCCGTCCTCGATCAGGACGGTTGCCTCGCCGTCGAGGGCCGTCTCGTCGCCGTTGTCGACGCGGGTGGCCAGGCGGTACCGATCGTCACCGAGCCGATCGCGGATCTCACACCGAGCGGTCGGACGGTCGCCGACGCTCACCGGAGCAGTAAACTCGACGTCTTGGGAGAGGTAGACGACGGTGCCCGGGAGCCGTGCGAGTGCGGCGCCGATCAGCCCCGTCAACAGCGCTCCGTGGACGATGATCGTCTTCGAGAACGAGATACTGTCGCCGGCCGCGAGCCCGGCCGAGAGGTCACGGCTCGTCTCCCAGTCCTTGCGGTCCTCGCTGGGTGCGATTCTGTCTGTCATACGCGTCGGTAGCGCCAGCCCTCGAATAAGTCCTGTCTCCCGCGTCCTGAGACATCGGGTGGGGATCAAACGCGGGACCGGTGAGCCAACAGCTCAAGAGACCCCGGGCTCGGTCGTATCGATCGGCTGCCGACCGTTTCGACGGTGGGCTCGTCGGTGGTCTCCCGTGTGCGATCCGGTCGGGGTCGAGCCAACCAGGCATTCGCGGCCGGGAACGGGGACGACTGGTCCGGACGGTCCGTCGGCCGGGATCAGTCGAAGGCGGCGATCCCGGTGAGATCCTCACCCAGGATCAGCGAGTGGATGTCGTGGGTGCCCTCGTATGTGTAGACGGTCTCCATGTTGGCGAGGTGCCGCATCGGCGGGTAGTCGGTCGTGATCCCGTTGCCCCCGAGCATCTCGCGGGCGACGCGGGCCTGCTCGCGGGCCATCCGGACGTTGTTGCGCTTTGCCATCGAGACCTGCTGGGGCCGTAGGTCGCCGCGTTGTTTCAGCGCTGCGAGGCGGTGGGCGAGCAGCTGGCTGGTCGTGATCTGGGTGGCCATCTCGGCGAGGTTCTCCTGTTGGAGCTGGAACCGGGCGATCGGCCCGCCAAACTGCTCGCGGTCGGTGGCGTAGGTGCGGGCGGTCTCGAAACAGTCCCGGGCGGCGCCGACCGCGCCCCACGCGATCCCGTAGCGGGCCTGTGTGAGACAGGACAGCGGTCCCTTCATGCCCGAGACGCCCGGGAGGCGGTTCTCCGCGGGCACGGAGACGTTCTGGAGCTCGATCCGACCGCTGACCGACGCGCGCATCGAGAGTTTGTCCTCGATGTGTAGGGTAGAGACGCCCTCGCGGTCGGTCTCGACGAGAAAGCCCCGAATCTCGCCGTCGCTTTGTTCGCGGGCCCACACGACGGCCACGTCGGCGATCGGGGCGTTCGTGATCCAGGTTTTCTCCCCGTCGAGAACGTACCCGTCGCCGTCGCGGGCGGGTTCAGCGGTGGTTTCCATCGCCGCCGGGTTCGAGCCGTGCTCGGGTTCGGTGAGCCCGAAACAGCCGACCGCCTCGCCGTCCTCAAGCGCCGGCAGCCACCGCTCTCGTTGGGCGGGACTGCCGTACTCGGCGATGGGATACATGACGAGCGCCCCCTGGACCGAAGCCATCGAGCGGATTCCGGAGTCGCCGGCCTCGAGTTCCTGCATCAGCAATCCGTAGGCAGTCTCGGAGACGCCGGGGAGCCCCTGTGCCTCGAGGGTCGGCCCGTAGAAGCCGAGTTCGCCCATCTTCGCGATGAGTTCGGTCGGGAAGGTGCCGGCCTCGTAGTGATCGGCAATGACGGGTTTGACCTCCTCCTCGACGAACTCCCGGGCAGTATCGCGGATCAGCCGTTCCTCGGCGTCGAGGTCGGCCTCCAAGTCGACGTAATCGAGCATCTTCGTACCGCTTGGAGGGAAGGACCGGCAAAAAGCGTTGGCCCGCGAGCAGCGTCTACGTCCTTGAGGGGGCGATCGGTCGAACGGGCACCGGCGAACGGTCACTCGGCGGGATCGACGGGTTTCGTCATCGTCTCGCGGGTCGTCCCGTACCCGGCCGCGGCGTACAGCTCGCGCGCCGGCCGGTTATCGGCGTCGACGGTCAGCGTGAGGCGATCGCAGTCGTTGTCGGCCGCCCACGCCTCGACGGCCTCAAGCAGTCGTGTCCCGACGCCCCGGCGGCGCGCCGATTCGCGGACGAATAGCTCGTTGACGTGACACGCCTGGCGCTGCTCGAAGATCGGCGGGGGCATCTGCAGTTCGGCGGCGGCGTAGCCGAGGAGCCCCTCCTCGCGGGCCACGCAGACGAGTGACCGTTCGTCGTCAATCCGCGCCCGGAGATGCCTCTTGCCCTCGACCCGAACGGTATCGTCGTCCTGGAGCGTGTGGACGCCGAGGGCCGCCATCTCTCGTTGGGCCGGCACCCACAGCTCGTCGAGGAAGGCTTCGAGCTCGGCGGCGGTAAGGCGAGCGAGCTCCACGGGCGATGAATCCGGCGGCCGGTAATAGCTCCGGCGGTCGCGAGCCCGAGGACGGCCGGCGGCGTCGGCCGAGGCAACCGGGCAGAGACAAAACGTTTTGCCCACCCCCGGCATCGTCCAGATATGCGAGTGCTGATCACGGACCCGATCGCGGACGCGGGGATCGAGCGCCTGCGGGCGGCGGGCCACGAGGTCGAGACCGCCTACGACCTCTCGCCGGCGGCCCTGCGGGAGGCCGTGGCGGAGGTGCACGCGCTGATCGTCCGGTCGGGGACGGAGTTGACCGCCGAGGTGTTCGCGGCCGCGCCGGAACTCGTGATCGTCGGGCGGGCGGGCATCGGCGTCAACAACATCGACATCGACGCCGCGACCGACCACGGCGTGATCGTCGCGAACGCCCCGGAGGGCAACGTTCGTGCCGCGGCCGAGCACACCGTCGGCATGACCTTTACGACCGCGCGGTCGATCCCGCAGGCTCACGCCCGGCTGTCGGCCGGCGAATGGGCGAAAGGCGAGTTTCTCGGGACCGAACTCAACGACAAGACGCTCGGAGTCGTCGGTCTGGGTCGGGTCGGACAGGAGGTCGCGAAGCGACTCGGCGCCCTGGGCATGGAGGTTGTCGCGTTCGACCCGTACATCAGCGAAGAGCGGGCCGCGCAGGTCGGCGCGAAGCTCGTCGGGGCGCTCGCGGACTGTCTCGACCGGGCAGACGTCGTGACGGTCCACACGCCGCTGACCGACGAGACCGCGAACATGATCGGCCGCGAGCAACTCACGCGGTTGGAGGGCGGCTACCTGATCAACTGCGCCCGGGGCGGGATCGTCGACGAGTCGGCGCTCGCCGCCGCCGTCGAGGAGGGACAGCTCGCCGGCGCGGCCGTCGACGTGTTCGCGGACGAGCCCGTCGACCCGGAGAACCCGCTGCTCGGGGTCGAGGATGTCATTGTCACGCCACACCTCGGGGCCTCCACGGCGGCCGCACAGGAGACCGTCGCGGTCTCGACCGCCGAGCAGGTCCGGGCGGCGCTCGTCGGCGAGCCCGCGACCAACGCGCTCAATGCCCCCTCAGTCGACGAGTCCTCGTTCCCGGCGGTGCGGCCGTACATCGAGCTCGCGGACACGATGGGGACGGTGGCGGTCCAGCTGTTCGACGGCCAGATCGAGCGCGTCGAGCTCACCTACGCCGGCGACCTCGCCGACGAGGACACGGACCTCGTGACCGCCTCGGCGCTGACCGGCGTCTTCGCCCCCCTCGAGACGGAGGTCAGTACCGTAAACGCCCGCGGGGTCGCGGCCGATCGGGGCGTGGCGGTCACGGAGACCACGACCCGGCAGGCCGAGGATTTCCGGTCGCTCGTGACCGTCACCGTAACAGACGGCGAGACCGAGACGACCGTCTGTGGGACGCTGTACGCCGACGACGACCCGCGGATCGTCCGGATCGACGGGTTCCGGGTCGACGCCGTGCCGGGCGATCACATGCTCGTCACCCGCAACCGCGACGAGCCGGGGGTCATCGGGTTCATCGGGAGCGAGCTGGGTGCGGCCGGGATCAACATCGCCGGCATGTTCAACGGCCGCGAGACCATCGGCGGCGAGGCGCTGTCGGTGTACACGCTCGACGACGCCGTTACCGAGGAGCTGCGCGCCGCCCTCGAGGCCGACGAGCGGATCATCGAGACGACCTACATCTCACTCGACGGCGCCAACGGCTAACCGGATCGGAGACAGACGAGGCGCTCGGAGAACGGCAACAGACGATGAGAGCGGAAAGACCAGACAGCCGTGGGTCAGTACCGGAGCGCGGCGAGCGTCTCGGCGGCCTCGCGGGCCGCGGCGAGGTGATCTCGTGCGCGCCGGGGATCGTCGGTCGCGGCCGCCCGCTCGGAGAACTGGACCAGCGTTCGAACGAGCGGTTCCCGGGCGGCCGCCGGGGCTCCGCCGGGCGCGCCCGCTGGTCGCTCTGGCGGGTCGAGTCGGTCCGGGCCGGCGTCTCGTGGTCCGGCTCCGGGGGCTTGGCGTCTCCCGGCTCGGCGTCGGCGCCGTTCTCGGGGCGTGACTCCTCGGCGCCGCCAAAGGCAACCCGCGCATCGTCGCTCGGGGTCGTGACCTCGATGGATCCGGATCCACTCTCATCCTCCCCGTCCTCGCCGGATGCGTCGGCCTCCGTCCCGGAGCGATCGACGGGCCGCTCGCAGGTCGGACAGAACTCCTGGCCGTCGTACCGGAAGATCGGGTCGCCACACTCCGAACAGTGGGCGTTTGTCATCGTCGCCCCCTGGAGCAGGAGCTCGCTCATCTTTTCGGTGGCCTCTCGTTCTTGTTTGTCCTGTTCGTACTTCTCGCGGAGCCGCTCGCGTTCGGCCTCCTCGTCGAACTCGCTCATACCCGAAAAACGGAAGCCACGTGTTAGTGACTTTGGGATCGGCAGGCAGCGGCCACGCCCGGCGCGGGGGCTTTTGTATCCCGCCGGCGTGGGCCCGGGTATGGCAACAAAGAAGGTGAGTATCGTCGGCGCGGCCGGCACCGTCGGCTCGGCGGCGGGCTACGACATCGCGCTGCGGGGGGTCGCAGACGAACTCGTCTATGTCGACATTCCCGAACAGGAGGGGGTCACCGTCGGGCAGGCGGCAGACACCAACCACGCCGTGGCCTACAACACGAATACGACCGTCCGGCAGGGCGGCTACGAGGCGACCGCGGGCTCTGACGTAGTGGTGATCACCGCCGGCCTGCCCCGCGAACCGGGAGACACGCGGCTGGATCTCGCGGGCGACAACGCTCCGATCGTCGCCGAGATCGAGCGCTCGCTCGCCGCCCACTCCAAGGGGTACGTGACCGTCACGACCTCGAATCCCGTCGACCTGCTCAACCGGCACATCTACGAGACCGGCGACCGGGCCCGCGAGCGGGTGGTCGGGTTCGGCGGGGGACTCGACTCGGGGTACCGGTGTTCTCGAAGGTCCGGGTCGACGGCCGGGATCCCGAGCTCTCCGAGGGCGAGCGAGCGGAGATCCTCGAGAGCCTGCAAGCGAGCGCGATGGACGTCATCGAGCGCAAGGGCGCGACCGAGTGGGGCCCGGCCCGCGGCGTCGGCCACGTCGTCGAGGCGATCCTCCGGGACACGGGGGCGGTACTGCCGTGTTCGGTGGTGCTCGACGGCGAGTACGAGCAGGCGGGCGTCGGGCTGGGCGTACCCGCCAAGCTTGGGGCCGACGGCGTCGAGGAGATCGTCGAGTGGGAGCTGAGCGACGACGAGCAGGCGGGGCTAAAAGAGGTGGCGACGAAGCTCGCCGAGCAGTACGCCCAACTCGAATGAGCTGGCGGCGGCCACAGCCCTTACTTGTGGGTCGACCCAACGGTAGTGTATGAGCGATCAGCAAGGAGAAGACCCGGCGATCACGCTGTACCGACTCCAGGCCTGCCCGTTCTGCGAGCGGGTGGTCCGGCGACTCGAAGAACTCGATCTCGCCTTCGAGTCGCGGTTCGTCGAGCCGCTGCACTCCGAGCGAAACGCCGTCAAGCGCGTCGCAGGCACCCGGACGGTGCCGGTGATCGTCGACGAACACACCGGAGTGACGATGGCGGAAAGCGAGAACATCGTCGAGTATCTTGACCGGACCTACGGCGAGGAACGGCTCGCGCCGTCGGAGGCGTAGATGGTTTCCTTCGACGTGACCGAGCTCCCTCCGGCCGACCCGCCGGCGCGGGGCGAGTCCGCCCCCGAGTTCGTCCGGCCGCTGGTCGGCGCCGAGTACTGGGAGAACGCCGCGCTCTCGGAGCTCGCCGAGACGGGGCCGGTTGTGCTCGTGTTCTACCCGATGGACGGGGCCTTTCCGGCGACGTACATGTGGACTGAGATTCGCGACCGCGGGTGGGGCGCCGACGCGGACGCAACCGTCGTCGGGGTGTCGATCTCGACGCCGTACGAACACGGGGCGTTCATTGACCGGTACGACCTCGAGTATCGGCTGTTCAGCGACCCGGCCAACGGGGTCGCCGAGCGCTACGGGGTCGTCCACGATCTCGACGGGATGGCCGGCGTGACCGAACCCCGGCCGGCGGTCGTGCTCGTCGACGGCGACCGGACGGTCCGGTACACCTGGGCCGCCGAGGAGTGGCCCGAGTTTCCGCCCTACGACGAGACCGAGGACGCGATCGCCGAGCTGTGACCGCCGGCACCGCCACGGTGCTCACACCTCAATCGCGCGCAGCGAGTCCGTGCGCCCGCAGTACGGACACTGAAAGTCGGCGACGGTGACGTCGTCGGGCATCTCGTAGGTGTAGTGCAGCTCGGCCATGTCGAGCTCACAGTCGGCGTTCTCGCAGGCGATCTCGAGTGTCGCTGGCATGGGCGTGCTCGGGCGCGACGAGACATAAACGCCGGGCTCGCCGGTCGACAGGACCGACGACATTTTGAGACCGCCCCGCCAACCGAAGGGCGTGACGGCGGTCGACGAGTGGGAACGACAGCTCGCAAGCGCCGAGGAGCTCACGCAGAAGGCCGTCGAGCGGATCGTCGCGGTTCACGGCGACCGCGGGGTGCGCGCGATCGAGGCCGTCGACGAGCGCCGCGTCAAGGGGTACCGCGATTTCACCGTCGTCGTCGGCCACGAGGAGGAGTATATCGTCGAGGAGGACAGCTGCACCTGCAAGGACGCCGAGTACAATCTCGACGCCGACGATCCCGAGCAGTTGTGCTGGCACGCGATCGCGGTGCGGATCGCCCGCGCGATCGACGCGGTCGACGAACACGAGATGTGGTACTCAGAGGTCAAGGACTTCCTCTGAGCCACCAGCGAGGCGAGCGGTCGGCAGTATTAATTGTGGCTCGGTCGAACGGCAGAGCGTGTCACTCGTCGAGCAGCTCGCGACCCTGTAGCTCAATCTGCCGTCTCGCGGCGACCGCGGGGGACCGCCCGGCCGATGCGGTCGTAGGCCCACAATAGACCCAACCCGAGGCCGTAGGCGAGCGATGCCGGGATGGCGACCAGAAACATCGTGAAGATGCCCGCCGGTGAGGCCAGTCCGGCGATCGCGAAGACCGCCAGCACCACCCCGCGCCAGGACCGGTACATCCGGCGATACGAGACAATACTCCCGTGATGGAACAGCACCATCGTCGCCGGGATCATCGCCAACAACCCGATACCGACGGTGAGATAGATCACGAGCCACCCGAAGTTGTTGATCCGGTAGGCGATGACCATGTTCGAGGTGAGCACGTCCCGGGCAAGCGCCGAGATCACCGTCGGTCCAACCAGCAGGAAGCCCA
>PXQL01000008.1 GCA_003021335.1 Halobacteriales archaeon QH_10_67_13
GTCGCCGAGGCGTTCTTAGACGCCGGCGCGACGGTCTGTGGCGCGGACATCACCGCGCCCGGCGAGGACGGATTCTTATTCGACGAGCCCGACCGGATTGACTTTCACCAGGGGGATTTCACCGATGAGCGGGTCGTCGTGGATGTCCTCGAGTCGGTCGTCGAGACCCACGGCGGCCTGGATTCGATGGCCGCGATCGCCGGGACTTGGCGGGGCGGCGATCCCGTCGACGAGACCGATGTCGAGACCTTCGACTTTCTGTTCGGCGTCAATCTGAAAACGACCTTCCTGGCCGCGAAACACGCTTTGCCGCACCTCCGGGAGCGGTCGGGATCGATCGTCACCGTCTCATCGCGCTCCTCGCTCGAGGGCGGGTCCGGTGACGCGCTGTACCGGGCGAGCAAGGCCGGTGTGCGGCTCCTCACCGAGAGCATTGACGCCGAGAACGACGCGGTCCGAGCGAATGCCGTGTTGCCGAGCGTCATCGACACGCCGATGAACCGGGAGATGATGCCCGATGCCGACCACGCCGCGTGGACCGATCCCGCCGAGATCGCCTCGGTCGTTCTGTTTCTCTCAAGTGACGCGGCCGCGCCGACCAGCGGCGCCGCGGTCCCGGTCTACGGCGACGCCTGACCGTCTCCTCGCCGGGAACGAGCGGTAAAGCAACGATCCGGCCCCGCTCATCTCCAGACCGACCAGGCTGCGGTGGCCGTCAGAACGAACAGTCCGCCGAAAAAGAAGGCCAGTCCGCTGATGAGCCCAATGCTCGGGTCGGTACCCGACGCCTCGACCAGGGCAGCGATGTCCCCCTGATCGAGCGCGAGCACCGTCCCGTCGGCCGACAGCTCGATGTCGGCGGTCGCGTTCACAGACCGGTCACCGGCCTCGACGAGCACGTCTTCGCTGACGAAGTTGGTCTCGCCCACCTGCTCTCGGAGGGCGTCGAGGTCGGTGATCTGACTGCTGGTCTCTTCGGTGGTGTCCGCGTCTGTGGTTCCGACGCCGCCGTCGTCGCTGCTCGCCGTGCCGGTGTCGTCGCCCCCGTCGCCGGAGTCGGGAGCGTCCTCGGCCGCCTCGCCGCCGTCGGTCTGTGCGGTGAACTCGGCCGACTGCTCCGCGAAATCGCCGCCGTCGGTGTCCGCCTGCGTGGCGAGCCAGCCGACCGCGAGACTCGCCGGCACCAAGGCCCCGAATGCGCCCACCAGGCGCCGGAGCGCCGCCCGGAGCGAACTCTGTTTGTCCCGGCCGGCGTACAGGACCAGCGACTCGTCGGTCGGCGCGTACACCTTCATCTCCGAGCCCCGCTCGGAGTACCAGGTGTCGACCACCTCGACGAGCTCGGCGTCGGTGAGCTTCTCGAGGTGATACTGGACGTTCTGTACGGAGGTTCCGGTCGCCTCGGCCAGGTCCGAGGCCGCCTGGGGCTGCTCGTGGAGCGCGAGAAAGATCTCTCGGGTCGTGCCCGCGGCGAGCGCCTCGAACACCTCGTCCGCGGTCTCCTCGTCGAGATCGACCAGGCGCGGCTCCCGGTCCTCGTCGACGGACACCGAGTCTCTGATCGGAAAGAGACTACCCATGGTACTTTCTCGTACAGTGCCCCGTTACTAAAACCGTAGTCTACGCACAAACGGTTGTTTTAGTCGGGGATAGCGCCGGATTCGCGGGGGCAACGCCCGAGGAGCACCGGATCGGTCGCTCCCCCAAGGCGTTCGTTTCCAATGAGTCTTTGAGCCTCTCCCCGACCCGTTCCGTTCGGGTTCAACAGCGGTTTGACTACCCGTCGCGTCCGACGGCCGTCGGACGGCTCGGTAGACTTTTGCCCTCGGCGGGGGTCGGTCAAAACATGTGCAACGCCGATCGTGCGGCCGAGACGGAAGTCGAGGTGACCGTACGGCTCCCCGGGGACCTCCTCGCGGAGATCGACGCGTTCGCCGCCCGACGAGGCTACGCCGGCCCCGACGCCGTCGTCGCCGAGGCACTCGATCGCAGGACCGAGTGACGGTCCCATGACCGCCACGTTCAAGCCCGCCGCCGCTGACTCCCGGATATGACACGGAGCGTCTGGATCAAGGCCGACGGCGCGGTCGGCGACTGGGAAACTCGAAAACGTCGGATCACCGCCGGCATCGAGGCCGGCGTCGACTGGGTGCTGGTCGACCGCGAGGATGTCTCCCGGGTCCACGAGCTCGGCCGAGTGAACGTCGCAGCGTTCGCCGGCGACGACGTTCACGTCATGGAGGCTGAGTCGGAGCCGGTCGACGCTGACGCGACGATCGTCGGTAAGAACGCCGAGGGGGACGGGACGGTCGATCTCCCGCCGGATCTTTCGGGCTCTGCGGACCTCTCGGCGCTCCGCCAGGACGGCCGGGAGACCACCGGCGGCTACGTGCGGATCCTCGACCCGGAGTACGAGGCCTTCGCCGAGGAGGTCGCAACCGCCGCCGAGTACACGATCGTCGTCGGCGAGGACTGGCAGATCATTCCCCTGGAGAACCTGATCGCCCGTATCGGCGAGGAGACTACCCTCGTAGCGGGGGTCCGGAACGCGGCCGAGGCACGGACCGCCTTCGAGACGCTCGAGATCGGCGCCGAGGCCGTGTTGCTCGACACGGACGACCCCGACGAGATCCGGGCCACGGTCGAGCTGTGCAACGAGATCGACCGCGAACGGCTCGATCTTTCCTGGGCCGAGGTGGCGGCGGTCGAACAGACCGGTCCGGCCGATCGGGTCTGTATCGACACCGGCTCGCTGCTTGAGGATACCGAGGGGATGCTCGTCGGCTCGATGAGTCGGGGCCTGTTTTTCGTCCACGCCGAGACCGATGACTCTCCGTACGTCGATCCCCGCCCGTTCCGGGTCAACGCCGGCGCGGTTCACGCCTATGTCCGCACCCCGGACGGCGAGACGCGGTACCTCTCGGAACTCTCGAGCGGCGATACTGTCCAAGTCGTCGACGCCGACGGCGAGACCCGCGAGGCGATTGTCGGCCGGGCGAAAATCGAACGCCGGCCGATGTTTCGGGTCCAAGCGACCGTCGACGGCGATCCGGTCGAGACGCTCTTACAAAACGCCGAGACGATCAAACTCCACACTCGCGACGGCCCGCGTTCGGTCACCGAGCTTGAGGCGGGCGACGAGGTGCTCGTCTACCACGAGCGGACGGCGCGTCACTTCGGCGAGGCCGTCGACGAGACGGTCATCGAACGATAGGTCAGTCTCCGGCCGATGAGTCCTCGGAGCCCTCCTCAAGCCGCGTCGTACACCACTGGCAGAACTCGAGCTCCTCGTCGACCTCCTCGCCGCACTCGGGGCACTCCGTGACGCCCTCTGACGCCTGTCGGTCGTTCAGCCTGCCGGCCATCCAGTAGGCGTCAACGACGCTGAGAACCGAGAGCCCGAGAATCGCCAGGCTCACCTCGAGCGGGAGCGCCCGGCTGGCTTCGAGTACCGTTTCGGGGGAGATTGACTCCGGAACGGCCTCGTCGGGGACGAGCACCAGGCCTGCGGCGACGATGGCGACGAACCACCCGACTGCCCGGCCCCACAGCCGGAGGTACACGTGTCCCAACCCCGGGTACAGCACCGCGAGCGCCGCCGCCAGCCACGGGCGCTTTTTTGACTTATCCCCGGTAGCCGTCTCGGCCATCACGAAAAGTTGTCTCCGGCGGCCAATTTAACGTTGTGGCTCGGGCCCGTCCGGACCGCCCAGCGCCGCGATCAGCTCCCGCAGCGTTTCGAGATCGTACTGTCCGGGAGCGGTCGCCTCGGCCTCCACGAGCGGCGCGTACCCGATCCGGGAGCCGTACAGCGGCGCGACCGCCCGGGAGTGTCGGCCCGCCTCGCCCATGGCCACCGTCGCCACGCGGTGGCCGGCCGCGGTCGCCGCCCGCGTCGCGGCGAGTAGATCCAGCACCGCGTCGGGCCCGTCGGCGTACGTGGCGAGCTTTGCGACGTCGCCGCGCTCCGACGCGGCCGCGAGCAGCGATCGGAGCCGATTGCGCGGCGGAGTCCCCTCAAAGTCGTGTGTCGAGACGATCACCGCGGTGTCGTTGTTCCGGGCCGTCTCGAGAACCGCCTCTGCGCCGCCTTCGCGTACGGTCGCGAGTTCGACGTCGACGGCCGCGACTGCCGGCTCCGCTGCGGCCGCCGCGAGCGTCGACAGCCGCTCCGATCCCGCCGGAGTCGCTCCGCCCTCGCTTTCGAGACGGTTCGTGACGATCACAGGGAGTCCGGTATGTCTCTCGACTGGCCCGAGCCCCTCCTCGGCGAGATCGATCCGATACTCGATCGCGTCGGCGTAATCTCGCGCCCGGTCGGTTCGGCGCAGGTTGTCTGTGCTCGCCGCGAGCACGAACGACTCAAACTCCACGCTCAGCCCTCCGTCGGACCTCTCCGCCTACTCTGTTGAGCGCTCTCGAACCGTCGAGGCGACGAGTCCGGCGGTGTCGTCGGGGCCGTGTCCGCTCCATCGTTTCACTCTACCCCAGCGGCATAAAAAGCCTGCCGCCGCGCCGATCCGGGTCCATACCGCTCGTGCCAGCCCGAGGCGACAACCAGCCAGAGCCGACCGCGCCCGATCCGGTGGGTTTTACCGGTTCGGGAGTGAAGTTGCTGTATGTCTCAGCCGTTCGAGGAGCTGCCGCCGACCCCGAGCGCCGACGAGCTCCTCGACACCGCCTTCTCCCGGGGGGCTCGGTCCGGCGGGGCCAAGTCCGGGCTCGACGCCCAGCAGTCGATGCTCGCGACGGCCGCGAACGTCATCTCAGACAACCTCGAGAACGTCGTGACCCGATGGCCCGACCTCGACGCGATTGACCCGTTCTACCGCGAACTCGCGGATGCCCTCGTCGGGGTCGATCGGCTCCGGGCGGCGCTGAACGAGATCGGGTGGGCCGGCCGGAAAGCCGGCGAGCTCCGCCGGGAGTACGAGGGGCGGCTCCGCGGCGATACCGATCGCGCACGGAAGCTCCGCCAGCAGGCCTTCGCCCGCCTGGCCGACGTCGTCGAGGAGGTCGCTCCGGCACTCGAGCAGGTCGCCGAAGCCGGCGGCGAGTTGGGCGTGCTCCCGGAGATCCGCCCCGAGAAGCCGACGATCGTCGTCGCCGGCTACCCGAACGTCGGGAAGTCGTCGTTCGTCAACGCCGTCACCCGGGCGACAAACGAGACGGCCACCTACCCGTTTACCACCACGCGGATCAACGTCGGCCACGTCAAGCACGAGCGGATCCGCTACCAGCTCGTCGACACCCCCGGGCTGCTCGACCGTCCCGAGGCCGAGCGCAACGCCGTCGAGTCCCAGGCCGTCAGCGCCCTGACCCATGCCGCCGACGCGGTGCTCGTGGTGCTCGATCCGACCGGTGAGTGTGGCTATCCCCTCCCCGTTCAGCGCGCGCTCCGGGACGAGATCGAGACCCGGTTCGACGCCCCGGTGCTGTCGGTGTTCAACAAATCAGACCGCGTCGACGACCCGGACTTCCCCGACGCCGAGTACACGATGAGCGTTACCGAGGGGACGAACGTCCAGACCGTGTTGGAGGCAGCGATCGCGGCCGTTGGCTACGAGCTTGAGCTCCCGATCGACGACCGGGCTGATGTCGGCCCGCGCCGGTAACCCGCGTCCGTGTCGTCGGGCTCGCCCGGTGTGGTCCGAACCCGGTGATAGAACCCGGCCGGTCGCGTCGGACGCGTCTACCCGACGGTCGCGGTATCTCGATCGTCTGGTCTCGAGGGAGTCACCCCAGCGCGACGATCGCGAACGGGAGTGCGAGCGCGAGGAGGCTGCTGAGGACGATCGCGATCGCGATCCGGTCGCGGTCCGTCTCGGTGTACACCCGGTAGCCGGCGTAGGCGCCGGCAATCCCGGCTAAGGGGATCACGAGCCAGGCGAGCAGCACCGAGAGCACCCCGGCGAGCACGTACAACTGTCCGTCCTCGGCCCACCGGCGCACCCGTTCGCCCACCGTCTCCGATTGACTCATCGCGATCTATACGTTTGCCCGCCGGAACGGAAGTCGGTCTCGTCCGACCCCGTCGCCGGGGCGACTCGCAGGGTTTATCACCGGTTCGACCCGAAATACAGGCATGAGTGAGGACAGTACCCGGACTGGAAGCGCGGGCCGGTTCGGCGCCCGCTACGGCCGCGTCAGCCGCCGCCGGGTCGCCGAGATCGAACGCGAGATGGAAAACGCACAGGTCGACGGCGATGACGTGACCCGGCTCTCGACGGGGATCTGGCGCAACGAAGAGACCGGCGAGACGTTCACGGGCGGCGCCTACAAGCCCGAGACGCCGGCGGGTCAAACCGCGACCCGGTCGATTCGCGCCGCGCTGAGCGAGGACGAAGAATGAGCTACAAGTGTTCGCGGTGCAAGCGCGACGTGACCCTCGACGAGTACGGTGGGGTTCGGTGTCCCTACTGTGGTCACCGTGTCCTGCTGAAAGAGCGGAGCCGCGACGTCAAGACAGTCGACGTCGAGTGACGTGACCGAGGCCGTTCTCCAGTTTCCCTGCGGAGATCCCGACACCGCTCGGCGGGTCGCCCGCTCGCTCGCCCCCGAGGCCGGCGCGATCGACGACGACCGGAGCAGCGTTCAGCTCGCGCGACAGGGTGACACCGTCGAGATCACTGTCACGGCGGCAGACCTGACGGCCCTCCGAGCGGGCCTGAACACGTGGTTCCGGCTCGTCGGGGTCGCCGAACGCGCCGGGACGGCCTGAGACGCCCCCGGATGCATGCCTTTAACAGTCCGGGCCACCTCCATCTGAGTATGCAAGGAAATCTTCCGCCGGAAGCACAGGAGAAACTCGAGGAGCTCCAAGACCTCCAGGAAACCGCCCAGCAGGTCGCCGCGCAGAAACAGGAGGCCGAGACGAAGCTCACCGAGTCCCAGACCGCCCTCGAAGAACTCGACGGAGTCGACGAGGAGACGACGATGTACCGCCAGCTCGGCGAGCTTCTCGTCGAGACCGATTACGAGGAGGCACAGTCCGACCTCGAAGAGACCGTCGACACTCTCGAGGTGCGCGTCGATACCCTCGAGAAACAGGAAGAGCGAGTCCAACAGCAGTTCGAACAGCTCCAAGGCGAGCTCCAGGATATGCTCGGCGGCGCGGCCGGCGGAATCGGCGGCCCCGGCGCCGGCGGCGCCTACAAGCCCGAGACGCCGGCGGGTCAAACCGCGACCCGGTCGATTCGCGCCGCGCTGAGCCGACGACGGCCAGCTCGCGGTCGACGTCTACCTCAACGCCGAAGGCGGCGATCCGCGAACTGTCGCCGACGACGCTGCACTCGCTGCCCGGGGCGCTGTCGACGCCCTGCTCGAGTAACGCGACCGGCGGGGTGCCGCCGCGGTAATGGCGGCGAACACGTTTTTACCACAGCATCCAACCCTCGAGTATGGACCACGAGGCCACCGTCGAAGGTGTTGGTGCCAGCATGGACGACGAGGGGCGGGGTGCCCCGGTCGTCATTTTACAGGCCCGCGGCGAGCTCATTCCGATTTTCGTCAGCCCCGACCAGGCACAGTCGATGCAGCTCGCGCTCGACGGCGAGCCCTTCGAGCGCCCGCTCACACACGATCTGTTCGTCGAGATGGTCGCGGAGTTCGGCGCGGCGATCGACCGGGTCCGGATCGACGACCTCGCCGACGGCACCTTCTACGCCAAAGTCGACGCCGAACAGTACCTCGACGGCGAGCGCCGCCAGGCGGTGTTCGACGCCCGCCCCTCAGACGGCATCGCGCTGGCACTGCGGGTCGACTGCCCGCTGATCGTCAGCGACGAGGTGATCGACGACGCCGGCCGTCCGAGAGAGGCCTTCGAGGCAGACGACGACACCGATACCGACCCCGACTCCGGGGCGGGACCGACCTTCGGCGACTGACCGGCGGTAGACCCGTCCCGTAGCTCGGCCCGTCTCCGCGGGACTCCCGGCCCGGCGGGTCTCGATCGACGGTCACCATACACTTACTCGGGCGCGTGCCCGAGTGTCCCGGCGCGGCACTCGGGACAGAAATCGCCGGCCCGCAGCGACGAGGACTCGACGGATTCTGTGTGGCCACACGCAGAACACGTGAACTCGCCGCGCGGGACGGTCGCGACGCCGCCGGTCGGTTCGATCGTCGGCTCGGCGGCGTTCTCGGCCGCCGACTCTGGGTCGTCGGTCGTCTCCGCTTTCGCTCCCGATTCCGTCTCGTCCTCTCGAGTGTCGTTTTCCCGCGGATCGTCGCCCGTCGCCGTCCCGTCTCTCGGATCGTCCGGCCAGGAGACGTGTTCCCTTTCGTCCTCCTCGTCGGTGGTGTCGGGCCACTCGCCCGGGGCGCGCTCGTCGCCCTCATCCTCAAGGATGACCCCGTCGTCGTCCTCGGGACTCGTGTGCTCGACCCCCGGCACGGTGGATTCATCCGGGAGTGTCGAGAGCGTCTCTGATTCGTCCGCCCCGTCGACGCCCGTCGCCCCAGCGCTCGCCCCCCGTCCGACCGTTCCGCCGTCGTGAGTCGCCGTTTGCTCTTCGCCTGCCGTTGCTCCTGGTGATGCGGACGCAGGTCCGGGCTCGGGTCCGGCGACCGGCCCGGGATCGCTGTCAGGGTCAGGACTCACCCTGGTGACCTCGGTGTTTTCCGTGACGATTCTGACCTTCCCACACCGGCTGCAGGTTTTGACCTCTCGGACGCTCGTGACGACTTCGTTTCCCTCCTCGGTTTGTTCGCGAACCGTCTCGGTGGGCCCGAAGTCGTGGCCGAACACCGAACACTTGAAGCTCATTAGTCGGTCGTCGGCGCGTCCAACGCATAAGCGTACTGGCTCGTCTGACCTCCGTCAGACGGCCTCCGTCGTAAACGTATAAGACCCGCGCTCGCATACCACCGAGTGGATGCGAGCAAAGCCGGCGTACCGCGATCGCAGCGACGTTGACGTCGCGGTACTCGACGCTCTCGCCGATCGTCCCACCGAGGGCATGACCGTATTCGAGCTCCGGGCTGAAGTCGGGGCCAGCATCGACGAGATCGAGTCGGCGCTCGAACGGCTCAACGCCGACGACCTGATCGAGGTCTCCCGCGAGGGGAGTCGGACCGTTGTCGTCCCGGACGACCGGGTCGTCGGTCCCGCCGAGGCCGAGACCGACGTCCTCGACCGGCTCCGGCGGCGGCTCCCGTTCTGATCGTCTCGGGAGTATCGCGAGAAGCGTTTAATCCGCCGGAATCCGAACGGGGGGTATGCGCGTCGTTTCGCTGCTTCCGTCCGCGACCGAGATGCTGTTCGCGCTCGGGGTCGAGCCGGTCGGCGTCTCCCACGAGTGTTCGTACCCGCCCAGAGCGCGCGAGCTCCCGGCGGTGATCAGCTCCCGGGTGGATCCGGATGCCTCGACGACCGAGATCAACCAGCAGGTCGCGACCGCTCAAGAGCGCGGCGGCGTCTACGAGATCGACCGCGAGCTGCTCGCGGAGCTCAACCCGGACGTGATCGTCTCCCAGGGGATCTGCGAGGTGTGTGCGGTCGACGACGCACAGATCCGCCAGGCCGTCGCGGAGCTCGGCCTCGACGCCGAGATCGTCACGACCGACCCCCACAGCCTCGCGGACGTGTTCGCGGACATCGAGCGGCTCGGCCGACGGCTCGACTGCGAGGACCGCGCCGAGGCCGTCCTGTCGGAGCTCCGCGAGCGGGTCCGGGCGATCGAAGCGGCGACGCCGGACCCGACCGCGGGCCCGGACGTCGCGGTCTTCGACTGGTTGGATCCGGTGATGGTCGCCGGCCACTGGATGCCGGGGCTGATCGAGCGCGCCGGCGGCCGCTGTGGGTTGACCAGTGCCGGGGCGCCCTCCCGGCCGATCGAGTGGAGCGCCGTCCGCGAGCACGATCCGGACGTGATCGTCGCCGCGCCCTGTGGATTCGAGCTCGAACGGACCCTCACCGAGGCCGACGATCTCTCCGATCGGCCCGGCTGGGCCGAGCTCACGGCGGTCCAGAACGGCCGCGTCTACGCGATGGACGGCCACGAGTACGCGAACAGCCCCGGCCCGCGGCTCGTCGACACGCTCGAGTTTCTCGCCGGGATCGTCCACCCGGGCAGCTACGAGCTCCCGGAGCCTGCGGTCCGGTCCTGGCCCGGGCTGGCGGCCGGCCGGGCCGCAGATTGACGATCGTCGATCCGTCCGACCGGTACCGATAACAGTCGGGCGCGCCAACCGCAGGACATGGCGCAGTACGAACCCGTCGAGTCGCCCGACGCTTCGACGCTGTTTCCCTACCACGACCCGACTCCGCCCACCCTCGCCGATGTCTACGCCGCCCGGCGGACGATCAACGGTCTGCTCCCCGAGACGCCGCTGGTCCGCGCCGACGGGCTCTCGGCGGCGCTCGACGCCGAGGTGTACCTGAAACGCGAGGACACGCTGCCCACGGGCGCATTCAAAGTCCGGGGCGGACTCGCGCTCGTCGCCGGGCTCGAAGACCGGTTTCGCGACCCGGGACTGATCGCCGCCAGTACCGGCAACCACGGCGGGTCGGTTGCCTACGCCGCCGACCGGTTTGACGTCCCGGCGACGATCGTCGTTCCCGAGGATACCACCGCCGCGAAGGTCGACCGGATGGAGCGGCTCGGGGCGACCGTCGAGCTTCACCGCGGCACCTACGACCAGGCCCGCGAGCGCGCCGAAGCCCGTGCCCGGGTCGAGTACCTGTTCTGTCCGGTCGGAGGTGGCTCAAGCGCCGCCGGCTACGCGATGACCGTGGGCCGGCTCACCGACGCGACGGTCGTCGGCGTCCAGTCCGAACGCGCCCCGGCGGTCCACCGCGCCTGGGCCGACGGCACCCTCGAACCCCACGACCGGGTCGAGACCTTCGCCGAGGGGATCGCCACCCGCGTCCCGTTCGCGCTCCCCGTCGAGGTGCTCCGGGCCGATCTTGATGAGTTCCTGCTCGTCACCGACGACGCGCTCCGGCGCGGCGTGAAGACGATGTTCGAGCGCGAGCGGATCGTGCTGGAGGGGGCCTGTGCGGCGTCGCTCGCCGGCGCCCGCGCGATGGCAGACGAGATCGCCGGCTCGACGGTTGTACTACAGGTCTCCGGGCGGAACGTCGATCCGGACCTGTTCCGTGAGTTGACTGAGTGAACTACCCCTGCCTACTCAGCGGTCAAGGCCGCTTCCTTGAGGCAGGGGCTTCCTGGTTCAACGACGCGCTTTGCAGGAACAACCGCAGTTCCCGTAGGGAGCGCAGTCTCCACAGGCGTTTCTTCAGAGTGACCCACTCCTAGTTTCGAGAGTCCGCCAGAAAGGATGTTCCACGCCGCGTTTGCATCCCTGTCCGCTTCGAAGCCACACGCTGGACAGGAGTGTTCGCGCACCCACAGCGGTTTGTCTGTTTCGACGCCACAGTTGGCACACTCTTTGGTGGTACCTGCCGGGTTGACTTCTACGAAGTGCGTGCCTTCCCGCTCGCACTTCGTTTCGAGCATATCGGTGAACGTGGTCCATGCGGCTGAGGCTATGTTGCGGCTGTTGCCCGGTGATTCGAGCAGTTCCTTCGTATCGAGGTCTTCGACGGCGACAAGCTCGTACTCCCGTGCGT
>PXQL01000009.1:0-11679 GCA_003021335.1 Halobacteriales archaeon QH_10_67_13
GCGGAGGTAGGTCGTCGCGACGTCGATGAAGTCGAACTCGGGGTCAAGCGAGACACAGATCCCCTCAAGGACCGTCGCGACCCGCAACACGAGCGCCAGGTTCGGCGGGATTCGGAGAGGAAAATCGTAGATCGTGTCCTCGAACTCATCGACGAGCCGTTGGACCCGGTACTGGTCGACCTCCTGGCCCCGGGCGTCCTTGATCGCGAGCTCGGCGACCTCGGCCATCAGCTGCCGGTCGGCGGTCGGCGAGAGCACCCCCACGGCGACCATCGTGTCGAGGATCTCGTCGACGTCTCGGCGGACCGCCGCGTCGTAAAAGCCGACGATGCTATCCTGGACCTGCTCGTCGACGTACCCGCTCATCCCGAAGTCATAGAAGACGATCGTCCCGTCGGGTTTGACCGCCAGGTTTCCCGGGTGCGGATCAGCGTGAAAGACCCCATCGTCGACGAGCATCTGCATGTACGAGCGCTGGAGCCGCTCGGCCAGGGCGGTGCGGTCGATCCCCCAGGCGTCGAGCTGGTCGCGGTCGGTGATCTTCGCGCCGTCGACGTACTCCATGGTGAGCACGCGCCCGGTCGAGCGCGCGTCAAAGACCGTTGGCATCCGAACGGTCTCGTCGTCGGCAAAGTTCGCGCGGACCTCCCGGAGCATCTGTGCCTCGCGCTCGTAGTCCATCTCCTGGCGGATCGTCGTCTCGAACTCCTCGGCGAGGGTCTCCAAGGAAAACGACCGGGCGTCGTCGACGAGCCGGGACAACAGCGGCAGCGACCACCGGATGACCCGCAGGTCAGCCTCGACGAGGCGCTCGACGCCAGGTCGGCGGATCTTCACCGCGACGGACCGCCCGTCGAGCTCGGCCCGGTAGACCTGGCCCAGGCTCGCGCCGCTGATCGCGGTCCGATCGAACTCGTCGAAGACCTCCTCGACGGGCCCGAGCTCCGCGCCGGGTCGAGAGCAGCTGGCCGAGCTTGATGAAGGTTGGCCCGAGCGTGACCAGCGAGTCGATCAGGCGGGTCGCCCGGCGGCTGCGCTGCTCGACGGTCGGCTCCCGAGAGCGGCCAAACAGCAGAAACCGGCGTCGGTCGCGGGCGTAGGCGACGATCAGCGGGAGGAACTGCCAGAGGACGACGACGAACCGTTGGTACGCGCGGAGATTCACCAGCGACCCTCAGGCCGACGCGTCGACCGGGATCGTCGTCTCCGACATCCCGGCGCGCTTGGGCAGCCGGACCTCGAGCATTCCCCGATCGATCGTCGCCGTCGCGTCGCGGGCGGTCGCGTCGGAGGGCAGCGGCAACTCGGCGTCGAGAAACAGCGACCGCTCCTCGCTGACGTAGCGAAACTCCGGCGGGATCGCCTTCGTCCGCCGGGCCTCGACGACCAAGCGGCCATCCTCGACCCGCAGGTCGGTGGTGTCTGCGGTCGCACCCGGCAGATCGAGAACCACGAGGTACGCGGACTCGTCTTCGAGCACGTCGGCGAACACCGCATCGGGGAGCTCACCGATCGCCGCACGGAGGTCTGACATGGCCGCTCGTACGGTAGGCCGCGGAAAAAACCCCGCGGTGGCGGCTCACAGCCGCGTCAGGGAGGTGACCTGACGGTCGCTCCGAACGCAGAGCCCGACGCGATCGGGGTCGCGGCGCCGGACGTGGACCGCCCCGAGCCCGGCGTTCCAGGCCGCGCCGACGTCGTTGGGATCGTCGCCGACCAGGACGCCGCGGTCGCGGCCGGCGACGCCGAGGGCGCCGATCGCCCGCTCGACGGGGGCGGGATCGGGCTTCCACCCGAGCCGATCGTTACAGCAGACGACCGCGTCGAACCAGTCCCGGATGTCGAGCCGATCCAAGACCGGCCCGGTGACGTACGCCTGGCAGTGCGTGACCAGTCCGACCGGACCGTCGAGCCCGGGAACGCGGGCGCCGGCGGCCGCGATCGTCTCGTGGACGTACGACTCCTCGACATCGACCAGGGTTCCGTCGAGATCGAGCAGCCAGTAGTCGGGATCGGCCGTCGGCGTCTGCGCGGTGGCCATCCGAGTCAACTGTTACTCCTCAGAGGCCAAAGTAGGTTCCGAACTCGACGGGTGCCGCAACCGAAACTGTTCATTACCTGGATCCACAATGGAGGGGTACATGGGTGGACGTACCACGGGCAGTCCGTATGCCCCACACACTGCCGGCGAAACCGACGCGATGCTCGCAGCGGTCGGCGCCGAGTCTGAGGACGAACTGTTCGACGTCCCCGAATCCGTACGCTTCGAGGGCGAGCTGGGCATTCCGTCCCGGGACGAGCAGACGGTCCGTCGAGAAGTCGGCACACGGCTCGAACAGAACGCGGATCTCGTTGAGTTTCTCGGCCGGGGGCACTACGACCAGTACGTGCCGTCGCTGGTCGATCACCTGGCCGACCGGCAGGAGTTCCTGAGCTCGTACACGCAGTACCAACCCGAGGTGACCCAGGGATTCCTGCAGGCGTTGTTCGAGTACCAGTCGATGCTGGTCGAACTGACCGGCCTCGGGGTAGCAAACGCCTCGATGTACGACGCCGCGACCGCGCTGGGCGAGGCGGCAACCTACCCGATGGCGGACGGCGCGGCCGATACCGACGCGCTCGCCGAACTCGTAGACGAGCAAACGGTCATGGTCTACGCCGAGAGCCCGACGGTCCGGGGCGTGATCGAGGAATCGCTCGGAGAGATCGGCGCGATCGCCGAGGAGGCCGACGCGCTGTTTACGCTCGGCTCGGATCCGGTCGCGCTGGCCGTCCTCGAGGAGCCGGCGGCGGTCGGCGCGGATGTCGTGGTCGGCGACGCCGCGACGCTCGGCATGGGCGCCGCTCACGGGATGGGACTGGGCATGTTCGCGACCCGCGAACGGTTCCTCCGGCAGGTGCCGGGACGGCTGGTCGGGGCCGGCGAGGACGAGGCCGGCCGGCGGGCCTACACGCTCACGCTCCAGACCCGCGAACAGCACATCCGCCGGGAGCGGGCGACGAGTAACATCTGCACGAATCAGGCCTGGGTCGCGCTCCCGTCGCCCGAACCGACCAGGCAGCCGGGCAAATCGCCGCGGAACTCGCCGACCGCGGGTTCGCGGTCCACGCGATCGACGATCACCTCCTCCAGCTGTGCGTGACCGAGACCAACGAACACGCCGTCGACGAGCTCGTCGGCGCGCTGCGGGAGGTGAGCCGATGACGACCTACGACCAGGCGCGGTGGGTCGACGGCGAAGAGGAGGACGACCGCCACGAGCCGCTGCTCTCGGAGAAGCGCACGAGCGAGCGGGGGGTAGAGGTGGACCTGCCCGGAGAGCTGACCCGGGACAGCCTTGAGCTACCGGATCTCGCGGAGCCCGAGCTCGCCCGACATTACACCCGGCTCTCGCAGATGAACTACGGGATCGAGAGCGGTCCGTTTCCGCTTGGCTCGTGTACGATGAAGTACAACCCCGCCTTCCTCGAGGATCTGGCGGCCCACGAGGCGGGAAGCGTCCACCCCGACCGCGACGACGAGCACCTCCAGGGGACGCTCGCGGTGATGCACGAGCTGGCCGACCAGCTCGCGACCATCGGGGGCATGGACGCGGTGACGCTCCAGCCCCCGGCCGGGGCCGCCGGCGAGTTCACCGGCGTGTTGATCGCAAAGGCCTACCACGACCACCGCGGCGAGGACCGGTCTGAGGTGATCGTCCCCGACGCCGCCCACGGCACGAACTTCGCGAGCGCGGCGATGGCCGGCTTCGACGTCGTCGAGCTGCCGAGCGGCGCGGACGGCCGGGTCGATCTCGAAGCCCTCGAGGCGGCCGTCGGCGAGGACACCGCGGCGTTGATGCTCACGAATCCCAACACGCTCGGGCTGTTCGAGCGAGACATCGAGGCGATCGCGGAGATCGTTCACGACGCCGGCGGACTGCTGTACTACGACGGGGCGAATCTCAACGCCCTGCTCGGGCAGGCCCGGCCGGGCGACATGGGCTTTGATATCATGCACTACAACGTCCACAAGACCTTCGCCACGCCCCACGGCGGCGGCGGCCCCGGCGCCGGGCCGGTCGGCGTCGTCGAGGAGCTGGCGCCGTTCCTGCCGGCCCCGCGGGTGCGCCGCACCGAGCAGGCGGCCCCGGCCACCGACGGCGGACTCGCTCAAGCGCGACACGAGGACGCCGCGACCGAGACCGAAGTCGACGCCGCGGACGACGCCACCGAGGACGGCGTCGGGGGCCGGCGCTACGAGCTGTTCGAGCCCGAACACACGATCGGGAAGGTCCACGGGTTCCGCGGGAACTGGCTGGTCCTACTCAAGGCCCACGCCTACATCAGCCGGCTGGGCGCGGCGGGACTGGCGGACGCGAGCGCGAAGGCGGTGCTCAACGCCAACTACCTCGCCGAGCAGATCGACTACGAGGTACCTTACGGCCCGTTCCACCACGAGTTCGTCGCCAGCGCCGACCGCGACGCCGCAGACGTGGCAAAGCGGATGCTCGATCATGGCGTCCACCCGCCCACGACCAAGTGGCCCGAGCTGGTCGAGGAGGCACTGATGACCGAGCCGACCGAGGCAGAGAGCCGGGAGACGCTCGATCAGCTCGCCGCAGCGTTCAACCGGATCGATCAGGTCCAAGCCGCCCGGGAACCGCGGCTGTCCTGGCAGGAACTCGACGAATAGAGTCTACCGGCCGCCACGGTCTTTTTGTACGACACCCCATCGACGAACATGGACGGCCATTCTATCGAGCTCGAACGGGCAACCGGGGAGACGATCGGCTACGTCGAGGGGCTGCTCGAAGCCTCCGGACTGCCCACGCGGGACCTTCGAGAGGCGCCGGCGGAATTTTACGTCGGGTACGACGGCGACCGGCGGGTCGGCGTCGGCGGACTCGAGTGTTACGGGACGGCGGGACTGCTCCGATCGGTCGTCGTCGAGGAGTCGGTCCGGGGCGAGGGAGTCGGGACGGCACTCTGCGAGCGACTCGAACGGACGGCGCGGGCCGAAGAGATCGAGCGGCTGTATCTGCTCACGACGACCGCGGCCGAATTTTTCGATCGGCGGGGGTACGCGACGATCGACCGGAGCGAGCCGCCGGCGGCGATCCGGGAGACCGCCGAGTTCGCGGAACTCTGTCCGGCGACGGCCGTCTGCATGCAGAAGTCGCTGTGAGCCGTTCGACGGTCAGACGGCTGCCTCGATCGCGTCGGCGAGCTCGACGTAGTGGTCGGTGCCGGCGCCTTTCCGGACGACGCCGGTCACGCCCGCGCTCTCGGCGCGCTCCGGGTCGACGCTCGCGGCGGTGAACAGGAAAACCGGCAGGTCACCGGTTTCGCGGACCCGCTCGGCGAGCTCGAAGCCGGACATCTCCGGCATCCGGAGGTCAGTGACCAGACAGTCGATCTCGCCGAGGCAGTCGAGCGCCGCGGCCGCGCTGTTGGTCGTCTCGGCCGCGATCGCGTCGCTTTCCCGCTCGAGGAACGTCTCGGCGAGTTGAAGGATGTCCGGATCCTCGTCGACGACGAGGACATCAATCGACATACCGGCTGTTCGTCGCCGTCTCGATTAAGCGTACCGTCTGCCGACGAGATTATAGCGAGGCGGCCGCAACAGGCGATCATGAGCCAACGGACGACCCGGTGTGAGGCCTGTGGCTATCGGGTGCGGTGGGATCCGGAGACCCGCGAGGGGCCGACGGTGTTTTTCGAGGAGGGACGGTGCCCGAGCTGTGGCCGGTCCTTCGAGGATCGGGCGCCGGTCTCGGCGCGACGGGGGCGCAAGCGGCGGTGACCGAACTGAACTTCCGGCGGTACCGGCCGGGCGACGCGGATCCCGTCTGGCACCTCCACGAGTGGGCTCTGGAGGAGGCCGGGACCGACCCCGCCGACCTGCCCGGGGTCAACGATCTCCGAGCGGTCAAGGCGACCTACCTCGACGACGGCGACTTCGTTGTCGGGATCGCAGCCGAGGCGCGCCGAGACGAACGGCGCCTCCGGACCGACGACGGGGTCCTCGTCGCGATGGGGGGATTCCTCCCGAGCGAGGCCGGCCACGAGGACGAGCGCGCCGTCGCGGGCGCGGCCGAGCTCCACCGGATGCGCGTCGCTCCCACCCGCCAGGGAAGTGGACACGGACGAGTGCTGCTCGAGACCCTCGAGAAGCGCGCGGCGGCTGGCTTCGACCGGCTGCTCGCGACCACCGCGGCCAGACAGGCGGCGGCGGTCGAGCTGTACGAGAGCGCGGGCTACGACCGGGTCGGAGCGTCGGCCTACGGCGAGTACGAGCTCCGGCATTTCGAGAAGCGACTCGGGTGACCGCACCCGGAGGACGACGGAGTGGGAACCCGACGGGATACCGTACCGTCCCGCTCCGACTCGCGGGAGATTCAAACGGGATGGCGAGCCCACGCCGGGTATGAAGTTCGTCGTCGGGCGGCCCGACGGGACGGAGGGACCGGCGGGGCGGCTCGGACACTTTTTAGCCCTCGACGGGAGCACCGGCGCGCCGGTGGGGCTCGATTTTGACCGGCCCCACGCGGCGCTCGTGGTCGGCAAGCGCGGGTACGGCAAGTCGTTCACCCTCGGAGTCATCGCAGAGGAGCTGGCCCGGTCGCCGCCGATCGCGCCGGTCGTGGTCGACCCGATGGGCGAGTACGCGGGGCTGGCGGCGGGCGCCGAGGCGTCGGTCTTGGCGGAGGTAATCAGGAATCCGACTGTGGCACCGACCGCAGTCGACCCCCGGTCCTGGCCCGCCCTGGTCGGACTCGCTCCCGAGAGCGGTCCGGGCGGGCTCGTCTGGCGGGCCGCTCGGGAGGGGCGGACGATCGAGGCGATGGGACGGGTCATCGAGGCGAGCGCGGCGCCGGCCGCCGACGAGCGGGCCGCGATCAACCACCTCGAGCTGGCCGCCTCCTGGGGCGCGTTCGACCCCAACGGGCTCGACGCGGCGGCGCTCGCGGGCGGAGCCGCGACGGTGCTCGATCTCTCCGGACTCGGTCGGGCGCCGATGAACGCGGTGCTCCGGGGGGTCGGGGAGACGCTGTACCGGGCCCGCACTGAGGGAACGATCGACAGGCTGCCGTGGCTGCTCGTCGACGAGGCACACGCGTTTTTCGACGGGGTCGCTGGGGAGACGCTCGGGCGGCTGTTCACCCGGGGGCGGACCCCCGGCGTGAGCCTCGTGGCGGCGACACAGCGCCCGGACGCGGTCCCCGCGGTCGGACTCTCCCAGGCGGACGTACTGGTCGCACACCGGCTGACGGCAGAGCGGGACCTGACTGCACTCGAGGCCGCCCAGCCGACCTACGCGGTCGACGCGCTCGCCGACCGACTGCCGGGCGAGCCGGGTGAGGCGGTGCTCGTCGACGACGCGAGCGAGACCGTCCAGACCGTGCGGATCCGCGATCGGGAGACGCCCCACGGCGGCGAGAGTCCGCGGGCGAGCGAGTGATCCTGACGGGGGAAACGAGGCGAGCCGACCTCAGTCGGTTTCGAGTCCCTGCTGGGCGACGCGCCGGCTCGCCCGCTCGACGAAGTCATCGGGGAGCTTGCCGATCTCGCCGGCCTGGACCCGCCAGAGGTTGGCGTACAGTCCGTCGTCGGCGAGCAGCTCGTCGTGGGTGCCCCGCTCGACGATCTCGCCGTCCTCGATGACGAGGATCCGATCCGCGTCTCTGACCGTCGAGAGGCGGTGTGCGATCACGAACGCGGTCCGGTCGGCGGCCAGCTCGTCGATCGAGCGCTGGATCAGCATCTCGGTCTCGGTGTCGACCGCCGAGGTCGCCTCGTCGAAAATCAAGATCCCCGGGCCCTGGAGGATCGTCCGAGCGATCGCGACGCGTTGGCGCTGGCCGCCGGAGAGTTTCACGCCCCGCTCGCCGACCTGGGTGTCGTAGCCCTCGGGCATGGCCTCGATGAACTCGTGGGCTTGTGCGCGTTCCGCGGCCGCGATCACGTCCTCACGGGAAGCGTCGAAGGCCCCGTACTTGATGTTCTCCGCGACGGTCCCGTCGAACAGGAAGTTGTCCTGGCCGACGTATCCCATCGCGTCGCGAAGGCTCGCCAGCGTGACCCCGCGAACGTCCCGACCGTCGACTCGGACCGCCCCCTCGTCGACGTCGTACAGCCGCAACAGGAGCTTGACGATCGTCGTCTTCCCGGCGCCGGTCGGGCCGACCAAGCCGACGGTCTCGCCGGGCTCGACTTCGAAGTCGACGTCCTCGAGGACGGGCTCCTCACCGTAGCCGAAAGTCACCTCGTCGAAGCCGACCCGACCCTCGGCGGTCTCGAGCGGGGCTGCGTCCTCGCCGTCCGCGATCCCGACCGGGAGGTTCATCACCCCGAGGATGCGCCGCAGGGAGGCGTTGGCGTCCTCGTAGCGGTCGATGATATTGCTCATCTGCGCGAGCGGGTCGATCAGCCGCTGGGTGAACAGCAGGAAAATAACGAGCGTCCCCTCGGTCAGCTCCCCCGACAGCGGCCCTGGCGGCCCGTTCAACAGCCACACGCCCCCGACGACGAAGGTCGAGATAAAGGCAAGCGAGGTGAGCGTCTGCAGCCCCGGTCGGTAGATGAAGTTCAGGCGCAGGGCAAGCCAGTCCAGCCGGAAGTACCGGTAGGAGTGGTCTCTGACGCGCTCGTCCTCGTACTCTTCGGTGTTCGCGGCCTTGATCACCTGGATGCCGTTGAGGTTGTTCTCGAGACGGCTGTTGAGATTGCCGACCGACTGGCGGACGTCGGTGTATCGCTCCTGGGCGAAGTTGACGAACCAGTACGTGAAAAGCGCCGCGAGTGGCACCACGGCGAGTGTCACCGCGGCCAGCTGCGGATTGAACCAGAACAACACGACCGTGATGCCGATGATCAGCACGCTCAGCTGGATCGCTTCGCCGAACATGTCATCAAGGAATCGCTCGAGGCGGTTGGTGTCGTTCGAGAGAATCGACATCAGCTCGCCGGTCTGGACCTCGTTGAAAAACTCCATGTCGAGCCGTTGCATCTGCTGGTAGGTCGCGGTCCGGACCTCGTGTTTCACGCGGTGGGAAAACAGGTTCAGCGAGGACATCCGGACGAAGTTGAGCACGGCCCGCCCGACCATCGCGACGCCCATCAGCCCGACGACGAACCAGAACTGTGCCATCTCGCCGGTCGGCAGCCAGCCCTGCGGGATCAGCGGGAGATCGAACTCCTCGGACCCGAAGATGGCGTCGATCGTCACGCCGAGCAACACCGGCGGGACGAGCGAGGCAAAGCGGGCGCCGATCGAGGCGAGCACCCCGAGCAGGAACCACCGGCGGCTGCCCCGACCGTACCGCTGAAACAGCTGCCAGAGGGGCCGATCGACTTCCTCGCGGTGCTCTCTGACGTACTCGACGTCGATCTGTTCCGAACTCATCGAGAGATACGATTTGTGGTCGGTCGGGAATATTAACCCTTTGTACTCCCCCACGACGGCCGCAGTTCACGCCGTCGGCACAACGCTTATTGATAACAAGTGACATAGCCGTATTCATGTGTCACACACGACACGAATCCGCGAGCACGGACGAGGAGTCGACAGAAATCGAGCAATCGGCCGACGAACCCGGCAGTAGTCGTGGTCCGATCCAGGCGGTCAAGGGAGCCGTCGCCGCGATCTGGAGCTGAACGGCGGTTAGGTTAGGCCAGGGCACGCAGCCGGCGAGATTAGTTGTACTCCCGCCAGCGGTTGCCACACTCCGTGCACTTGAAAAATCGAGTGGGCGGCTCATCGGCGGAGCCGGTCTGTTTGATCGTGTACCAGGCCTCGCCGTGGCCACACGCCTCGCAGGTCACGTCGTCGGCGGTCGGTTTGCCCTCGAAGTTCGCGTCTTCGGTACTCTCGATGACGTCGTCGGTGGTCTGTTCGGCCGTGCTCACGAACCGCTCGGCGAGCTGCTCGTCTTTCGGTTCGGTGTACCCGCAGCTCGTACACGCCATCTCGTCGCCGGCGGTCCGCATCATCGAGCCGCAGTCGTCACAGAACTGCATTTGCTCGTTCGTACGAGCGCCGGCGGCTAAAATCGACCGCCTGCCCCCCCGGTCGGGATCAGAGCTCGTCGGTCGCGGCGCTTTCTTCGAGCTCGCGGCGCCGTGCGACGATCGGGCAGTCGACCATCCGGACGGTCTCTCTGTCGGGAAAGCCGAGGATCTCGGTGCCCTCGTGTGTGCAGCTCACGTCGGGCGGCGGCGAGAAGTACTCACACCGCTCGCAGTACCGCCGTTTCGACACCTCGGTGACGGTGCCCTCGGGCTCCTCGACCGTCGGGTCGGCCTCATCTTCGAGGTGCTCCCAGGCGCGATCGGGATCAACCGCCTCGGTCTCGACGGGGTCGAACGGGTCCTCCTCGAACGGGTCGCCCTCTCGGTCGTCCAAGTCGGCAAACGGATCGGCCTCCGCACGGACCGCAGGATGGTCACCGTCGGTCTCGGCGAGCCAGTCGGGGTACTCCTCGCGATCGGAGTTCTCCGTGCCGTCGGCCTGCTCGCCCGAGTCGCCGTCCGGCTTCGCGTCCGGGCGTTCGGTCTCGCCGGCGTCGATCCGGCCGAACCGATCGTCATTGTGGTCGTCAGGGTCGTCGAGATCGTCGAACGGGTCGGACAGCTCCTCACGGTCGTCGTGGTCGTCGTCTGTCGGGTTAGTCATCTGTATCCGTGTCCCCGGCCTCGAGCTGGCGGGCATTCACGAGCCGCGGACTGCCGAACCAGCCCGTCGCCGGCTCGACGGTCGCGGCCGCCGTGTCACAGTGCGGGCACTTTGGCTCGGTCAACAGTCCGATCTCGACACCGTTGCCGCAGTTCTCGCAGGTGGCCCGGCTAACGTCCGCTTCCGCGGCGTCGCGTCTGAGCTGCTCGACGGTCTCGGTCTTTGCTTTATGTTCCCGGAGGTCGCTGACGGTCCAGGCAACCGTCTTGAGCCGGTCCTCGAACTCGGCGAGTCGGTCGTCGAACTGCTCGCGGGTCCGCTCGCTGGTCTCTTCGAGCGCCTCGAGGTCGGCGGCCAGCTCGTCGAGGCGGTCCTCGAGGGCCTCCGTCGCGGTTACGGCGGTGTCTGCGGTCTCGGCGGCCGCCTCAACGCGCTCGAAGGCCTCGTGGTCGTGGTCGGCCGGAGCCTTGCCGTCGGCGTCGTGTTTGACCTGGATCACCCGCTCGCGGAGGTCCTCGAGTTTCGTCTGGAACTCTGACTCGGCCGCGTCGAGTTGCTCGCGCAGCTCCCCAAGCTGGGCGTCGAGCTGCGCGGCGACGGTCTCCTCGACGGTCGCCTCAATCGCGTCGACATCGACGACCGAAACGTCGTCCTCGCGCTCGGTCAGCTCCCGGTACGATCCCAACAGCTCGACGAGCAACTGCCCCCGATCGACTCCGAGCGCGCCCGCACGTTCCTCGAGCCAGCGATCGAGTTCGGGGGGCACAGACAGCGTTACTTCTTCCCCCGATTCACTCTCCATCACCGCTATTACTGCCAGAGCACAGTTAAGCGTTATCCGCTCGGCCGTACGCTTCCGACCACCGCGCCCGAATCGTACGAGTCCTCTGGCTGGCTAGCGACGAACTACCGGATCTTTCTGACGTCGCTGATGTCAAAGCCGGTCTCGCTGAGGTCGGTCTCGAACTGCACGATGTTTTCGGCTTCAAGCCGGGAGAGCACGCCGGCAAAATCCTGGATCAC
>PXQL01000009.1:11716-24880 GCA_003021335.1 Halobacteriales archaeon QH_10_67_13
CGGTCAACAGGTCCTCGCGGTCGCTCGAGCGCTCGCGCAGACTCGTGATGTTCTCGGTCTCGCCGGCGTACCACTGTCGGGGCACCGAACTCAGATGGAAGTAGTTGTTCGCCAGCGATCCGAACGACACCGCCTCGAGTCCGGTCGCGACGAGCTCCTCGTCCATCGACATAACAATGTTCGACCGGAGCTGATCCTCATCTTTGGTCACCGACAGATAATAAATTTCCTCGGGGAGCCTGGCCTCAGAGGCGACATCCCCGTAGCGGAGATCGAACAGCTCCTGGTCGGTCTTCGCGAGCCCGTTCATTACGGCCGCAGTGTACATGAACTCCCGCGCGCCGGCGCCGGCCTCACCGGATAAGAGCACGACACTCCCCTCGGGCGCGCCGCCGCCGATCGTATCGTCGAGGCGGTCGATACCGAACGGGATCCGCTCCATGCGTGTGGGTGGGACCGGCCGGACATAAGTCACCGGTCGATCGCAGGCTTCGCTCTCCCGTTCGTCCGGTTCACGTGTCGGTCGGAATACCGCCCGGTCGGCGCGGGCTCTCGTCACGCGAGGCCTACTGGTAGTCACGGCCGTCGGCGGTCTCAGTCGGTCGCCGACGGCCCCGGGTCGATCGCGGACCGCTCAAGCTTCTCGGAGGTGTCGACGCGGGCCTCGAGGTCTCGGGCCGCAAACTCCTCGCGTGCGATCGAAAACCGGATCGCGTCGTGAACGGTTCCGTCGTCGGTCGCGACGTGGTTGCGGAGTCGGCCCTCGCGACGGCCGCCGAGCCGGTCCACGTACCGCTCGACCGCGCGGAGTGACTTTTCATTCGCCGGCACGACGGCGGTCGCGACGACCTCGAGATCGAGGCGCTCGAACGCGACCGTCGCGAGAGCGACCGCGCGCTCCCCGGAGTACCGCCGACCCCAGAACGGCTTGCGGAGCCAGATCCCAAGCGTGGCCGTCTGCCGATCCCAGTCGAACGAGAGCCCGGCGTTGCCGGCGAACGCGCCGCTATCGGGCTGGTCGGCGTCCGGAACGACGGCGTATGTGGCCGACTTGCGGGACTCCCACCGGTCTCGGAACGTCTGTATGACCGAGGCGCTCTCCTCGAGGTGGTCGTGTGGACTCCAGGTCACGTACCGAGCCTCCTCGGCGATCGTCTCGGAGTGGCGGGCGCTCGCCCGGCGGTAGAGGAGTCGGGGCGTGAGGGCCTCGTCGAACCGCTCGAGGCGGAGCCGGTCGGTTTCGATCAGCTCGGGGAACACGCCCACGCTCGGCGATCGACCGTATAAAATCTCACGGGGAATCTCAATCGGCGGGGACAGTCGCCTCGGGGTCGCCGCCCCGGCGATCGCGGGGTCACCGAGCGTCACAACAATCCGCGACCGGTCACCGGCTGAAGGGTGGGGAGACGGTTGCACCCTCGGTGCTCGGGGCGACCAGCCGAACCGACCCCTCGACGCCGGCGGCGGCGAGCGCGTCCCGGGCGGCGGCGACGGCCGCATCGCCGGTCTCGGCGCGGGTCAGCCCGTAGACGGTCGGTCCCCAGGAGGACTGCCCGGCCCCGGCGATCGCGGGGGCCTCGGTGAGCGAGGCGACGATTGGGCCGGCCGGTGGGCGGTAGAGCCCATCCTGTTCGTCGGCGTACCAGGTGCCGTTGAGCCGTCCGATCCGAGTGATCGCCGCCCCGAACGAGTTGAGATCGCCCTCCGCGAGCGCCGGGAGGAGCCGGCGGGAGACCACGCCAGCGATCTCGTCGGCGACCGCGGGGTCTGCGTTCGTGACCGCGGCGCGCATGCTTTCGGTCTCGGCGTCGCCGCTCGCGCCGGGGCTGGCCTCGGGGACGACGAGGACGAACCGCCAGGAGTCGGGCAGCGACCGCTGGACGACGGGGGCGGGCACGTGCCACGTCCCGGCGGCGGGCGGCGTGCCGGTAAACAGCTCGGTCGGGTGGCCGGCGTCGAGGACGAACCCGCCGGCCTCGAAGGCCGCGACGCCGACGCCGCTGCGGCCGCCACGACCGATCGCCGGGGCGACCGCGCGAGGATCGATGGCGCGATCGTGTGTGCGGGCGACCGCGAGTAGACTCGCGAGCGCGAGCTGCGTGCCGCTCCCGAGCCCGACGTGGCGTTGGAACCGATCGCGGACGCTCACCTCGGCGCCGGGGACTCCAAGCGCCTCGACGGCGCGCTCGACGTAGGGCTCGACGGCCGGGTCGTCACACCGCACGGTCGAGGCCGGGGCCGCCTCGACGACGATCCGCGGGCGAGACAGGCCAACCCCGACGCCGCTGTAGAGCCGATCGTGGGCCAGCGAGAGATTCTGGAAGCCAACGTGGATCCGCGCGCCGGTCTCAACGGTTACCATCGGCCATACATTCGGCTCCGGCGGCATGAACCGTGCGCCGGGCGGCCGATTTATGGATGTGGGTACACAACGAGCCCCATGGCTGAGAAGGACGAGTCCTCAAGAGGAGCAGACGGGGATATCGACCGGTTGGGCGGCCCCGAACAGTCCCGGTCCCGCCGGGTGCTGGTCGCGGCGGCGATCGGGCTGGTCGTTGTCGTGGCGGTTCTCGGGATCGTCGGGCTAAGAGTTGCGCTCGAACGACGACGTCGAGGCGATTGTCCTCGAGATGGACACCCCCGGTGGACTGGTCCAGCCCTCCGAGCGGATGTACGCGGCGGTCGATCAGGCGAGCGAGGAGATGCCGGTCGTCGCGAGCGTCCAGGGGCTGAGCGCCTCGGGCGGGTACTGGACGATGCTACCCGCCGATCGGGTGTACGTGCTCGGGACCTCGATCGTTGGGAGCGTCGGGGTCAACGCGAACGCTCCTGAGGCGTCCCCGCCGGTGGAGGGCCCGACCGGCCCTGATAAGGCCGGCTCGACGGTGACGAAGGTCTGGTCCGACATCGAGACAGTCCAGCGGCTGTTCGTCGAGAGCGTCTTCGAGGAGCGTGGGGACCGGATCCAGCTGCCCCGCGAGACGGTCGAGACGGCGACGGTCTGGCGCGGGGTCGAGGCCGTCGAGAACGGGATCGCCGACGAGATCGGCACGCTCGACGTGGCGATCCAAGACGCCGCCGACCGGGCCGGGATCGAGGAGTTCCGGGTGCTCACCCGAGACGTGACGCCGTCGGGATCGTTCCTCTTGCTGGGCGCCGACGGACAGGTCCTCGAGGTCGCCGACGGGCAGCCGTCGCTCGCGGACGTCAGTCCGGTCGAGATGTCGGTAGTTTATGAGCCACGGCTCCCGCGGGTCGAGACCGTCGCGGCGGTGATCAACGAGGACGGAGCCGACGCGGACGCCAAGGAGGGCGACGGATGACCGACGGGCGAGTGGCGGCGGCGAGCGTTATCGCCGTGGCGGTGATCGCCGTCGTCGCCGTCGGCGGGGTCGTCGCGACGAGCGGGACCACGGTCGCGCTGTTCGACGACGGCGATGGGGACGAGGAGGCCGGCGGAGTGTTCGTCCCCGCGGCCGAAACCAACAACAGCCAGTACGACGCCGAGCGGGTTGTCAGCGACCCGACTCCCGGCGCGGCGAGCGTCGAGATGGACAGCCTCGGCGAGGGGACGGTCGTGATCGACACGGCCACGTTCGCCACCAACTACCAGATACAGCCGCTCGCACAGGCCCTGGCGGAGAACGGCCACGAGGTGCGCGTCGTCGGCGGGACCGACTCGCTCGAGGAGGCACTCAACGGCGCGACCGGATTCATCAGCGTCGGCGTGATCCAGTACGACGAGAGCGCCCGGGAGGCCCTGACCGAGTTCCTCGATGAGGGCGGGCACGCGGTCTTTACCGTCGAGCCCGCGGCCGCGTTCGACAGCGCCGAGCAGTCGGAGCTGTTCGGCGCTCTCGAAGTCGGGCCCCAGCCCGGGTACGTGTACAACCTCGAGGAAAACGATCTCAACTACCAGCGCGTCTACGGCACGCCTGACGGCGAGGCGACGCTGACCGAGGGAGTCGACCGGGTCGTCTTCGACACCGCGACCACCCTCGGAGTCGAGACCGCCGCGGAGACGATCGGACCAATCGCCGGCAGCCAGCGGTCGGTCACGCGGACCGAGACCGACGCCCCGATCGCGGTCCGGGAGGACAACCTCGCGGTGATCGGCGACGTCGACTTTTTCTCGCCGACGAACGTCAAACGGGCGGACAACGACGCCCTCGTCGGGAACCTGGCCGACTTCCTGGTCGAGGGTGAGACCGTCGAACTGGGCGCAGGCGGTCAGGCGCCGGGGAGCTGACTACCGGACGACGATCGGGGCGTTCTCGGTCTCAAGCAGCGTCCCCTCGCCGGAGTACTCCCGGGTGGTCTTGACCTCGAACAGCTCGGGATCGAGCTCGAAGCCGGCGACGGCGAGCCGGCCGTCGACGAGCTCGAACTCGCCGGCTGCGATCGCGGCCTCGATGTCGCCGACCCGCTCGCCGTACTCGGGACCGACCTTCGCGTACTCGAGATCGATCCCGGTGACCGTGGTCTCGATCGCCGGGTCCTCCTCGCGGACGCGGAGTTGCTCGACGTGCATCACGTCGGCGACCGCTTCGGCGAAGCCTTCGATCCGGCCGTAGACCTCGACGGTTCCGAGCGGTTCGTTCAGCGCCAGCCCGGCGTCGGTCTTGTACCGGCGCAGCGCGGAGACGACCGTCATGGCGGTCCGGCCGGCCTCGGTGTCGGCCTCGTAGCCCTGGGCGGTTGGCCAGTCGGTCCGGTGGACGCTCGCGGCCGACTCGGCCTCGGCGTAGCGGGCGTTCCAGATCTCCTCGGTGACGTGGGGCAAGAGCGGCGCGAACAGCCCGAGGATCGTCCGGTGAGCGGTCGCGAGCGCGTACTCCGCGGAGGCGTGGCCGTCCTCGCCGGCCCGCTGTTTGGCGATTTCGAGGTAATCGTCGCAGAACGTGTGCCAGAAAAACTCCCGGAGCCGGTTGCGGGCTTTTAGGTATTCGTGGGCGCGCAGCTGCTCGGTCAGGTCGGCGATCACGTCGTCGAGCTCGGCCAGCACCCACCGGTCGGTGGGGGCGAGCTCCGCGGGCGGGGCGGGGTCGACCGGCGCGAGCTGATCGACCAGCTTCGAGGCGTACGCCGAGGCCGCCCAGTACCGGATCGAATCAACCGGGTACTCCTCCATGACGGTCGCGGGCTCAACGACGTTCCCGCGGGATTTGGACATCTTCTCGCGGTTCTCGTCGAGGACGAACCCGTTGATCAGCACCGACTCGAAGGGTACCGCGCCGGTGTGTTCGAGACACTTCACGACCGTGTGAAAGAGCCAAAACGAGATGATGTCGTGGCCCTGCGGACGGAGGTCGAACGGGTACAGCTCCGAGCGATCGAGGGCAAAGAGCCCGTCGTCGGCCTCGCGGACGATCTCGTGCCCCTCGGGGACCGCCCCCGGGTCGGGGTACCAGTCCCAGCCGGCGTTGATAAGCGGCGTCAGCGAGGAGGTCGCCCAGGTGTCGAAGACGTCTTTCTCGGGCTCGAACTCGCCGGCGCCACACTCGGGACACCGATCGACCGGCGGGTCGTCGGCGATGGGCTCGACCGGGAGCTGCTCGCGGTCGGCGAAGATCGTCTCGCCACACTCCGTGCAGTACCACACCGGGAACGGGATCCCCGAGTCGCGCTGCCGGGAGATACACCAGTCCCACTCGAGTCCCTCGATCCAGTGGTTGTACCGCGAGAACATCTTCTCGGGGTACCAGTCCATCTCCCGACCGGCTTCGAGGTACTCCTCCTTGCGGTCCAGCAGCTCGACGTACCACTGCTCGGTGACCCGGTACTCGACGTCGACCCCGCAGCGCTCGTGGACCTGGACGGTGTGCTCGATGGGCTCGCGGGTGAGCAGCGCGCCCGCCTCGTCGAGGTCCGCGGCGATGGCCTCGCGGGCCTCGTGGGTGCTCAGGCCGACGTACTCGCCGGCGAGGTCGGTCATCGTTCCGGAGGCGTCGATGGCCGTCCGGAGCTCAAGATCGTGGGCCTGGTACCACTCGATGTCGGTCCGGTCGCCGAACGTGCAGGACATCACGATGCCGGTGCCTGCCTCGGCGTCGACCCGCTCGTCGGCGTAGATCGGCACCTCGTGGCCGAACAGCGGGACCCGGGCGGTTCCGTCGACGAGGTGGGCGTTGCGGTCGTCCTCGGGGTGGACAAACATCGCCACGCAGGCCGGGATCAGCTCCGGGCGCGTGGTGGTGATGACGATCTCGTCGCCGGGGCCGGTCGGGGTCGGGTACGCGCGCTCGGCCGCGAACTCCCGGTCGGGGTCGGGCGCCGAAGGGGACTCACTGCCGGGCTCGACGAGCTCGAAGGCGATGTCCTGTTCGTGGGAGTCCCGGTCGGCATCTTCCATCTCGACCTGAGAGATGGCCGTCTCGCAGTCGGGACACCAGATCGTCGGGGCGCGCTGGCGGTACTCCCGACCCTGCTCGTGGAGATCCAGGAAGGACAGCTGGGAGAGGCGCTGGACGCGGGGCTCGATGGTCTTGTAGGTGCGCGACCAGTCGATCGAGCACCCCAGCGACTGCATCTGGTCGGTGAAGGCCGCCTCGTACTCGCGGCTAACTTTGCGGGTCTTTCGTTGGAACTCCCGACGGGAGAACTCACCGTGGTTGATCCCCAGCTCGCGTTCGGTCAACCGCTCGGAGGCGATGCCGTTGTCGTCGTACCCGAACGGGAAAAACGTCTCACTGCGGTCCATCCGCTGGAACCGGGCCGCAAAATCCTGGAGCGTGTGCCCGTAGAGATGTCCCATGTGCAGGTTCCCCGAGACGGTCGGCGGGGGCGTGTCGATCGCGTAGGCCGTGTCCGGATCCGCGACCGGCTCGTACTCGTAGATGCCCTCCTCGACCCAGGTCCGCTGCCAGCGGGACTCTACGGTCTCGGGGTCGTACTCGCCGGCGAGGCGTGGCTGGTCGGTGTCCGATGCGCGGTCTTGGTAGTTGTGTTCGCTCATTGGGTGTGTGGTGTTCGGTGTCTCGGGAGACGGTCGTCCGTGCCGGGGCTGTCAGCGGGCGGTCGCCGTGTCGTGGGAGTATCTCAGTGGGGCGTGCCCGCCCCTACGGTGAAAACAGGCAAGCGCGAGACGGCGACGCGTCGGTTCATCGGACGTATTCGTGTGTCGGCGCGTCGGTGATATTAATCGTTTGGATCCGGGCGGGCTCCCGAGCGACCGCGCGTCAGGTATTTGCCACGAGCCGTCGTAGCGGGGATCGTCGTGAACATGCGCAGCGGGTCACGGGCCCCGAACGGGGCGGATCATCAATGCACACCGCGAAGTACCTCATTCACGCCGATATCAGAACGAGCGGAGTCGTCGAACGCAGCGACGTCGTCGGCGCCGTCTTCGGCCAGACCGAGGGGCTGCTGGGCGAAGAGCTCGATCTCAGGAGCCTCCAGGAGGCCTCAAAGGTCGGCCGGATCGACGTCGAAATCGCCGCCGAGGACGGCCGGTCCTGCGGGGAGATCACAATCGCGACCGCCCTTGACAGGGTCGAGACGGCGGTGCTCGCCGCCGCCCTCGAGACGGTCGACCGGGTCGGGCCTTCGCGAGCGGAGGTCACGGTCGTCGAGATCGAGGATGCCCGGGCCGCACACCGGCGGGCGGTCGTCGACCGCGCGACAGAGCTACTCGCCGAGGTCGACCCGCGAGTCGCCGACAGCGACGCGATCGTCGTCGTCGAGGGACGGGCGGACGTCCAGCAGCTGCTCCGGTTCGGGATCAAAAACGCCGTCGCCGTTGAGGGGACAGACGTGCCCGACGCGGTCGCGGCGCTGACCGCCGAACGGACCGTCACCGCCTTCCTCGACGGCGATCGGGGTGGCGATCTCATTCTCCGGGAGCTCGCGCAGGTCGGCGACATCGATTACGTCGCGTTCGCTCCGGAGGGGCAGTCAGTCGAGGACCTCAACCGCGAGACGGCCGTCGAGGCGCTCAGAAAGAAGGTCCCGTTCTCGCAGGTCCCCAACAGCGGGGCCGCGCGGGCAGTATTCGCCGGCGACCATCCCGAGCAGGAGTCGTCAGCCAACGGAACTGGCACGGAGGCGGCCGCGGAGATCGAACGGGGAGAGCCGGCGGAGCCGGCGAATCGAGACTCCGGGGCGTCGGAAACAGAAGCCCAACAGGCAGCCGCGGCCGACGCGAAGGCGCCCGAGGACCGCGGTCCGGCGACGCTACGGGACCAGGTTCACGCGGTGATCGGTGAGGAGACTGACCGGGTCCGATTGGTCGACGAGTCGTTCGCCACGCTCGCGGAGGCCGACGCGACGGATGCGGTTGCGGCCGTCGCCGATGCCGAGACGGTTCCGGCGACGATCGTGATCGACGGCGTCGCCGACCAGCGGCTGCTCGATGTCGCCGCACAGCGCGGTGTCGGAGAGATCGTCGCCACCGAGACCGGCGAGTACGTCAAACAACCCACAAGCGTCCGCGTTCGCACCGCGGAGCAGCTCGCTCGGGGCGATATCGTGCAGGACTCGCACTAAACGGGCCGACAGCGCGCGATCGACGACCGCCTACGCCGGGGCCAGGACGGCGGCGCTGAGGCCGGCGCCGGTGATCGCGGCGGCGAGAGTCGCGGCGAAGTTCACTCCCTCATTTCCGAGCACGCCGCCCTCTAAGGTAGCTCCGAGGAGGCTGTCGACGGTGATGCCGAGGACCCCCGCGGCGACGACGACGGCGGCTCCAAGGGTGTCGACCGGGTCGAAGGCGACGGCGGCGATCCCCGCGATGATCGCCGCGCCGGCGACGCCGGCCAGCTCTCCTTGCCAGGTGACCGCGCCGTCGGTGCCGGGCTCGACCGGTTCGAGGGTCGTGATCAGCCGCGGATCGTCGTAGACCGCCCCAACCTCGCTCGAGAGCGTATCGGCGAGTGCCGCGCTGACCGCGCCGGCGAAGGCAAACAGGTACAGCCGCTCGCTCCCGGGGATCTCCGGGCTCGCGGCCGCGGCGAGCACGGCCACGAGGGCGACGATCGAGTTCGCGAGGACGTTCCCCGAGCCGCGGGCACCCTCGTTTTCCTGCGCGATGCCGCGGCGGAGCTTCTCCTCGTAGCGGTACTTCGAGGACAGCCCGCCGATGCCGAAAAAGGACACGAGCAGCGCGAACCAGCCGTAATCGCCGACGACGATCGCGAGTAGGCCGAGCCAGACGCCGGTGAGCATGCCGGCCAGCGAGGCGGTCTTGAGCGCGATCGAGAGGTATCCGAGCACGACGGTCGCGCCGAGCCCGACGGTGATTCGGGTCGTCGTGATCTCGATGGGCAGCCAGGCGAGCAGCCAGAGGACGAAGGCAACGGCCACGAGCGCCAGGGCGTCGTCGCGCCGAAACAGCGCCTCGCGCATGAGCGCGGCCGCCAGACTCCCGCTGGCGGTCAGAAAGACGATCAGCTGCCAGGCGACCGCGTCCCCGGAGAGCATGGTCGCGAGCCACTGTGCGCCGGCGCCGGCCGAAAAGCCGGCCGCGACGAACCCGGCCGCGGCGAGCGCGTGTTCGGCGGTAACCGTCCGGACGAGCTGGCTCCCGAGCGCCCCGGCCGAGAGCAACACGATCGTCCCGACGAACGCGTGGGCCGGCAGTCCGAACCCCACGGTCAGGACGGCGAGCCCGGCGGCGGCGAGCAGGAAGCTCGCGATGCCGTACAGCCGCCCGTCGCGGCGGTCGCCGGGGCGGGCGAGCAGCTCGAAGGTCGTCGACCCCGGACCGGCGGTCAGCGCCGCGACCGCGAGCAGCAAGAACGGGCCCACGGAGGCGGCCGTCGCCACCGCCCGGTCCGAGGAGTGCGAACGCGGCCGCACGCCGGACGCCGGATGTCACTGCACCTTCGTATCGCTGCCGGCGTAATAGACGTTGGCAAATCGGGCGATCGGTGAAACTTAATCCCTCAGGCCAGTAGCTCCGGCATGAGCGTCTACGACCGGTACCTCGCCGGCCGAATCCGGGTTGCCGGGGGCGCACTCCCCGAGACCGTCGCGGTGGTGATCACCGAGCGGGACCTGCTGGCGGAGGGCGCGTTCGCGACGCTCGCGGACTGTCTCGGGTGGGCCTTCGAGTACGGCGCCGAGCTGGTTGTCGTCTACGTGAGCGTCTTAGACGAGGCCGCCGTGCCGGCGCTCCGGTCGCGGTTCGAGGCCCTACAAACGCCCCGTCCGGTGGCGGTTCGTACCCCCGGCGACGAGACCCGAGCCGAGGCGCCGGTCCAAGTCAGCATCGGACTCGGTGGCAAACACGAGTTCGCAACCGCGGTCGGCGATCTCGCCGGCGACGTCGCAGACGGAAACTTAGGCGTCGCGGAGATCACCGAGGCCGAGATCGAAGACCGGCTGGTCTTTCCCGAGCCGCCGGATCTCGTAATAAAGACCGGCGCCGAACGGCTCTCGGATTTCATGATCTGGCAGTCGGTGTACTCAGAGCTGTACTTCACCGATGTCAACTGGGAGGGGTTCCGGCGGCGAGACTACCTCCGGGCGCTCAGAGACTACCAGGACCGCCAGCGTCGATTCGGCGGTTGACATCCTCCCCGAGTTCCCTCGGGGGCAATCGCCCCGCTCGCTCGTTGAGGGACGGCTTTCGCGTGGACTCCCGTGCTACGCCTCGGATAAGCCGGGAAGGTCGTACTCTCCACTCACGTTCAACGTCCCGCGATTCAAGCGCACGTCTACGGGTGCGCCTCCGTCGTCTGCGTTGTGTCGACGCCGGAGATACTGCAAACCGATGTTTTTATAAGCGTTGTAACAGTTTAGTGGTTGCTCAGTACCGAGTCAGCCTCCTCCCCACCGTACTCACTCGGGGTTCCGATAGATCGAACGCCCGGCGCTCTTCGAGGGTGGGGCCTCCGCCTCGAATTAGGTGAGCCGCGGCGACTCCGACTCGAAAGCAGCGGCCGGGGTCGGAGCGGATCGATCGAGCCCGGCGGCCGGATCGCCGGCTCAGTCGGCGACATCCGCCGACTCCGGCTCCCGGGACGGACTCTCAGGCTCGTCGCCGGGCAGGGCCGACCGGAACCGGGCGAGGGTCTGGCGCGCGTCGGGGTACTCCCCGGGCAGCGCCGACACGAGCGCCCGGGCACGGCGGGCGCGGGACTGGCGCCAGGACTGCTCGCGGGCGGCGTAGGTCCTGAGCCCGCGCATAAAGTCGATCTTGCGAAACTCCGGCCAGTAGGGGGCACAAAAGTACACCGCGGCCTCGTTGCCGTTTGCCTGCCAGGGGAGAAAGTTCGAGGTGCGCTCGTCGCCGCCGGTCCGGACGATGAGATCGACATCGCGGGTCGGGCCGTCGGGCAGGGCCCGCTCGACTGTTTCGACGTCGACGGCTTCGGGGGCGAGCTCGCCGTCGACCACGCGGATCGCGATCTCCCTGGCCGCACCGAGCAGCTCCGCCCGGCCGCCGTAGGCGACGGCGACGTTCAGGCGCAGTTGGTCGTACTCGGCGGTGCGGTCCTCGGCGTACTCGATCGCCGCTCGGACCCGCTCGGGGAGCCGCTCGCGCTCGCCGATGGCCCTGATCCGCACCTCGCCGTCGTGGACGCGCTCGGCGTCGGCGAACTCCCGGAGCTTCTCGGCGAGCAGATCGAAGAGTGCCTCGCGCTCCTCGGCCGGCCGGTCGAAGTTCTCCGTCGAGAAGGCATACAGCGTCACCTCCTCGACGCCCAGCTGGTCACACCACTCGAGCAGCCGCTCGGTCGTCTCGGCGCCCGCCCGGTGTCCCGCGGTCGGGCCCTCGCCGCGCTTGGTGGCGTACCGGCGGTTGCCGTCCTGGATGACGGCGACGTGTGAGGGCGTGTCGGTGATCTCGGCCGCGAGCAGCCGTTCATAGGCGCGGTACCCCCACGTGGCCAGCCGCCGCGTGAACTCCATTGTCTATTGGTGGTCGGCGGCCCGGCAAATGCGTTGTGCTTCCCGTCGACGACCGTGAACGCTAAGCGGCCACCAACCAAGCCCTGACATGGACGCAGACACCGGCCCCGAGACCGACGCGAACGAGGATGCCGACGCCCCCGCCCGGACGGATCTCAGGCGGCGGGCCTGGCGGCTCCTCCAGCCCGGTGAGGTCAGCCTCGACGGGCTGGTCGTGTATACCGCCCTCGACGGGAGCCAGGAGCCGACGATGCACCGGGCGACCGTCGAGGTCGGCGACCTGATCGCGACACACGCCGGCCACGACCCCGGCGAGACGTTCGTCTACTCGGGGACCGACGATCCGGAGTTCGCCTCGAACCAACACCAGGGGCGGCGGCTCGACGACGAGTCGTTTGTCTGGGAGTGCCAGCAGCTTCTCCGGGACGGCAGCTTCGATCTCGTCTTTTACTTCGAGTCCGGGCCCGACCTGCGGGCGCTGCTCGAGGCCGTCGGAGAGGCGGGCTACGAGGTGACCGGGATCGAGGGGAACGCAGAGACCCCGGCGGACGCGGCGATCGAGTAGCGCCGCCGATTAGACCTCGGTCGGCGGGGGCGACATGACCCCGTCGAAGAAGCCGTAGATGCCGAAGATGTTCTCGTAGCCGTGTTCGCTCGCGAGCACCGGGACGATCCCCTCCTCGTCGACGCGGTGGGTGTGGACGTCGTCGTAGGCGAACACCGATCCGGGGGTGATCTCCTCGAAGTTGGCGTAGTTGAGGTGTGGCTCGCCGCCGCCCTTGGGGACTTCCTCGCGGGCGGTGACGATCTTGGTCTCGGTGAACGTTGGCTCCCGATCGGCGAGCACGCCGTGGGCCCGGAGGAAATCGACGGTCGCCTCGTAGCCGAACTTGACGGCTTCCTCGCTTTGCTGGCGCCCGGTCTCTAGGCTGACCGTGTAGGGTAGCACCGAGTCGAGCGTCGTCGTCCGGAGCTGGCCGGCGTTGAGGACGTACTCGACGGGCAGCCCGGTGACGGTCCGGCGGACCGACTCGGTGGCGCGGCTGTAGATCGCAAACGGCGGCGGAGCACTCTGTGAGGTGTGCAAGGCAAGCGTCGCGTCGGCGCCCTCGAGCACGGTCAGCAGGCGCGCGGCCAGCGCCAGCTCGTACTCTTCGCTGCGGGGATCGCCCGGAAACGACCGGTTGAGGTCGGCGTCAGTGTAGCGCGTGCCGGCCGCCAAGGCGGGTTCGTTCGCGAGGACGAGCTGGACGGTGCCGTGGTCGACTTCGAGATCCTCGATCAGCCGTTCGACGATCTGTTGTCCGGCCG
>PXQL01000009.1:24977-30204 GCA_003021335.1 Halobacteriales archaeon QH_10_67_13
TCCGACACACAGACACCACCGGTCGCCGGGATCGAGCCCCGGAAAGTCGAACTCGGGACGGGGGGTTACCAGGTCGTTGCCCCGGCGCTTGCTGTAGGTGAGAAACTCTTCGGTGACGACGGCACACAGCTCGTGGCGCCCGGAATCGGACGGGAGTTGGTGACAGTACCCGTCGCGTAGATAGCCCGTCTCCGGGTCGGTTCCACAGGGGGCGAGCTCGGTGCCGAGCACATTCAACTCATCGGGCACATCCGATTTTCGGCCCCGGGGTACTTTTGTGTGTCTCCCCGGTCGCGACGGCTCGGGGCTACTGGTCGAGTCGCTCGAGCAGCGAGCCGTGGAGCGCGCCGTTCGAGACCAGCAAGGGCTTATCCTCGTCGTCGGCATCGAGCTCGAACTCGTAGGGTTGGTCGTCGGCGTCGGTCGCGACGCCGCCGGCCTCATCGAGGATGACGAGCCCGGCCGCGACATCCCAGGGATACGTGTCGTACTCCCAGGCGGCGTCTGCGTTGCCGGCCGCGACAAAGGAGAGGTTGAGCGCGACGCTACCGACCCGGCGCACGCCGCGGGTCTGCCGGTAGAACCGCTGGAGGAACTGGCCGTCGGGGTCGTAGCCGCTCAATAGCATGCTCTCGTCGAGCTGGTCGTGGTCGGTCACGCTGATCGGCGTCTCGTTCTGGTAAGCACCGCCACCGCGGACCGCGTGGTAGGTCGCCCCGGTCTCGGGGCTGTGGACGACGCCGACGACGGGCCGGTCGTCACCGTCCAGCAGCGCGATCGAGATCGAGTAGTTGGGGTTGCCGTGGGCGAAGTTGCTGGTCCCGTCGACCGGATCGATCAGCCAGGTGTACTCGCCGTCCACGTCGCGGGGATCTGACTCCTCGGAGCGGACGCTGTGGCCGGGGAACTCGCTCTCGATAGCGGTCCGGATGATATCGTCGGCCCGGAAGTCGGCCTCGGTAACGATGTCGGACTTGCCGGTTTTGACCTGGACGCCCGCCTTGCCCCGCAGCTCAGTGAGCATCTCGCCGGCGGACTCCGCGGCCCCGCGTGCGACCCGGCGGGCCCGCTCGAGGAACGGCTCGGCCTCTCCGTCGTCTCCCGGGGGCGACCGGGCGGCCTCTGCGTCGCGCAGCCCCCAGCCGAGCTTGCCAGCCAGCGCGCTCATGAACTCGTCGTCGTAGGAGGTCCTGACGATGTGAGCGCGGTCGTCGGCGCCGGTGATCTGCAGGACATCGCCGTCATCGGCGGTCTCGTAGTGGCGGCCGCCGTCGACGAACACGTTGACGGGGCTCTCGGGGACGACCGTGACCTCCGAGTCCTCGCTGACGACGATCGGACGGGCGCCCATCGAGTGGGTCTGCAGGGGCGTGATCTGGAGCGTGAGGTTGTCCTTGGGGTAGTGGACCGGACCGCCGGCCGACAGCGCGACGCCGGTGCTGCCGGTCGGAGTGCTGACCGCCAGGCCGGTGCCGTCGTACTGACCGACGTACTCGCCGTCGACGAACACCTGCAGCCGGGCGATCTTCCGGTCGACCGGGTTCTCCGGGGGTACCGCCTCGATCATGACCTCGTTGATTCCCACGGCGTCGAGGCCGGCGCCGGCAACCTGGACCTGCTGGCGGTCGTAGACGGTCGCGTGCCCGCGGACGACCTCGGCCATCGCATCCTCGACGTCGTCGGGACCGACCCGGGCGAGGAAGGCAAGCGTCCCGGCGTTGACGCCGAGCAGCGGGATCTGCCGGGGCGCGAACACGCGGATCCCCTCAAGGAAGGTGCCGTCGCCGCCGACGGAAACGCCGAGAGCCTCCGTGTCTGCGTAGTCTCGCTCGAGATCCCCCCCGACCTCGTAGACGGTGAGATCGACTCCCTGAGTCGTCGTCCAGGATTCGAGCGTCTCCAAGGCCTCGTCGTCCGGATCGGAGGTGAGACAGACGACCTCCTCGGTCGTCGCCAACCGGCGTCCGTGCATGCTACCGGGTTAGACAGCGGCCACAAAAGTCCTTCCGGGTTTGAGTCCGGTCACGGCCGTGCTCGGGTCAGTCGTGGCGGAAGGCCCGCTGACCGGTAAGGACCATTGCCATGTCCTGGTCGTCGGCCGCGGCGATCACCGCGTCGTCGTTTTTCGACCCGCCCGGCTGGATCACGGCCTCGATCCCGGCCTCGGCGGCCCGCTCGATGCCGTCGGGGAACGGAAAGAAGGCGTCGGATGCCATCACGGCGCCGGCAGTATCCTTGCCCTCGGCGTGTTCGTCTGCTTTCATCGCCGCCAGCCGGACCGCGTCGACCCGGGAGACCTGGCCCATGCCGACGCCGACCGTCTCCGTGCCGGCGGCGAACACGATGGCGTTCGATTTGACGTGTTTGATCGTCTGCCAGGCAAACAGCATCGTCTCGACCTGTGCGGCGGTCGGCTCGCGGTCGGTGACGATCTCGAGGTCGGCGGCGTCGAGGTGTTGGTCGTCTCGCTCCTGGTCGGGAACTCCTCGACGACGAGCACGCGGAGGTTGTCCTTCGAGCGCAGCGTCTCGAGCGCGCCGTCTGTGTAGCCGGGCGCGACGACGACCTCCTTGAACGAGTCGATAATCTGCTCTGCGGTCGGACCGTCACACTCGCGGTTGAGCGCGACGATCCCGCCGAAGGCGCTCATCGGATCGGTCGCCAGCGCCCGCTCGTAGGCCTCCGCGATCGAGTCGGCGACGGCACACCCGGCGGGATTGGTGTGTTTGATCACCGCCGCGGCCGGCTCATCGAACTCGGCGGCGACCGCGAGCGCCGCGTCGGCGTCGTTGTAGTTGTTGTAGGAAAGTGCCTTCGCACCCGGATTCAGCTGCTCGGCACCGACGACGCCGGCACCGGTGTCCGCGTACAGGGCGCCCGCTTGATGCGGGTTCTCTCCGTACCGAAGTTTGGACGCCCGGTCAGCTCCCGAAAAGTGTCGGTCCGGGAACCGACCACCGGCGTCGGTCTCGCCCGCGAGCGCGACAGTTTCTGCCTCGTGGTCGACCTCGACGGCGTAGACTGGCACCGGCTCCTGGGTGACGATCGGGCCCGCGTCGACCCGTTCGCGGACAACCCTGCCGTTGGCGTCGGTCGCGTCGGTGACAACGTGAACCGTACACCCAGAGACAGCGACACCGGCCGCCAGGGCGTCGTTCACGGCGCTGGTACCCGGAAACGCCGGCAGCAGCGACGGGTGGACGTTCAGCGTCACCGGCGCGGCCTCAAGGAACGTATCGGACAACACCCGCATGTAGCCGTCGAGACAGACGAGATCGAACTCGTAGGACGCGAGCGCCTTGAGCACGCGCCGTTCGTGCTCGCGGCGGGACTCCCCGGGATCCGCCGGGACGGCCTCGGTCGGAATCGACCGGTCGGCGGCCGCTTCGAGCACCGGCGCGTCGGCCTCGTTCGCGAGAACGACCGCCACCTCTGCTCCACCCGGCGCGCGATCGGCGATATTCAATAGGTTGCGCCCCCGGTTGCTCGCCATGCCGGCGATTCGCATACCGAGTACACCGCCCGGCGAGTCCAAAGGCGTTTCCATGCCGTCACCCGCGGGCGACCGCACGGACCGGCGCGGCGTCGCCGCCGGCGATCGCGAGCGGAAACGCACGGACGGTCGGCCGGTCGAGGCCAGCGAGGTTCGTGAGGTTCTCGACGATTAGTCGGTCGACCCCGGGCAGCGCGCGGTGTGCGGGCAGCCCTTTCGGCCCGTTGGAACCGGCCCGTTCGGTCGGTGTCGGGTCGGGGCGGGGGCGTCGATGCCCACCGCCCACCCGCCTCGGCGCACTGCCTGGCCGCCGCCGACGAGAGGTACGGGTGCTCGCGGTACCGGTCGATCCTCAAGTGACGGTCCCAGCCCGTCCGGAGCAACTATCTCGCCGGCGTCGTCAGCCGGCAGGGTGTCCGGACCGATTGTCCCCCGGAAGCCAGTCCGGTGCAGTCGACGACTCGGGGAAAGGGAATCGCGCGGGCGGGTACGCGTCCATCATGTCGCCGTCGGACAGCACGTTGGCCGGCGCGTCGACGTGGGTGCCGGCGCGGGTATCACACTCGAACTCCGTGACGCGGTACCCGTCGGTCGCCATCGTGGCGTGGTCGGTCACCGTTGTCGGCGGGTCTTCTAGAAGCGTCCACCCGCCGGAGCGAAGCGGCTGCAAGAGATCGCGCGTGCCCACGGTCGGGAACTGAACGGCTTGACCGTGGCGCTCGAAGGAGGATTTATGTGGTTGGAGTACCGAAAAAATATATACTATGCGAAGTACCCCTCAGCGCGTCGTGGCCGCTGCCCCGTGTGCCACGCAACAGCATGACAGGACGCCGGCCGTCGCCGGGTGTCCGTCCACGCCCGACCGACAATGAGCAACCAGCGTGCCACCGTCGAAACGCTGAGTCAAGCCTACCGCGAGACGATCCCGGAGGACCTCCGCGAGGCGCGAGCGTTCGACTGGTATCTTGAGCGCGTCTACGAGGACCCGAAGATTGCCCGCAGCGCCAACCAGCGCGTCGCGGACATGTTCGATTACTACGGGACCGAGTACGACGAGGACGCCGGCATCGTCGAGTACAAGATGGCCTCGGAGGATCCGCTGCACGACGGCGAGAACACCTTCTACGGCGAGGTGATCCACGAGGCGATCCACCAGTTCGTCAACAAGATCAAGTCCGGTGCCCGCGGGCTCGGGCCCGAGCGCCGGATCATGCTACTTTTGGGTCCGGTCGGGTCGGGGAAGTCGAACTTCGACGCCCAGGTACGGACGTACTTCGAGGATTATACCACCCGGGAGGCCGGACGGATGTACACGTTCCGGTGGACGAACCTGTGTGACGTGATCCCTGACCAGGACCCGGCCGACGACACCGTTCGGTCGCCGATGAACCAGGATCCGATCGTGTTGCTCCCCACCGAACAGCGCGAGTCGGTGCTGGCCGAGGTCAACGACGCGCTCGAGGCGCCCTACACCATCCGCAACGAGCAGGCGCTGGATCCGGCGAGCGCCTTCTACATGGACCGGCTGTTGGCCCACTACGACGACGACCTCGAGGCGGTCCTTGAGAATCACGTCGAGGTGATCCGGCTGCTGGCAGACGAGAACAAGCGCCAGGCCGTCGAGACCTTCGAGCCGAAGGACAAGAAAAACCAGGACGAAACCGAGCTCACCGGCGACGTCAACTACTCGAAGATCGCGATCTACGGAGAGTCGGACCCGCGATCGTTCGATTA
>PXQL01000025.1 GCA_003021335.1 Halobacteriales archaeon QH_10_67_13
GTGGAGGTCGCCGCCCACCCCGGCGTCGGAATTGGCACCCAGCGCCTCGGGGAGATTGCCCATCCCGAGGTCCGCGTCGAGGACGGCCACCTGTCGGTCTCGCTCCACAAACGCCCGCCCCAGAGCGGCGACCGTCGTCGTCTTCCCGACGCCGCCCTTGCCGCCTGCGACCGCCCAGACCTGCCCCGACATCTATTCGCCTGTCACAAGCAAGCCGTCGGTTATAAAAGGCCCGCCGCGAGCCGAAACCGACTAACCGACAGGCACCGCCGATTTGGAGTATGAACGCCGAGCAGGGAATCCGGTGGTTCGCCGAGCTCAGCAGGCCGTACCAGCTCATGATCGCCGGGTCGGTGCTCGTCGGAATGATGGCCGTGATCACGGCCCTCGGGTCGCGCAACCCGTTGTTTTTGCTGATCGCCGGCTTCTGGTTTCTGGTTGCCCCCGCGGCGGTCAAGTTCGCCAACGACCGCGAGTGATCGGTCTCGTGCCGGCCGCCGCGTCGCTTACGAGAGCAGCCCCGAGAGCCGCCCCCGGTTCGCGGTGTCCTCGCGGATGATGTCGGTGACGTGTTCGCCGCTGAGCAGACACATCGGCACGCCGATGCCCGGGTTGGTATCCCCGCCGACGTAGTACAGCCCGTCGAGTCCAGGCGCGCGGTGATCGGTCCGGAGCGGGCCGGTGGAGACTGACAGCTCCCGCTCGAAGACGATCCGGTTCCGGAAGTCGACGCCGGTGTGTTCCGCGATTCCCGAGAGGATTTGCTCGCGGAACTGCTCTCGCTGTTCCGGCGGATCCGCAAGTCCCGGCGCCAGCGGAACGAGCACGACGGCCGTCTCGTGACCGTCCGGCGCGACCGTCGGATCGGTCCGGGAGGGGACGTTCACGTAATAGGAGGGATCGTCCGGCCAAGCCGGGTCCTCGAAGATCGACTCGAAGTGTGGCTCCCAGTCGGTCGGGAGCACGAGCGTGTGGTGATCGAACTCCGGGAGTTCGCCCTCGATCCCGAGATACAGCATGTACGCGGAGGGAGCGTATGTCTGATCCTTCCAGCGCTCCGGCGAGCGATCGACTGCACCCTCCGGCAGCAGGTCCCGCTCGGCGTGGGCTGGCGGCGCGTTGACCACGACCCGGTCGTAGACGGTGCGGTCGGTCGCGGTCCCGACGACCAGCCCGCTCGCGGCGGGTTCGATCCGCGTCACCGGGGTTTCGGTCTCGATTTGTGCGCCCTGCTCCTCGGCGACGGTCCGGACGCCGTCGACGACGGCGGCGATCCCGCCGTGGGGGTAGTACACGCCGAGGTTGTAATCGACGTGGCTCATAAGCGAGTACAGCGCCGGCGTGTTGTACGGCGAGCCGCCCAGGAACACGAGCGTGTACTCGACCAGCTGACGCAGCTTCGGGTGCTCGAAGTACTTCGCCGCGTGGCCGTCCATCGTCCGCACGAGATCCAGGCCGAGTCCCCGGGCTGACAGCGCGAGCCGCGGGTCGAGGTAGTCCGTGAGGTCGGTCCGGTCCGGGATCACGACCTCCTCCATGCCGACCTCGTAGGAGTGTTTCGCACTGTCTAAGTACTCCTCTAATTTCGCGCCGGCGCCGTCCTCGTAGGACTCGAACAGCTCCATCGCCGCCTCCGGGTCGGCCGGCACCGCGGCCTCGTCGCCGTCGGTCCAGAAGACCCGGTAGTTGGGGTCGAGCCGCTCGAGCTCGTAGAACTCGGCGGGCTCGTGGCCGAACTGTTCGAAGAACCGCTCGAACAGCTCGGGCATCAGGTACCACGACGGTCCGGTGTCGAACTGGAACCCGTCCTCGACGATCCGGCCGGCGACGCCGCCGACGTGCTCGCCTTTCTCGTAGACGGTCACCCGAGCGCCGGCGTCCCCGAGGTGAGCGGCCGCCGACAGCCCGCCGAACCCGGCGCCGACGATCGCGATCGACTCTCCGGAGAGATCTGTCATCGATACTCTGTTGGGCTCGGTCGTACAAAATGCTCCGGAATCGTCGCGGCAGTCCTCCGGCCCCGCGAGTGCCCCGGACCGCTCCCGGGAAGATCCTCTCGGTCAGGCGGCGTCGAAGGCGAGCCCGTTGAGGTCGGTCACCTCGCCGAACAGCCAGCCGGCGTGATCGAGGGCGTACTCCCGGTCGTCCTCCTCGATGTAGCCGATCGCGTCCTCGATCAGGACCGGTCGGTAGTCCCGAAGGCCGGCCGAGCCGGCGGTGTGTAACACGCAGACGTTCGCGAGCGTGCCACAGAACAGCAGGTCGTCGATCCCGTGGGCCCCGAGGTACCCGTCGAGTCCGGTCTGGTGGAAGGCGTCGTAGGTGTGTTTCGTGACGATCCGGTCTTCCTCCTCGAGGGTCAGCTGTTCGACGATCTCGGCCTCCCAGGATCCCTCGAGGACGTGCTCGCCCCACCGGTCGAACTCGTCGTAGTAGTGGGCGTCCTCGAACTGCTCGGGCGGGTGGACGTCCCGGGTGTAGATCACCTCGGCGCCCGCCTCGCGGGCCCGGCCGAGCAGCTCGGCACCCCCCTCGATCGCCGCGCCGCTCCCCGGCGCGTACAGGCTCCCCTCCGGGTGCGCGAAGCCGTTTTGCATGTCGACGACCACGACTGCCGTCCGATTCGGATCGAGCGCGAACTCGGACATGTTCGTGAGCACGTCCCGAGCCGAAAAACCGTTTCCGGACACCGCGACCGCTTTTAGCCGTCGGCTCTCAACGACGATCATGCCGGAGTTCGATGTTGTCTCCCCCGAGGCTATCGCCGCCGGGGAGGCAACGGACGCGTACTTCGATCGCACCGTCGAGGCGCTTGAGGGCGCCGACAGAAACCCCGAGGTCGTCGCCGAGGTGACGGCCTCGCAGTTCCCGACCGGCGACTGGCATCTCTTTGCCGGACTGCCCGACGCCGCCCGGCTGTTCGAGGACCGGTCGGTCGACGTCGACGCGCTCGGGGAGGGCCGGCTGTTCGACGGCGGCCCGGTCCTGCGGATCGAGGGGCCGTACCTCGAGTTCGTCCGGCTCGAGACGGCACTGCTTGGATTCCTGTCTCACGCCACTGGCGTCGCGACGGCCGCGCTTGAGGCCCGCCGGGCGGCCCCGGAGACGCCGGTGTTGAGCTTCGGCACCCGACACGTTCACCCCTCAATCGCGGCGATGGTCGAGCGCTCGGCGCTTCTCGGCGGCCTCGACGGAATCTCGAACGTCGCCGCTGCCGAGGTGCTTGACCGGGAGGCCGGCGGAACGATGCCCCACGCGCTTGTGATCTCGTTCGGCTGGGGCAACCAGGAGCGGGCCTGGCGGGCGTTCGACGACGCCGTCGACGCCTCCGTCCCGCGGATCGCGCTCGTCGACACCTACAGCGACGAGGTCGACGAGGCCCTGCGGGCAGCCGAGGCGATCGATCTCGACAGCGTCCGGCTCGACACGACCGGCTCCCGGCGGGGCGATTTCAGACACATCCTCCGGGAGGTCCGCTGGGCGCTCGACGCCCGCGGGTACGAGGACATTGGCGTGTTCGCGAGCGGCGGGCTCGGGCCCGACCAGCTCCGTGCCCTGCGGGACGTCGCCGACGGGTTCGGCGTCGGTAGCTACGTCAGCAACGCCGATCCGATCAACTTCGCGCTGGATATCGTCGCCGTCGACGGCCAGCCGGCAGCAAAGCGCGGGAAACTCGACGGCGCCAAGCAGGTCTACCGGACGCCCGACGGCGGCCACCACATCACCCGTACCGATGCTTCCGGTCCAGTAGAGGGCGAGGCGCTGCTCGAACCGCTCGTTCGGGACGGCGAGTGCGTTCGGGAGTTCGGCATCGACGCGGCCGCGAGCCGGGCGGCCGCCGACGCGGACGCCGTCGGCTTCGGGTCGTAGCGGACTACCGGAGGCCCCGGTCGATCCGAGGCGAAAGGGGAGAGGGGTGCCGGGCGCGCAGACGGGAGGGTGGGAAAACTGAAACTGGGTGAGTCCTGTGCGCGCCCAGCTTTTCATTATCACCCATCGGTCTTAAAGATCCGTCAGACGCCGGTCAGACGCCCCGGACTGGGACAGCGTTTAGTCCCGTCCGGACCGACCGACGCGTATGAGTTGGGCAGAGCTGTTCGAGCGGGCGGATGAGACCGAGGTCACGGTCGCGGAGATCCGCCGGGCGCTCGCCGACCGCCGACGCGATGAGTGACCGAGCCACCGGCGACCGGCGTCCGGATCCAACCCTGATCGCGGCCGACGCCGACGTGCTTGCCGCGGACTTGCTGGTCGACGGCGCCGCCCGGGCAGCCCTGGATCACGTTCGCAGACACTCGTGGGTAGAGTTGGTCGCAAGCGACCCACTGCTCGCAGACGCCGCGGCGACCATCGAGACCCTCGCCGGCGCCGAGCTGGCCCGTGATTGGCGTGAGCGCGCCGAGCGACTCCGCACCCACGTCGAGCACCCCGCCAGGGATCACCCCGGGCTGGCCTCCGCCTACCGCGGCGGCGCCGCACACCTGTTGAGCTTCGAGGAGTCGCTGACCGCCACGAGCGCGAACCTTGCGGTCCAGCCATACACCGCGCTCAGCATCCGCACGCCGGCGGCCTTCGACCGACTGTTCGACCCCGAACCCCTGTACGAGGCCACACACGACGGGGCCTATCCCGGGCCTGACTGCGATCCGCGGGCCTGAACCGCGTTGTTAGGTGCGGTCGCCGTACCAGTCGGCGAAGGCCGAGAGCGCCTGCCCGCGGTGTGAGACGGCGTTTTTTTCGGCGGTGGTCATCTCGGCGAAGGTCCGCCCGTCGTGTTCGAAGATCGGATCGTACCCGAACCCGCCCTCGCCCCGCGGCGCGACGATCCGTCCGTCGACGACCCCCTCGAACAGCGCGACCGGCGGTGTTCCGTCATCGACGGTCACGCCGTCGCCGTCGACCGGGTCGCCGTCGCAGTAGCCAACGACTGTGTGGAATGCGGCGCTCTGGTCCGGCTCCCGACGGGCGAGACGGGAGACCCGATCGATGCCGAGCGTCTCTTTGACGTACGAGGAAAACGGCCCAGGAAACCCCTCGAGCCCCGCGATCGATAGCCCGGCGTCGTCGACGATCACCGGTCCGCCGACGTGCTCGTGGGCTACCCGGGCGCCGTGGGCTGCGACCTCCGCGAAGGAGTCGGTCTGTGGCTCCGGGTAATCGAAGGCGTGTTGTGCAACCGACTCGCCAAGATATGACTCGGCCTCCTGTGCCTTCCCGGGGTTTGTGGTGACGAACGTAACCATATCCCCGGGAGACGCCGGCGAGAAAAGTAGGCGTCGATCAGTCGACGACGACCTCGACCGGCTCGTCGGCCTCGTTCGCCTCCTCGTCGGTCTCGCCGCGGCGTTCCTGTAACAGGAGCGCGGCCGCGGCCACGATCACGATCCAGGACCGCCAGTTCGCCAGGTTCAGCGTGTAGCCGATCCCGAACTGCTTTTTGACGAGCATCCCCTCGTTGGGTTGCCAGTACGAGGACAGCAGCCGGCGTAGCGTCGGCTGCTCGAAGTTGTACGGGATCCCGAATAGCTCGCCGGTTGAGGACTTTTCACTCATATCCGCGAGTACGACCGCCGCCGATAAGACCGTTTTCCTCTCCGCGACTCACCGGCCCGAGCCCCTCGGCTCCCCGCGCTCGGGGTCGTCGCCTCCCCGGTACCGTCCGCGTCCCTCGATCGCCACGAGCCGGTCGAGAACCGCGGCCTCTCCGGCCGCCCGGTAGGCGTCTCTGAGAACGCCGATAAACCGGTCGGCGTCGGCGGTCGTTCCCGTGAGACTCTGTGCCAGCACGTGGAGATCCATCGCGTGGTCCTCGGGACGCCCGGAGTGGTATCCGAGCCCGAAATCGAGCAGGTACACCCGGTCGCCGATCCGGACGTTCCGCGTCGTCGGGTCGCCGTGGACGATCCCGGCCTCGTGGAGCCGTGCGAGGTGTCGGGCGGTCGTCGCGACCCGTTCGTCGGTCGGGTCCGCGGCGAGATCCGCCCGACCGACCTGCTGGAGGACGAGTGTCTGCTCGGCGAGGTCGACGTTCCAGACCAGCGGCGTCGGCACGCCGGCCCGTCTCGCCTCGCCAAGTAGCCGCGCCTCCTGTCGGGTCCGCTCCCGGCGGAGTCGCTCGTCGAGCTCGGGGTGACGGTAGGGCCGCCCCTCGCGGCGTTTCGTCACCGTCTCGCCGTCCGGGCCCACCGTCACGGTCGCTTCCGCGCCCTGTACCGCGGTCCCGTCCGGTCCGGTCGCCGTCCGCGGCCCGGTTCGGGACCGCCAGGTCACCGGTACCTGGTCCGGCCGGTATCCGGGATCGATCGCCGAGTCCTCGATTGCTATCGTGTCGCCGGCGGCGTACATCTTCGCGCCTAGTACCGCGATCATCCCGGCGTTGTCCCGCAGAAAGCGCGCCTCGGGGGCAAAAAACGACGCCTTGCGGCGGTCACACATCGCCCCGAGCATCCCCGTGAGCCGGTCGTTCTGTCCGACCCCGCCCCCGAGTACGAGCTCGTCGGCCCCGGTGAGAGAGAGCGCACGCTCGGCGACCTCGGCGAGCATCGCGAAGATCGTCTCCTGGAGCCCGCGGCAGACGTCCGGAACTGGCACGCCGTCGTCGATGGCTGCCTCGGCCGCCGAGCTGATCCCCGAAAATGAAAAGTCCATGCCCTTGACGACGTACGGTAGCGGGTGGTACTCGCCGTCGGCGGCCGCGGCCTCGACTTTCGGCCCCCCAGGGTGTGACCACCCGACGTGGCGGGTGAACTTGTCCATCGCGTTGCCGACGCCGGTGTCCATTGTCTCCCCGAGTACCCGGTACCGGCCGTCGCGGTAGGCAAGCAGGTGCGCGTTCGCGCCGCTCGCGTTCAGACAGATCGGATCGGAAAACCCCGAGCGGTGGCGACCGATCTCGAGGTGTGCGAGCATGTGGTTGACCCCGACCAGGGGCACGTCGAACCGCTGTGCCAGCGCCCGGGCGCTGGTCCCCGCGATCCGGAGGCACGGTCCCAGCCCGGGCCCCCGCGAGAACGCCACGGCGTCGACGGGTGGCTCGCCCTCAGTCGGAAGATCAGCGAGGATCTCCTCGATGACCGCCGGCAGGTGCTCCGCCATGTGTTCCGCGGCCTCCCGCGGGTGGATGCCACCGGCCTCGGGGGCGTATGGCTCACTCTCGATGCGCACCAACTCCTCGGCCGCATCGTAGTACGCCGCGCTGGCCGCCCACGCGGTGCCCTCGATTCCGAGCACGCGCGGGGCCGCCTCTTCAGTCATGACTCGCCGGGCGATCGGTCGCCGATACAAAAGACGACTTCGGTCCGCGCTTTCGGGTGCCACACGGCCGCGACACCGACTTTACCGTCGCCGCCGAACACGGACCCGTGACGGTCTACCTCGGCACCCACGATGGGCTATATCGGGCGCCTACGGGTCCCTTCGAGAGCACAGAGCGGATCCTCGACTGCGGGACGGTTCACGCCGTCCGACCGGCCCCCCGCGGGGTTCTGGCCGCCACCGACGAGGGGCTGTACCGCCGCTGGGACGGCGACTGGCACGACGCCGGCGTCCCTCGGGCGCCTGTCACCGCGGTTGCGGTCGCACCCGACGGGGGTCACTGTTATGCCGGCACCTACCCGGCGCGGGTCTACCGGCGGTCGGTCGCCGACTGGACCGCGCCGCTCGCCGACGCCTGGACCGAGAGCGACTCGTTTCGGGCGCTTCCGGAGGGACACGTGGACCGACCGCTCAACCGGCGTCCACGACGACGTTCACCACCTTCTTGTCCGCGGGGACGACCCGCCGACCGTCGTTGCCTCCTGCGGGAACGGTCTCTACCAGTCGCCGCTCTCGGGTCGGCGGTGGCATCGGCTAGACACCGATTTCCGGGAGTTCTGGTACAACTACCACCGCGAGGCCGCCGAGTACCGCGGACAGCTGTACACGAGCGCAAACGGCTGGGGTCCCGCCGAGGACATCGGCGTCGTCGCCACCTACGACGAGACGGGTGCGGCGACTCGCTGGCCGTTCCCCGAGGGCGAGGCCGCCTTCGTCATCTCGTGGGCGCTCGGAGACGACCGGCTGCTCGCCGGGACGATGTACGCACGCGAGGGGTTCGAACAGACGACGCCGGCGCCGGTGCTCGCCTTCGACGGCGAGGACTGGTCGCGACTCGGCACCGCTCCGGCCGGAATCAAGAGTCTCCTCGTTCGGTGAGTCGTAGCGCCGAGCGATCGAGCTCTGAGGGTTACGCGTCGCCTTCCTCGCCGGCGATCTTGTTGCGCTCGAGGACGTACTCGTGTTCGATCTCGACGGTGTCTTCGGGGCTGTCATAGACCCGCGCGGTCCCGATCGTCGTCCGCATGCCGAATTTCGTATCGAGCGTCCGGATCACGACCTCCTCGGCGTCTTTATTCAACATCGCGGCCAGTGAGTCCCGCACCGAGAGCCGTGATGGCGTTGCCTCATCGTGGGTCAGCTCGAATCGAACGTCCGTGCGGTGCAACATCGGGTTCTCGTCTTCCTCTAAGATGTCGATGTCCATTAACGTATACTCTCGCCGAGTCGGGCAAAAGGATTTCGAAGGGCGGTCTCAGGCCTCGCCGAGCCGCGCGAGCAGGTGCGAGATCTGCAGGCGGTCGTTCGTGCCCTCGGTGAGCGCTAGATCGATCTCGCCGGCCACCCGGTGGAGCTCTGCTAGCTCCCGCCCGCTGTACCGCGACCCCAACAGCTCGAGGGTGTCCGCGAGCACCGCCTCGCCGCTGTGGCCCTCGTCGATCAGCAGCTCGTCGAGCGTCGACCGGGCGTCGGTGAACTCCCCCGCCTCGGCGTCGGCGACCATCGACTCGACGCGTTCGTCGGTCGCGAGCCCGGACAGGGTCTCGTAGGCGGCCGTCCTGGTGAGCTCGCCGGCCTGCTCGTGGGCGGTCTGTGCGGAGAGGATCGCCGCCCGCAGGTCCCCGCCGGCCGCGCCGGCGACGTACTCGAGTCCCTCGCGGTCGTAAGCTGCGTCCTCGCGCTCGGCAATCGTCTCGAGGACGGCGACGGTCTCGTCGTGGTCGGGCGCCCGCACCGGCACCGGGAAACACCGCGAGCGGATCGGCGCGATCAGGTTCGACGGCTGCCGGGTGGCGATTACGAACTGCGTGGTCTCGTAGTACTGCTCCATCACCCGGCGCAGCGCCTGCTGGAAATCCTCGCGCATGCCCTCGGCGTTGTCGAGCAACAGCGTCTTGTACCCGCCGGCGACCGGCTGGTACCCCGCGGACTCTTTGAGCACGTGGTTGATCAGGTCGGCCTTCGAGGAGTTCCGCCGCCGCGTGGCGTCGATAAACGACGCGAACCGCGGGCCCTCGGCGATCTCTTTTTTACTCGAATCAAAAAAGTCCGCAACGTTGATCTCGATCAGGTCGGCGGCCTCCTCGTGGACCCGGTCGGCGAGCGCCCGAACCGCGGCGGTCTTGCCGCTGCCTTTCGGCCCGTGGACCAGGAGGTTCATCGGCTCCGCCGTGGCGCGCTCAAGCCGGTCGCGAACGCCCGCCTGGGGCAGCTCCGCGATCGTCGGGGCGTGACGCTCGGTCCACAGCGGGCCGTCCATACCGACGGTTAGGCGGTATGGTGTACAAAAGTTCCTCTTCCGGATTCGATCACTCGGTCCGGGTCTCGAACAGCTCCTGGAAGGCCTTTCGCTGTGCGGCGCGAAGGTGCTGGTGGAAGGTCGGCCGGGCGATGTCCATCGCCGCGGCGAGTTCGTTACCGTCGACGTCTCGTGGCCAGTTGAAAAATCCGCCGTGGTAGGCGGTCCGGAGCGCGGTCTCCTGTCGGTCGGTCAGCCGGTCGACGAGCGCAGCGGTGAAATCCTGGCGGGTTTCGACGGGGCGCTCGCGCTCGTGGTAGCCCAGCAGCTCGGTCCCCGGGTGGCGCCTCTCGACGAGCTCGAACAGCTCGCGGGCCTCGGCCTCGTAGGCCAGCTCGACGGTGATCCTGGTGGTGCCGTTCTCGGCGACCGCCCCCCGCGGGAGGGCGCCGTACTCGGCGAGGGCGCCGACGAGCGAGTCGGTCAATACGAGTTCTGCCAGACAGCCTCCGTCGGTGCCGACGATCGTCTCGGCGCTCGCGACCCCGTCGAGTCCCCGAGCCCGGTCGACGACGTCCCGACAGTCCCGGCCGGTCACGCGCAGGTAGGTTCTGAGCCGGCCGTCGGCCCGGCTGTCGATCTCCACCGCCTCGATCTGCCCGGCGGCGTTGGCCGACAGCCGGTTGAGCAGAAGCTCCGGGTCGGTGACCGCGAACTCGAGTTCGATTATCTCCGTGGCGTCGAGCACCCGCCCGCGCTCGACGGCGTTGATTGCGTTTCCGGCGGCCCGGCCGAGCGCCTCAAGTACCGCTCGCTCGCGGCCGTCGAGGTCACCGGCGTCGCTCGCGAACACGACGAGCACGCCGTAATCGGCCTGCTTGTACCCGAGTGGGATCGCGACCAGCGTCTCCATGCCCGTGGCGGCCTCGGTCCAGGGCGGCGTCGAACTCTCCGCGAGATCGAGCACCTGAGCGGTTCCGTCTCGGTGGGCCCGTGCGACGGGGTCCTCGCCGTCGGCGTCGATCGCGAGTTCGTCGATCGGCAGGTCGGCGTCGCCGGCCTGAGCTGTCGGCGCGAGTCGGTCGTCGGTGACGTTCGGCCGGAGCACGCAGGCGAACGCGTACGGCTCGGAGGCGGCGAGCTGTGTGGCAACGCCGTTCTCGATCTCCGCGCGGGTGGTCGCCTCGACGAGCACCTCGATCGTGTTCTGTATCAGCCCGTTGACCCGGCTGAGGACCCGCCCGGTGTGTTCGCGGGCGTCTCGCAGCTCGGACTCGCGTTTCGCTCGGGTGCAGGCCGCGGCCGCGCTGGTCGCCAGCAGCGCAAGCACCTGTCTGTCGGTCCTGTCGAAGGCGCCGGGCTCGGTCGAACAGACGCTGATCGTGCCGTGCACGCCGACGGGGTAGTACAGCCCCGACCTGATCGGCCCCGGTGTCTCGTCGCCGCCGACGACCCGCGGTTCGCCCGAGGCGAACACCCCGCCGGGCAGCCCCTCGCTGACCTCGTAGACCGGTCGCTCGCCAAGTTCCGCCCGGGCCCGGTCGGTCGCGGCGGCGGGTTCGAGCGTGCCGGCGTCGCTGTCGTACAGCCGGAAGACGTTGATCTCGAAGCCCAGCACCTCCCGGGCGGCCGCGACGGCGATCTCCGCGACCTGTTCGCGGCTCCGGGCCTGCATCAGTGACCGGGTCGCCTCGAGCATCCCGGAGAGGCGCTCGTTGTGTCGACGTTGTTCGCTCACGTCCCGGCCGACCCCGACCGCCCCGACGACCGTCCCGTCGTCGTCACACACCGGTGCGTGTACCAGCTCGTAGGGGTTCCCGTCCTCGCCCGCGAGCCGGGCCTCGACGACCTCTGGATCGGCCTCGTCACCGGGCGTCCGCTCGAGCGCGGCGCCGACGGTCGCCTCGACGGCCGCGCGGTCGTCCGCGGCGACGACCTCGGTTATCGAGCGGCCGGCCAGTTCGTCGCCGTCCCGCCTGGTGAGGGCCGCGAGACGCTCGTTCCACCGCGTGAGTCGCCCGTCCGCGTCGAGGACGTACAGCGGATCCGGGAGGCTGTCGAGAATCCCCTCGGTGACCGCCCGCTGCTGTCGCAGCTCGCGCTCGTAGGCCTGTTCCTCGAGTAAGTGTCTGATCCAGCCGGTGAGCACCTCGAGTAAGACCACCTCGCGTTCGGTCGCCGGGCGCTCGCGCGGGTCGGGATCGAGAAAGCAGACCGTTCCGTAGGAGGATCCGTCGACGGTCACCGGCGCCCCGAGGTACTGCTCGGCGCCCGACCGGTCGTAGGCCGGATCCCCGTCCCACCCCGCGGCGGCTGCGCTCGCGATCGTGAACGGCTCCGGGTCCTCGATCGTCCGCCGACAGTAGGTCTCGGCGAGGGGCCGCTCGGTCCCCGGCTTCGGGGCGGTCGGTCCGGCCGCGGTGACGACCTCGTGGGTGTCGCCCTCGATTCTGGTCAACAGCCCCACGGCGGCGTCGAGCCGCTCGCGGCCGACCGCGAGCATGCGCTCGATGCGCTCGTCGCGAGACAGCTCCGGATCCGACGCGATCCCGTGGAGCCGCTCGAACACCGACTCGTCGGTAGGCGGATCTTGATCGGCGGCGGCGAGCACCACCGAGAGCCCGTCCGTCCCCGGGTGGACGGTCGCGCGGAGACGTTGTCCGCCCGGACGCACGTCGACAGTCAGCTCGTCGCCGTCGGCCGCCGCCCGCCGACACGCAGTCGCGAGTTCCTCGCCGGCCAAGACCGCGAGGTCACTGCCGACTGCCCGCTCACGGTCGATCCCGAGCAGCTCCGCTCCGGCCCCGTTGATCCGGGTCACCCGCAGGCCGGCGTCGACGCCGATCACTCCCTCCGAGAGTCGTTCGATGACCGGGGAGAGATCGACGGCGTCCTGATCGGTCGCCATTATACCATGTAGGAGCGCCGCGACACATTAAGCCTCCGTGCCGGTCGCGGTCGCTCCGGTCTTGACCGACCTACCTACCCCCGGGACTGACACTCCGCAGCCGCGTCGGGCGTTCGGAGTTGACAGCCGTGATATTGCGACGCCGAAAAGCTGCGAGTGCGCCGGCCGGGAATTGAACCCGGGCTATGAGCTTGGGAAGCTCATGTCCTACCACTAGACCACCGGCGCACAACCAAACATTTGCCCGTCGGTGGTAAAATCTCTTCCGTCTCGATCGACCGGGAGACCGACCGAACCACTATCGGTATGTGCGACGAAGAGCAGAAGCAGGAGCGGCTCGAGGAACAGCGCGACGATATGCGGCTGCTCAATCAGGTCATGCGTCATGACATCCGCAACGACCTCCAGCTGGTCCAGGCATACGCCGAGCTGCTCGACGACCACGTCGACGAGGCGGGCAGAGAATACCTCAACAAAATCAAAGAAAGCGCCGAGAGCGCGGTTGGGATGACCACCACCGCTCGGGATCTGGCCCAAGTGCTCCTCCGATCCGAAGAGGAGACTGAGCCGGTTTCGCTCGCGAAGGCGCTCGACCACCAGGTCGAGGACGTCGTCTCCGCATACCCCGAGGCGGTCGTCCGAGTCGACGGATCGCTCCCGGAGACGGAGGTGACGGCAAACGACATGCTCGATTCTGTGTTTCGGAACCTGCTCCGCAACGCGATCGAGCACAACAACACCACCCCGCCGGAGGGGACCGTCTCCGCGACCGTCGAGGGAGAACTCGTTACCGTCGAGATCGCCGACAACGGTCCGGGGGTCCCCGACAGCCGCAAAGACGAGATCTTCGGCAAGGGCGAGAAAGGCCTCGAGAGCGGCGGCGCTGGCGTCGGGCTCTATCTCGTCCGCTCGCTGGTCGAGTCCTACGGCGGGCGAGCCTGGGTCGGGGACAACGACCCCGAGGGAGCGGTGTTCGTCCTTGAGCTCCCGACGGTCTGATCCGGCTCTCGCGGGACTGTTGGGCGTGTGAGCGTCGAGCGTGCGGGTTATGTGTCGTTCCGCGCAACGGCACACTATGCGACCGATTTCGCCTCGGGGCGCTCGTGATCGGCCCCCACTCGGCCCGATCTCGTCTGCCCGCCCCGAACCGTCCGATCCCCGCGCCGTTCGACAAACGGGGGGTGCATCGACCACCCGCGGGCCCGGACTCTCGCCCGAGGGCGGCGACCGAGCGGGGGCGCCCTGATGGACGGACTGGCGCCGGTTCGGGTGCTCAGGATCGGCCACCGGCCGGGTCGCGACGAGCGCACGACCACCCACGTCGGGCTCACCGCCCGGGCGCTCGGTGCCGACGGGGTTGTCCTCGCCGGATCCGCGGCTGACCGTGCGGAGACGATCGCCTCGGTGACCGACCGGTTTGGCGGCCCTTTCGCCGTGGAGACGACCGACGACCCGCTCGCCTATATCGCCGACGCCGACGAGGCGGTCGTCCACCTCACGATGTACGGGCTCCCGATCCAGGATCGGCTCCCCCAGCTCCGGGACCGACACCGATCCGACGGTGACTCCTCGGACGGGGGGCAGTCGCTTCTGGTCGTCGTCGGGGCGTCGAAGGTCCCCTTCGAGGTGTACGAGCGCGCCGACTGGAACCTCGCGGTCACGAACCAACCCCACTCCGAGATCGCCGCGCTCGCGGTCTTTCTCGACCGGCTGTACCGGGGAGAGGAACTCGACCGCGAGTGGGTCGACGCCGACCGCGCCGTCGTCCCGCGGGCGACCGGCAAGCGCGTCGAAGACCGGTAGGCGATGGGTTTAACAGCGTGACTCACCGACCGTTCAGTAATGGCTTTTGAGGACTTACTCGAGGACCCGGTCATTCAAAAGTACCTCCATGAACTGGTCGGCCCCACGGGTATGCCCGTCGCCGCTGCGCCGCCGGACGGAGAGGTAACCGACGAGGAACTCGCCGAGGAGCTTGGTCTCGAGCTCAACGACGTTCGGCGGGCGCTGTTTATTCTCTACGAGAACGACCTGGCGAGTTATCGCCGGCTGCGCGACGAGGAGTCCGGGTGGCTGACCTACCTCTGGACCTTCGAGTACGACACGATCCCCGAACAGCTTGAGGCGGAGCTTCACCGGCTGCTCGAGGCCCTCGAGCAACGCCGCGAGTACGAACGAGAACACGAGTTTTACCTCTGTGAGCAGTGTGGAATCCGGTATGAGTTCGAGGAGGCGATGGACTTTGGTTTCGAGTGTGTCGAGTGTGGCTCCCCGCTCGATCCACTCGAGAACACCCGGATAATCGACGCGATGGACGAACGGATCGACACCCTCCGAGCGGAGCTCAACGTCGACCGCGCCGAGCTCGAAGCCTGACTGGGGTCTGACTCCGCTCTTTTGATCGCGGCCGCGACGGGCCGCCGGTCCGCGTTCGATTGGCTCCGAGAGGAAAATCGTATACGCTCGCCCGCACAACCGCGTCTATGGTGGTCCTCGCGACGAAGTGTTACGTCGCCGGCGAGGCCCGCGACCGGGCGATCGACTCTCTGCGCGCGCTCGTCGACAACGACGTTGGCGAGCTCGAAGTCGACCGAGAGATCGGGATCCGCGAGGACGACTTTCCGACCGTGACCGTGACCGGACCGGACGCGACCGCCGCGCGGAATCTCCTGCGCGAGCGGTGGGGGGCGATTACCCCCCAGTTCGAGGCCGGCGAGACCTACGTCGGCACCCTCGCCGGCTGGGACGAGGACGGGCTCACGCTCGACGCCGGCCGCGAGGTCACGATCCCCCGGGACCGACTCGGCCTCGGCCCGGGCGGGGCCGACCAGGTCCGACGCCGGTACGGGCTGGTCCAGCACACGCCCCTTGCCTTCGTCTCCGACGAACCGCCTCGCCTGGCCGACCGGGAGCGCGACCGGCTGTACGACTGGGAGCGCGGGTCCGGGCGGGTAAACGTCAACAGCGCCACGCGTGGGGAGGTACGGGCGACGGTCAACCGCGCGGGCCACGCCGAGGATATCGTCACCGTCGAGCGGCTCGGCCTGCTCGAACAGAGTATCGTCTGCCGCGAGGGCACCGACTCCCCGGGACTGCTCGCGAGCATCGGCGAGTACCTCCCCGCGGAACTGCTCTGTGTCGTCTGAGATGTCTCGACGCCGTCGCCTGCTCGCCGTGCTCGCGCTCGTCGCCGCCGTTGCCCTCGCGGGCTGTTCTCTCGGCGCCAGCGAACTCACGGACGAGGCTCTCACAGGCGAGGAGACCTACAACTGGGAGACCGAGGCAAACGCGACCCTCGATCTCACCGCCGGCTCGAACAGCTACACCGCCGTGATTCGGATTCGCAACCAATCGGAGCTCGAGATCTTCCGGGAGACGGCGATCCGCGGCAACGAGGCGATCGACGTCGAGACGCTGCGGTTCCGGTATCCCAACGGCACGATCGTCAACGCCACCGAGCGCCGGGCGAAGGCACTCCGGGATTCGATCTCCGAGGGGGGCAACGCCAAGCCCCGCGCGGAGGTCGACGAGTTCACCGAGAGCGTCACCGGCAACGCCGAGGAGGTCAGAAACGAACTCGACGGCGCGACCTTCGGCTCGTTCGACGTACTGTTCGCGGCGCTGAACTACAACTACGGCTGGAAGATCTTTCAGGTCGAACGGATGGTCGACGATCACGCCGACAGCCTCAGCGACGAGGACCGTGCCCTCTTCGAGGAGCTACGGACGACGATCTCGATGTTCGGTCCCGCACGCGAGCACATCAAAACGCTGTTCTTCGAGTGGGCGCTCATCAACCTCTCACAGCTCATTCTCTACGTCTCGGTGCCCGCGCTGGTCGTCGCCGGCAGCATGCTCGCGTTCGTGGGTGGGAGCTCGTTCACCGGCTCGGTGTTCGGGATCCCGAGCCTCCTGTTGATCGTCGCCGGTGGGTTCACCGTTTCGGTGTTGCCCTTTCTTCTGCTTCTCTCGTACATCCTCCGGATCGCAACGGTCGCGAAACGCACCCTCGCCATCGGCCCGCTGATCCTCCGGGACTCGCAGCGATAGGCTCAGAACAGCTTGTTGCCATCAGCAGTGACCGGCTGTGTGTCGACGACCGTCCCGTTGATCGTGTTGACGGCGGTGATGGTCGCGTTTCCGTTCGCCGGGAGGTAGAGAGTGATCCCGCTGGTCTGACCCGTTTCGACCGTCGTGCTGTCGAAGCTGGAGCCGCTCTCTGAGATCACCACGAGCTTCGAAACGCCCTGCTCGGTCGTCGTGTTCGGGGTGAGCGTCACCGCGGTCTTCACCCGGCCGCTGGCCCACGGCTCGTCGGTCGAAACCCCCTCGAAGACGGCCGAATCGCCGGTGTCGGCCGTGACGGTGGGACTCAGTGTGAGACAGCCGCCGAACCCGAGGGCGATGACGAGCACAACGCTTGCGAGGACCCGGCGGCGCGGAATCCGTCGGCACATATACCGAAGTGGTTGGTCGGGGGGTCCCTTGAGCGTTGCACTTGCTCGGGCCCACGGGGGGAGTGCAAGCACAGGGCTTTTGTTCTCACCGATGTTCGACTCGTCGTATGTTCGCGCTCACTGCGGTCAAGAAAGCGGCAACGTACGGGTACAAGAAGTACGGCATTCCGGGGGCGATCGTCACCGGACTCGGCACACTGCTCGGTGTTCGGTTCATCAAGGGCAAGTTCCTGTCGGGGTCGGGCGGCAACGGTGCGGACGGAACGGACGTCGACACGGGCGGGGAGTCAAGCGACGGATCGAGCACCGCCGACTGATCGTTCCCCCGAAATCCGGACGAACGGTCGACGCGCTGTCCACCGGTTACAGTCCGAGAAACGCCTCGGCGTTCTCCCACAGCAGCTTTCGTTCGACTTCTTCGGGATAGTCGGTGTGTTCGGCGAACGATTCGAGCAACTCTTCGGGTCGGATCATCGGGTAGTCGGTGCCGAACATCACCTTGTCCTGGAGGATGGTGCCGGCGTAGTGAAGCACCTGGTCGTCGATGTATTTGGGGAGCCAGCCCGAGAGATCCATGTGAACGTTGCCCTTCTGCTGGCAGATCGCGAGCTGTTCTTTCTCCCACGGGAAAGCGGGATGGGCGAGCAGGATCTGGAGATCGGGGAACCGGGCGGCCACGTCGTCGATCAGCATCGGGTTTCCATGTTCGATCCGGAGGCCGCGCCCGCCGGGGCTGCCAGCGCCAAGGGTGGAGTTCCCACCGTGGAAGACGACCGGAACGCCGAGATCCTCGATCGTCTTCCAGAGCGGGTCGTGTTCGGGCGCGCTCGGGTCGAACCCCTGGGCGATCTGCTGGAACTTGAACCCCGAGAGGTCGAGGTCCTCGATCGCGCGCTCGGCGGACTCCACGCAGTCCTCTTTCAGGGGATCGACGCCCGCAAAGCCGGTGAAGAAGTCGGGGTACTCGTCGCGGACCTCGGCGACGTACTCGCTCGTGACCGGTGGATTGCCGGTGTTGGTTTCGGCGTCCCAGCCGAGCAACACCGCGTGGCGGACCCCGACCTCGTGGTACTCCTCGACCATCTCATCGAAGCCCCAGGTTTCGAGGTCGGTGCCGAATTTCCCGGCGGCGTCGCGCATCATCTCGCCGCCGGCATCCTCCAGAAACTCGCTCGTCGGCTGGTGGGCGTGAGTGTCGACGAAGCGCGGTTCGTCCGACGGGAAGTCGATGTCGAGCATCATCGATTTCTCGGGGACCAGCCACATATACTGTTGGTCGCTGGCTGCGGCAGTGTTCGGAGGCGCCGGAAGAATCGAGACAGTGCCACCGCCTGGCCGGACGCCCGGGTCGACGCCCTGAACGAACTTCGAAAAGGCGTTCTTGCCCTCGCGGACGAACGGCGCGCTCTCCTCGCCGACCATGACGCGAACCTGGGGAGCGTCGAACGCCCCGCGGAGTCGTTCGCCACCGGCGAGACCGAGCGTAAACCGGCCGTCGACGCCGTAGGTCACGAGGCGCTCGCCCGCGGCGAACACCTGCTCCGGTCGGCCGGTCGCGGTGTGTCGAACCACCGGGTCGCCGGCGAACAGCGCGTTGCCGGCGCTGTGGCCGAACTGGTAGTCCGCGATCGTGCGCAACCGCGCGAGCTCGTCCGCCATCGACCTCGGTTCGACGTCGGTATGCAAAAGCGCGTCCATCGGTCGGGCCCGAGACAACGCGACGGTTTCGAAGCGATTTAGACCGATCGGGGCGCAGTGGTGGGTAATGGACGAACGCACCAAGGTCCTCGCGGGCGCAGCACTCATCGTGGTGAGCGCGGTCATCACCCTCCTGTTCGCCCTTCCGACGTCGTTGCTCTCGGTCTCGATCCCGGTCCCGTTGGCCGCGATCGCCGCGGTCGGGATCGCCGCCGGCACGCTGCTCGTCGGTACCTCCGAGGGTGCGGTCTGAGACACGAACGAAGCTCCCGGTTGCCGGGCTACAGCAGGAACCTCTCCGCGCGCTCCGAGAGATCGGTGAACCCGTCGACGGCATCGAGCAGCTCCTCCGAGGTGGATTCCTCGAACGCCATCGCCTCGACCCGGACGCCCTCGTGGCGGAGATGCGAACAGAGCCGCGAGAAGTCGCCGTCGCCGGTGCAGATCACGACGGTGTCGAGGTGTGGCGCGAGCGTCACCGCGTCGAGGATCATCCCGACGTCCCAGTCCGCCGTCTTGGAGCCGTCGGCGTGGGTCTTGATGTCCTTGATCTTGGTCTCGTAGCCGATGTTTTCGAGCGCCTCGAAGAAACTCTCCTCCTCGGGGGAGTCGGCCCGGATGACGTACGCGATCGCCCGGGTGAGTTCGCGGCCGGCGACGCCCGCATCGAGGAGTTCGTCGTAGTCGATGTTGCGGGAGTAGATGCTCTGTGCCGTGTGATAGAGGTTCTGCGCGTCGACCAGCACCGCGACCCGCTGGGCCGGATGGACGTTCGACATGTCGGTAGTCGACGGACTGCCTGCTAAAGTGTTTCGTCACTGACGGCGGCAGTGTTCAGACAAACCGTAGCGATCGGGACGGCGACAGCAACCGCGACGGGCTCGAACTCCCCGGCCGGCTCAGGTTCTGCTCACGGGTCGTGCTCTGCTCGCGGGCCGGAGGCCCGCTCACGGGTCGTTCCTCCCCGTTCGCTTTCGAGGCGCTCGCCGGTGCTCCCCGTTCGCTTTCGAGGTCGTTCGAGGGAGCTTTGCTCTCGGGCGACTTCGGCTCCGCTCGGTCCCACCTGGTGTGGGTCCCTCGGTCAGCGTCGCTTATCCGAACACCGCCACGGGGCGGAAGCAATCGGAGCGTGGCGGTCCGGAGCCGTCACTTCTCAGACTGTCGGACAGAACTTGTCTCGGAAACGACGCTGGAACATCCGGTTGCTGTCCGATGTCTTCGGCCGGTCGATATTCACCTATTTCTGTCCGATAGTATCAGCTAGCCGGCCCCGTGAGATCGAGCGGTCGGACCCACCGATACCAGACCACGAGCGCCATCGTGACGTAGCCGACAGCCCAGACGACCGACCCGACGGTGTCGTACCCGGCGGCCGTGAGCGCGTAGTTCGTCGTCCCGGGCACGACAACGCCGACGGCGAGCACGAGCCCGAACAGCACCCGCTCGTCGATCGTCACGGACGTTTCACTCCCATTTGTCGGGGTCGACGGCGGATCATACGCCTCGCTACGGGTTCGAGCCGCCTCAATGGCTCGGTTCGCCGTGCGCGACCGACCCGCCGGAAGAACGGATGGCTGAACCGGGCCGGTCGTCACCCCACGAAACCGACTCCCGGATTCGACGGTGCCACGCAGCGGTGGCGGGTCGGTCTACACCTGGCGTCGGACACCAGCTCCCGGACACGAGGGGGACACACGACAGTGGTATGCCCACACAAAGCTTATGCTCGTGACGGACGGAGTATCGAACGGAGCGTGGCGCGCTCCACGGGACAGCGGGGCTCCGTTGCGTGGCATCACCTGTAACTTCAGCCCTGCTGTCTTCTTCAAGCAGTCGGTTGGCGAGCAGCCGGTATGTCGCTGGAAACGGACCGCCTGGCAGTCGCCACAGCACCGCTGATCCGTGCTCGTCGCTCGTAGAGTGCGTAGCGAGAACGATGGGCCAACGCGGATTTGAACCGCGGACCTCCCGGTTATCAGCCGAGCGCTCAACCTAACTGAGCTATTGGCCCGGACACCCAGAGTTGTGCCGTAGCGCTTGTAAGGGTTTCTCTTCGCGACTCGGCCGCCGTCCCCGGTTATTCCCGACTCGGCTCGCGACCCGCCGACGTAGACGTTCCCGCTTGCGATCCCGCCGGTCTTTCGGTCGATGTACGGCACGACGAGCCAGCGCTTGAGCGCCGTCCGGATCGGCCACCGCGTCACCGGGACGACGAGCAGCAATCCGACGGCGTCGGTGACGAGGCCTGGCGTGAGCAAGAACGCGCCGGCGGCGATCAGGAGCCCGCCGTCGAGGAGTTCGTCGCCGGGAAGCTGGCCGCGCTCGACGCGTCCTCTGACCTTTCGGGCCGTGTGGCGGCCCTCGGCACGCACGAGGAGCATCCCGATCAGCGCCGTGAGCACCACCAGCGCCACGGTCAGGGGTACGCCGATCCAGCCCGCCACCGCGACGAGCAACACGGCGTCGAACAGGGGGATGAGGAGGAGCAGCCCGATGATCCGAAGCATACCCGAACTACTCGTCCCGCACGCAAAACCCTTTATGCTCCGAGGGGTCGGGAGTCCGAAGCGCTTTGGCCCATCCGCCGAAGAATATGCATGGACGCCCGCGCAGTCGATACGCTAATCGAGTGGCGCGAATGGGGCGATGCGGCGTTCGCCGAGGCCCGCGAGCGCGACGCGCCGATCCTCTGCAACCTGCGCGCCCACTGGTGTCGGGAGTGCCGCGAGATGGACCGGACCGCGTACGCATCCCCAACTGTGGCGGCCAACCTGAACGACGGGTTCGTGCCGATCCGTGTCGACGTCGACCGCCGGCCCCGGGTCAGAGAACGCTACAATATGGGCGGGTTCCCCTCGACGGTGTTTCTCACCCCCTCCGGAGACCTCATCACGGGCGCGACCTACCTCGGCACCGATGGGCTCCGCCAGGTACTCGAACGCGTCCGGACGGCGTGGAACGACAGGGGCGAGGAATCGGGACGGATCCCGCGCGAACTCCGCGACGCCGACCCGCCGGCGGGCGACCTCACCCCGGAAATCGAGGCTCACATGGAGCGCGAGATCGCGGCGGCGTCCGACGAGGAGTTCGGCGGGTGGGGAACGTATCCGAAGTTTCCCCTTTCCTCGGCGATCGAGTTCGCGCTCGGCCGCTCCCCGGACAAAGCGTTCCGGACGCTCGAAGCCATCCAGACTCATCTCCACGACACCTACGCCGGCGGCTTCTTCCGCTATGCCGTCGAGCGCGACTGGGGCGAGCGCCAGACCGAGAAGACCCTCGATACCAACGCCGGGCTCTGCCGGGCGTTCGCCGCAGCGGCGCGTTACGACGACGAGTACGCCGCGCCCGCGGTGCGCACGGCGGAGTTCCTCACTACCACTCTTGCGAGCGGCGACGGGTTCGCGGCGAGCCAGGCGGGCGACGGGGCGTACTACGGCCTCCCGCCGAGCGACCGCGAGGCCGCCGATCCGCCCGCGATCGACGACACCGTACTCGCCGGGGCGAACGGCCTCGCGATCGACGCGCTGCTCGAAACCCACACCGTCACCGGCCACGAGGGCGCACGTCGCGGAGCCGAGCGCGCGCTCGAACACCTCCTCGACGAGCTCGTCGACGACGGACGAGTGTGTCACTATCGTGACGGCGACGCGACCGGGCCCCGCGGACTGCTCGCCGACCAAGCCCGCGTCCTCGGCGCGCTCACGACCGCCGGCCAGATCCTCGGCGACGCCTGGCTCGCACCCGCCGAACGGATCGCAGAGTACACGATCGGGGAACGCCGTGACGGATCGTCGTTCCTCGACGGCCCGCAGGAGGGGCCTGAACTGCTCTCGCGCCCGCTGCGACCGCTCGGCACGAACGTCGCAATCGCGGACGCGCTCTACGAACTCGGAGTCCTGACAGGCGAGAATCGCTACCGGCGGGTCGCACGCGAGACGCTCGCGGCCTTCGCGGGCGCAGCCGACAGGATGGGGGTCGAGGTCGCGGGCTACGCGACGACCGCAGCGCGCGTGCTCTCGGGGACCGAAATCGCGGTCGCCGCACCCGCCGGTAGCGATCTCCACCGCGCCGCCCTCGAAGCACCAGTTCAGGGGGCGATGGTGATCCCCGACGCCGATGGCGAATCGGGCACCGCACGCATCGCTGCCGACGGCGAGTCGACGGTGGTGTCGACTCCGACGGAGCTACGCGAGCACGTCGCCGGCGGGTGAGTTCGATCTCTCGGATCAGTCCGGGGAGTGCTCGTCGAGGATCGACTCGCTCCCCGCCCACTCGTCGGCGAGGAGGCCGTACTGCTCGGTGTCGCGGTGCTCCCCCTTCCGGAAGAGGTGTTC
>PXQL01000026.1:0-927 GCA_003021335.1 Halobacteriales archaeon QH_10_67_13
AGGCTCTCAAAGGGATCCTGGAAAATCATCTGGACACGCTCGCGGAACTCGGACCGTTCTCCCCGAGAGAGCGATTCCAGCTCGCGGCCGTCGAAGCTGATCGTTCCCTCTGTGGGCCGGTGCAGCCGGACCAGTAGCTTCCCGAGCGTGGATTTCCCGCAGCCGGACTCGCCGGCGACTCCGAGCACCTCGCCCCGCTGGATGGTGAGATCGACGCCGTCGACGGCCCGGACCGGCGTCGGAGGATTGCCCATGAGCTTGTCGAACAAGCCCTGTTCGTTATCGAAGTACTTCTTGACGCCGTCGATCTCGGTCAGCGGGTTGTCTGTGTTTCGTGCCATGTGTGTTCGGATCGGGCTTCTGTCCGGAGCCGCTCGAGCTGGTCTGCAACGTAGCAGGCGGTCCGGTGTTCCGTCAGGTCGACGCTCTCGACGAGACGACCCTGCTCGGCCGCCTCGACGCTGTACATCGGGGGGTGACCCTCCTCGCAGGCGCCCACCGCGAACGGACACCGGTCGATGAACCGGCAGGCGTCCTCGGGATCCTGGAGGCTCGGCGCCGACCCCGGGATCGAGACGAGATCGTCCTGCGCGCCCGAGACCGACGGGAACGAGTTGGTGAGCCCGAGGGTGTAGGGGTTCGAGGGGTTCGACAGCACCGCCTCCTTGGTGCCGGTTTCCATCATCTTGCCGGCGTACATCACCGAGAGCTTGTCACAGATCTCGGCCATCACGCTGATGTCGTGGCTGACCACGAGGATCGAAACCCCGAAATCCTCCTGCAGTTCGAGCAGCTCGTCGAGGATGCGGTCCTGGATAACCACGTCCAGCGCGGTGGTGGGCTCATCTGCGATCAGCATGTCCGGATCGCAGGACATCGCCATCGCGATCACCGCCCGCTGTTTCATCCCGCCGGAGAACTGGTGGG
>PXQL01000026.1:1001-6006 GCA_003021335.1 Halobacteriales archaeon QH_10_67_13
GCGCCGGATCGCCTCGACGATCTGGTCGCCGACCCGGTAGACGGGGTTGAGCGCGTTCATCGAGCTCTGGGGGATCAGGGCGATGTTGCGCCACCTGATGTCGCGAATCTGCTTGTTCGACAGCGCCGCCAGGTTGGTCATGCCGTCGCTCCGGACCGGTTTGTCCTCGTCGTCGACGACCTCCCGGCGGATCTCGCCGGATTCGATCACGCCGTTGTCATCGAGCAGGTGTACGAGCGACTTCGCCAGGGTCGTCTTGCCGCAGCCGGACTCGCCGACCAGGCCGAACGTCTCCCCGCGCTCGATCGCGAAGGAGGCCCCGTCGATCGCGAGCACGTCCTCGCCCTCGTCCATCTCGTAGCGGATCGTGAGATCGTTTGCCTCAAGTAGCGTCATCTCAGGTTCCCTGCGGATTCGTCACGTCCTCCATCGAGTAGCCGATGAAATAGAACGCGGCCGCGATCGCTGCGATCGCCAGCCCGGGCGGGATGAGCCACCACCAGGCCTGGAAGACATAGCCCTGTGACTGGATGTTCTGGATCATCATCCCCCAGGAGATCGTCGTGAAGTCGGCGAGTCCCAGGTAGGCCAGGCTGGCCTGTGCCAGAATCGCCGTCGCGGCGTCCTGTGCCAGGAAGACGAAGGTCAGCGGCAAGACGTTCGGCAGGATGTGGCGAAAGACGACCCGGGCGTCGCTCGCGCCGGCGACCTTCGCCGAGTCGACGTAGGAGCGTTCCTTCAGCGAGAGGGTCTCCCCGCGGATGATGATACACTGATTGAGCCAGGAAGTGATCGCGATCCCGAGGATGATGTTCGTGGTGCTGACCCCACGGATCGCCACCAGGACGATCAGGAACGGCAGGAAGGGCAGCCCGTAGAACACGTCCACGAGCCGCTGGATGAGCCCGTCGACCCAGGTGTCCCCGTAGTAGCCTCTGATCAGCCCGAGCGGCACGCCGACCAGCGAGGACAGCAGCCCCGCAGCGAAGCCAATGTACAGGGCGGTGTCGGCCGAGTAGACGATCAGCGTCCAGATGCTCTGGCCGGACTGGTTGGTGCCAAGCGGCGCCCAGAACGGATCGCCGAAGGCCGGCGGGTGCGGGAGCGTCTCCCGCTGGGCGGCGGTGTGTCGCAGGTTGTCAGTGCCGAGATACGCCTGCCACTCCAGAGAGTGACGGGTGAAAGCCCCTGGGAACAGCGCCATCAGAATGAACGTGAGGAGTATGAGCACCCCCAGTACGCCCATCTTGTGGGTCGTGAACCGCGACCACATGCGTTTGGCCCGACGGACCCGCGGCGCCCACCGTTTCTTTACCGTATCGAGGTCGAGGTACTGGCGTGTCGTCGACATTACTCTTGTTCACCGAATTGGATCCGCGGATGGGTAGTCGTTGTTGAACACCGCGTCAACGAGCGTCAGCCCGATGCCAGGCCAGCTGAACACCTGTTCGATGATTACTGAGCCGTCGATAATGAAGGCGATGCCGACGATCGCCTGGGTCGCGACCGGCAGCAGGGCGTTCCGGGCGGCGTGTTTGATCATCACGGTGCGTTCGCTGAGTCCCTTCGCGTGAGCGAGGAAGACGTAATCCTGCTCGGTGACGTTGATCATGTTCGGACGCATCACGAGCATCGATCCCACCCAGCCGACGAAGGCGAGACTCCCGAGCGGGAGAGCAATATGCCGGAGCACATCGGTGATCGTTCGCAGTATCGTCCAGGACTCGAAGCTCGGGAACTGCGTGAACATGTACCGCGAGGGGAACACCCCGAGGTTGTAATTGAACAGCCAGATGCCGAGCCACGCGATCCAGAACGCGGGCATCGAGAACATTAGCAGGCCGCCGGCGAACACCGACTTATCCTTTCGGGTGCCGCGCCACCAGCCGAGGTACATCCCCACGAGCGGGCCGACAACGTACCCGATCAGGAAGGCGGCGCCGAACAGCGTCAGCGTCCGAGGCAGCCGGCGGATGATAAGATCGGCGGCGTCCTCGCCGTAGAATGGCGACCGACCGAACTCCAGGGTCTGGTAGTTGATCATGTAATCGATGTACTGCTGCCAGAGCGGGTCGTTGACCCCCCACTGTTCGTACAGCGCGTCGATCTGGTCTTGGGTCGTCTCGGGCCCGATCATCGCCGAGATGAAGTCACCGGGGGTCGCTTGGATCAACCCGAAGATGATCGTCATGATGACCAACAGGGTCACGTACGCGCTGCCCAGCCGGACCAACAGCCAACGGGCACTGATGCGACTCATCGGTCTCTCCCGCTCGGGTGGGCGGCTCGTCTGTTGTGCGTGGTTGCGTGCAGACGCATGCTGAAAGAACGGAGGTTGATCGTTCGTATTAGGCCTGGTCGGTGTCGTACATGTTCAACACCTGGGTCTCCCAGGAACCAAACGGCGGGTCAACGAGGCCGTCGATCGCGCCCGAGAAGTTCGCCGCGTGGGGCCAGAACACCCTGTCGTAGTTGTAGGTCATGTAAGACACGTCGAGGTAGGCCCGCTCGGAGACGCTGGCCCATTGCTGGTTGCGCGCCTGGCTGTCGAAGGTGGTCTTCGCCTCGGCGATCAGGTCGTCGGCGCCGCCGCTGTTGAACTGATCACCGTTGCCGTAGCCGCTCGCGTTGAACGAGTACCCCTGCTCGCCGGTGGCGCCCTCGTTCGTGAACTGCGAGCCGAAGAAGAACTCGAGCGAGTCGCCGGTCGGGCTCATCCCACCCCAGCCGAGCTCGAACATGTCGAAGTCGGCCTGATAGGGGACGTTGTTCGTGATGGCGTTGAACGCCGTCGGCTGGATCCGCATCGGGATGCCGAGCTTGCGGCAGTTCGACGCCCACCGGAACCACGCCTCGCCGATGTCGGGGTTGTCACCCGGCGGCCGGAGCAGCACCTCGATCGGGCCGCCGTAGAACTCCGAGAACGGTTCGCCGTTGACGTACAGCTCCTGGTTGACGTCCTCAACTCCGAGAACGGTTCGCCGTTGACGTACAGCTCCTGGTTGACGTCCTCGTCCGCGTCGGAGAGGAGACCCGACTCGACGGAACCAAACGAGTAGTCGTGGATCGCCTCCGAGTAGGAAGCCCCGACGCCGGAGATATCACCGGGGTACTCCTTGCCGGCGTAGGTTCCCTCGCTGCCGTCGATAACCTCGCCGTTCTCGAGGAACGACCGGACGGCCTCGACATCGGGCTCGGGGCTGCCCTCCTCCTGTGCGCGGAAGCTGAAGGCGTTGATCGCCGGATCGTCGTTGTTGAGCTCGCCGTTGAACTGCGCTGTCGGGCGGCCGACGGGGTAGCCGGGGGTGTAGGGGACGGTGCCGTTGAGCACGAAGCCCTCGTTGAGCTCCTGCACCCAGAAGAACTCGTCCCAGACCATCGCCATGCCCTGGCGCAGCGCGATGTCGTTCAGCGGTGGACGACGGTGGTTCCAGTTGGCGTAGCTGAGGCCGCTGTCCGGACCGTTAATGACGTTGAGACTCGAGTCCTCCTCGGCGTCCCGGACCGTCTGGGTCTGGGACTCGTAGATCACATCAACCTGACCGTTGAGCAGGCCCTGGTTCATCGCCTCGGCCTCGCCGTAGACCAGGTACTGGACCCGGTCAAGGTGTGGGCCGTTGCCGGTGAGCTCGTCGATGCTCGTGTACCAGTCTTGCCTGGTCAGCGGGTAGTCGTAGCCCTCCCGGTCAACGCTCTCGTCGGTGAACTCGATCTCGAAGGAGGTATCCGGCTCCCACTGGGTCAACACGCCGGGGCCGGTGCCGACCGCGCCAGTCTCGCCAGGCTGGTAGCTCCGGTCGTCGGCCCATGGGTCATAGCCCTCCCAGTCGTCACCGATCTCCGACCAGATGTGCTCCGGGAACAGCGGGAGACCGCCGAGCACCTGGGTCTCCCAGAGCGCGTTGGGCTCGCTCAGGGTAAGCCGGATGTCGAATTCGCCGTCGGCGGCCTCGACGGAATCGTAGTTCTGCCAAGCGGTGAGCTGGCCCGGCTCCTGATCCAAGAGGAACTGTGCCGTGAACAGCATGTCGTCGACGGTTGCCTCGACCCCGTCGTTGAACACCAGGTCGTCGCGCATCTTGACTCGGACGACCGGGGAGTCCGATTCCTGATCTTGGATCTCCCAGTCGGTGAATACATTCGGTTGGACCTCGAAGGTGATCGGATCCAACGTGACGCCGAAGTCATACACCAGGTCGTTCGCCACCGCTGAGTAGACGCTTGAGGCGATGAGGTAGTTGTGCGAGTCGGCCGGCTCGGGAAGGCCGTACTGGAGGGTTCCACCCTGGGGGATCTGGTTCTCGTTGCCGGTCTCGTCGTCGCCGGTTTCGTCGTCACCGGTCTCGTCGTCGCCAGTTCCGTCGTCGCCGGTCTCACTGTCGCCGGTCTCGTCGTCGCCATCGTCGCCGCCTCCGGTACAGCCGGCGAGTGCAACGGCAGCGGCGCCGGCGCCGCTGCTCAACAGGAGTTTTCGACGCGTAACCTCTGGTCGGGGAGTTTGTTCAGAGTCTGGCATGAGGACACGTATATACAACTTAGTTATAAAGCTGACGATTTTTATACCGGATCATCGATCATCAGGATTCGGCGGGACCACCCGAGGAGTGCTCCGGTCACGCTGGCGTCCGGAGCCGGCGACCACTGTCTTCGGTCGTCGGTCCACAGGCGGGCGGGCCGAGTGCCCCGGCTTGACTCCGAGGCGGTTCAGGACCCGCCGCCCAGCTCTTGACCGTCCATTGCGAGATAAAAGTAATAGACGACGGCGGTCGCCGCGACCGTCGTCAACATGAGCCACGACCGGGAGGAAAGCGCGCTCGGGTTCGACCGCGCCCACGCGTAGTTGAGTCCTGACCACAGCGTCGCGGAGACGAACGCGACCACGAGCGTCCACGTGCCGAGCAGCCCGCGGCCGCTCCAGGCGACGACCAGCGCCGCCAGCAGCAGGGCCATCGTGAGCCCTCCGAACACCGCGAGCGTCTGAGTCACGCGTCGTACACGACCGTCG
>PXQL01000026.1:6058-8032 GCA_003021335.1 Halobacteriales archaeon QH_10_67_13
CTCAACGCCGCGGCGGCGACGGCGGAACCGACGACGGCGGAACCGACGGCGGCGGCACGACCGGCGACGAGATACAGGGAGAGACGAGCTTCGACGGCGACGCCGCAGACTTTCTAACTGTCGAACACTCCGGACGGTTCGAGGAGGGGACGGTCTCACAGAACCTGGTCGTCGAAGGCACGGCGGAGAACACCTCGGACAGCTCGCTCAACGTCGAGGTAGTCCTCGAGATCGACGGCTACATCCCCGACGAGCGGACGACCCTGGCGATGGATCCCGGCGAGTCGACCGAGTTCTCGATCGAGTACGCCGACATCGACGCGGGACAGGTCGGGGGATACACCCTCGAGTTCGGATTCTCAAGTTCGCCGGGGTGATCGAACCGACCGTCGGCGGGGAGGCCCCGCGACCGAACCCGGCCGGTCGGTCAAGCCCTCTCCGCCGGTCTGCCGGGGGCCGTCACTCGGAGAACCCGACATCGGAGGCAAACGCCTGGAAGACGATTCCCAGCAGCATCGCGCCGAACACGACCGCGAGACTGATCGTGAGAAACATGTTGGCGTAGGGCTGGATGTCGCCGGCCGCGAGCGACACGCCGCCGACCGCCAGCGCCAGCCCGAGGACGGCCGAGTACACCCCGACCTGTCCGAGCCACTCGACGTACCCCGGGACGTCGGGCCCGTCGAACTCGTCGGGCTCCGCGCCGAGCCAGGGGGCGTCGCCGTTCGTCGATCCCCGCCCCGAGGCCCACGGGTACAGCGCGTCGTCGTCACCCTCGGGCTCATCAACCTGAGAGTCGCCGTCCACGACGCCGCCGAACGGCCCGGTCTGCTCGCCGCCGGTCTCGTCTATCCGGTCCTCGAGCGGGACCCACCCCTCCTCGTCGGCGTCGGACTCCGCGGACTCTTCGGACTCGTCGTTCATCAGCGCGTGTCAGTCGTCTGTGCCGGAGGCCGCCTCGCGGGAGTCCGGGGAAGACAGCTGCTGGCGGTACTGGCCCTCGGGGTCGGTGCTTCCGGTCACGCTGTCGTCGGTCAGGTGACAGGCAACGCGGTGGTCCGGCCCGATCGAGCGAAAGGCCGGCGTCTCGCGTTCGCAGACGGTCTCGAACCGCTCGGTGAGCGTCGCCCCCGCGCTCTCGGCGTCGCCGCCGACGAGCTCCGCGATCGCCGTCGAGAGGGTCCGTTCGGCTTCGGCGTCGCCGAGTTGGCCGGGCAGGTCGTACTCCGCGCGGACCCACTCTGCGAGCCGGTCGTCGTCGATCTCCGCCGGATCGACCGCGTCGATGCTGTCGAACTCGAGGTCGCTGTCGATGGCGCCGATCTCCGCGATGCTCTCGACGTCGACCGCGCCGACGAGGGCCTGCTTGCGGAAGTGTAAGACGTTTCGCCAGCCCTCCTGCGGGAGGTCGAGATCGTCGGGCGGAATCACTTCCGGACACCGGGTGTGGAACCGACAGCCGCTCGGTGGGTTCGACGGCTCGGGAACGTCGCCGGTGAGCTCGACGCCCAGTCCCCGCTCGGTCGGATCTGGCGTCGGAATCGCGGACAAAAGCGCCCGGGTGTAGGGGTGTTGCGGGTCGGTGAACAGCTCCTCGGTCGGGCCGACCTCGACGAACTCGCCGAGATACATCACCGCGACCCGGTCACACACCTCCCGGACGACGCTGAGATCGTGGCTGATCAACACGACGGCCAATCCCAGATCCGCCTGGAACTGATCGATCAGGCGGAGGATCTCTGACTGGATCGACACGTCGAGCGCCGAGACCGGTTCGTCGGCCACCAGTAGCCTTGGGCTAACGGTGAGTGCGCGCGCGAGCGCGATCCGCTGTTTCTGGCCGCCGGAGAACTCGTGGGGGAACCGGTTCATGTCGTCTGCCGAGAGCCCGACCCGCTCGAGCAGGTCGCCGACGATCGCCTTCCGGCGCTCCGGGTCGTCGAGCCCCTGCACGGTGAGCGGTTCGGCGACGGC
>PXQL01000027.1 GCA_003021335.1 Halobacteriales archaeon QH_10_67_13
AGGACAGGACGTGCTGCTCGTCTCGACGGACCCGGCACACAGCACCTCGGACGTGTTCGACCAGGAGTTCGACGACGATCCCCGGCCCGTCGAAGGGTACGACTCGCTGTCGGCCATGGAGATCGACCCGGAGGCGGCCGTCGACGAGCACCTGATGGGGATCAAGCGGTCGCTGGGCGACCAGGTTAGCCCAGCCGTCGTCAACGAGATCGACCGCCAGATCGAACTCGCCCACCGAACCCCGGGGGCTCACGAGGCGGCGCTGTTCGACCGGTTCATCGAAGTGATGCGCGACGCCGAGGTCGACCGAGTCGTGTTCGACACCTCCCCGACCGGCGGGACGCTCCGGTTGCTCTCGCTGCCGGAGTACCTCGGCGGGTGGATCGACCGGCTGCTCGCAAAGCGCGAGGAGAGCGTCGAGCTCTACGAGCGGGCCGCGATCGGGGGACGGGAACCGCGCCGCTCGCAGGTTGGCGATCCGATTATCGCCCGGCTCCAACAGCGCAAGGAAAACTTCGAGTTCGCCGGCGAGACGCTCCGCGAGGACGCCGCCTTCTTTCTGGTCGCGAACCCCGATCAGCTCTCCGTCCGGGAGACCTCCCGGGCGGTCGAGCAGCTCAGAGAGTATGACCTCGCGGTCGCCGGGATCGTGATGAACCGGCTCACGCCAGAACCCGATCCGGAGGAGAACGGCCGCGGTGCCAGGTACCTCCGGGACAGGATCGAGACCGAACGCGCCCGGCTCGAACAGGCCCGAGGTCGGTCGCGGACGAACTGACGATCGACCCGGACTGAGCCCCCGGAGACGCCGCTCACGCCGCGCTTTCGGCCGTGAGGCGGCCGCTCTAGCCGAAACACATAAGTCAGTTATGAATGTTTATGATTGTACACCATGGTCAGCGTTGTCACCGTCGTGGTGCTGTCACTGGTAACGTTCACGGTCGGGTACCTCGCGTACGCGCGATACCTCTCGCAGTTCGTCGAGTTGGACGACGAGACCGAGACACCGGCCCATAAGTACAACGATGGGCAGGAGTACGTGCCCTCGAAGAAGCCGGTGTTGCTCGGACACCACTACTCGAGTATCGCGGGCGGGGCGCCGATCGTTGGCCCGATCACCGCGGGGGCGGCGTTCGGATGGCTGCCGGCGATCGCGTGGATCGCGGTCGGCAACCCGCTCTTTGGCGCCGTCCACGACTTCATGTCGCTGTCGGCGAGCACCCGCCACGAGGGGAAATCGATCGGCTACATCGTCGGCGAGTACGTCGGCGACCGCGGGAAGGACATGCTCCTGTGGTTTGCCTTCCTGACGATCATCCTGGTGATCGCGGTGTTCGCGCTGGTTGTCGGGATCGTCTTCAATGCTTACCCGGCGGCGGCCACGGCGAGTCTCGTCTACATCGCTATGGCGTTGCTCTTTGGTGTATACCTCTACCAGTTCAACCTCCCGTTCCTGCCGGGCGCGATTGCGTTCGTCGGGCTGGTGTTTGCCGGCGTGTTCGTCGGGCTGGAGTACCCGATCGCGCTGGTCGAGACCGAGTCGACTGCGGCCGAGACGATCGTCCTGCTGGGCGAGGCCTCCAGCTGGGACTGGCTCCCGCTCGCGGGTGCACAAGGGGCGAACGTCGCCGCCTGGATCCCAGTCGTGATCGCGTACGCGTTCGTCGCGAGTGTGCTCCCGGTCTGGGTGTTGCTCCAGCCCCGAGACTTCCTGACCTCGAGCCTGCTGTACGTCGGGGTCGGGGGCATGTTGCTGGCCGTGCTGGTCGCGGCGGGATCGGGACTGATCGGGAACGGGTTCTCGGTGACGGTGCCCGACTCGTACACGCTGGGGGACGGCGCGGCACAGAAGACGAACCTCAACATGGAGATCCCCGCGTTCAAGGGCTTCACGAGCGAACTCGGGCCGATCTTCCCGTTCCTGTTCGTGACCATCGCCTGCGGGACGATTAGCGGCTTTCACTCGCTCGTCTCCTCGGGGACGACGGCGAAACAGCTCGATAAGGAGACCGACGCCCGCGCGATCGGGTACGGCGCGATGCTCGGCGAGGGGCTGCTCGCGACCACCGCCGTCGCGGCGCTCGCGCTGGTGGCGTTTCAGACGTTCAACGCCGGCGTAGTCGGAGCGCTCGCGAACTTCCCGGTCGGGGGCGCGATCATGCTCGGCGCCGGCTTCGGGATCCCAGCAGAGATCGGCGCGACGTTCATCGGGTTGGTCTTCGTGAGCTTCCTGCTGACCTCGACCGATACCGCGACGCGGCTGGGGCGGTACATGCTCGAGGAGATCGTCGGGACGCCCGAGACGAGCACCCAGGAGATCGCGGTCAACCGGTATGTCAACACCGGGGCCTTTCTGTGTCTCCCGGCGTACGCGCTGGTCGGCAGCGGCGAGTGGGCGACGCTGTGGCCGCTGTTTGGTGGCGCCAACCAGACGCTCGCGGCCCTGGCGTTGCTCTCGGCGACGCTCTGGCTGGCTAACTGGGACGAGTCGAAACAGCTCGTCAGCACCGGCGTGCCGATGGCGCTCATGCTCGTGGTTACCGTCACGGCGCTGCTGTGGATCGGGCTCTACCGGGCGCCGACGGACGCCCTCGACGCGGCCGACACTGCGGGGACGATATCGGCAGGGATCCAGGCGGTGCTCGCGTTAGTACTCGCCGGACTGGCACTCGCACTGGCCTGGATGGGATACAAAAACATTACCGCGGCCCGGGACAGTTACACCGGCGCGGTCACGAGAGGACATCGGTACTCGGGCTGGCGACCGCGTCGGTCTGTTCCGGGGCAACGACGAACAGCCGGACGGCGTAGTGGCCGTGGTAGCCGTACTTTATCAGCGTCCGCGACTCGAATCCGGAGACGAACGTCCGAACCTCGTCGGGGATCTCGGGAGCGACGACCCCGAAGACAAACTCTGTACCGAAGTGTTCCGCGTCGGGATCGATCCACGCCTCCGCCAGCTCGTCGCCGAGCGCGGCCAGCCGTTCCAGCCCCGCGACCGAGATCGCCGACTCGCGTGTCACGAACAGGTGTTCGGTCGTCTCGTGGTCGGCATAGGTAACAGACGGGTGGAAAAATTGCTTGTGACTCTGGATCTCTAAGCGTCCGTACAGCGAAAACCGGCGACCCCGGACTGTCCGGTCCCGTTCGAGATCGTAACTATGGAGCAGCCGGTCGCTCACGCGGTCGATATAGTCATCGTCCCAGTCGGGGACGGCGGCGAGCGGATCGTCGGCTTGGTCTCGGTCCCCCTCGGCCATGCGACCCGCTCGGCCCCCGAGACTCAAAGTCTCACCGGTGAACCGAACCCGCGGGCTCGGCCGCCGGATCGGCCGTCGACGCTTGAGAGGGCGAATCGCCGATCGTCCGCGGGGAAACGCATAAGTCACGGCGAGACGACACGTTAGTATGGGAAAGAGTAGCGAGGAGAAAGAGACCTGCGGTCGGTGCGCGATGAGTTCCGTTTCCGAGGTGATGGACGACAACCACGACCCGTTCGACGGCGATCGGATCGAGATCGAAGAAGACGAGCTCAGAAAGGTCTCGCCGAGCGTTTTTTTCGGGCGGCTTAAGCGCCGAGTCGACGGGGTCGTCGCGAAGCTCACGTACAGGCGTTAAGCCCTCGCGAGGGCACACACCTCTCTACGCCGGCACTGACGAACGCTCTTTCTCACCCGACCACGCTTTCGTCTCCGCACCGACGGTCTCGCCCGTGGTCGATCCACGTGCCGGTATCTCGCGCGTCGACCAGTTTCGGATACAAACCGCGGGTTCGACGCGTATCGGGTCACTAGAGACGCCGCGGTGCCGGACCGGCCGCGGGACGACGCGGACGGTCGACCGCACCCGAGCAGACCGAGCCGGATCAGTCGGTCGCCTGGCCGGCGCCGGCCGGGGTCTCGCGGTCGGCGTCTAACTCGCGGACGCGGCGCATCCGCTCGGGGATCGGCGGGTGATCGTAGTGAAACGTCTCGTACCAGGGGTGTGCGAACGGAACGCTGAGGTTGTCGGCGGCGAGGCTTGCGAGCGCCCGGGCCATGGGTTCGCCGCCGACGATCTCGACGGCGTAAGCGTCGGCGTCGCGCTCGTAGGCCAGCGAGAAGTAGTTCTCGACCGGACTGGTCAGCCGGTTCACCGGCAGGATAAACAGGAGTCCGACGAACAGGCCGACGTAGGGCGTCTCCGGTGCGGCGACGGCGTCGTAAGCCACGCCGAACTCGAGCAACGCCGCGAGCGCCGCGACGACCGCGCCCAGCCGGATGATCGACAGCGCGACGAACTTCCAGATGTGTCCCTCCCGCCAGTGGGCCAGCTCGTGGGCCAAGACGCTCTTGATCGCCGCCACGTCCAGAGAATCGGTGAGCGTGTCGTACAGGACGACCCGCTTTGCCGGACCGAAGCCGCTGAAAAACGCGTTCGAGTGGCCCGACCGGGAGCTTGCGTTCATCTCGT
>PXQL01000082.1:0-2186 GCA_003021335.1 Halobacteriales archaeon QH_10_67_13
CTCGCCGCTGAGCGCCTGCACCAGGGTCGTCTTGCCGTGGTCGACGTGCCCGACCAGCCCGATGTTCACCTCCGGTTGGTTGTGTGCTGTCATCGCGAAAGTAATCCTACAATAGGTTTTCGCCTGGCAGTCATAAACCTACTGTTTGCCAGTTGTCTCGGGCGATTCGCCGCCTACGAGTCCTCGGCGGCGTCGGCAACAGACTCCCAGAACGCGAGATCGTCCTCGAGATCGTAGAACCCGTGGAGGCTCCGCTCGTCGCGCCCCCCGGGCGGGGCACCGACGAAAACGCCCACCGTCTCCGAGTCGGGGTAGACGGTCAGGTCGGGCTCGCGCATCGTCGAGAACATCAGGTATCGCAGGGGCTCGTCGGCGTCGTTGACCACCCGGTGGGCGCCTCGTTCGTCGGCCGGAAAGCTCACGAAACCGCCGGCGGTCAGCGACCGGGCGCCGTCCGGAGCGCGCAGCCGGCCGTCGCCGGCCAGTACGTACAGCGCCTCCTCGTTTGCGGTGTGGTAGTGATACGGCCACGATCGGGCGTCCGGCGGGAGTTCGTACAGACTACAGCCGAGTTCGTCGGCGTCGGCAGCCGTCGAGAGCTCTTTGCGACGGAACGTGGCGCCCTCGCGGTCGTACTCGTCCCAGTCGAGATCAGTTTCGTTGACGTGCACGCCACTACTGTCGGCCGCTCGGGAGAAAAACCGCCGGGGAGCAGGCTTTTGATCGCGGGTTCCGTTGTCCAATCGTGCGAGAGTTCGGCTTCGAGCTGGCGCTGTGTGCACACCTCGAGCGCGAGCGCGAGGCGATCGTGAGCCGCCAGCTCGGCTGTGGCGTCCACGGCAGGCGCACCCTCGACACCGTCGTGATCGAGCCCGGCCCGGAGTTCGACGAGCGGGCAGCGATCACGCCCGCGACGATCCCGCCGGCCGCGATCGAGAGCGCCGTCGGCCCGGGGATCGCGCGCGATCCGGCGGAGGCGTTCGACTGTCATCCCGAGCGGGCCGCCGACGCGACCGAGCGCGCACTCGAGATTGGATTTTTTGCCCCCGAGCGCCGGGGTGGTCGGCGGCTCGTCCGGCAGGTCGCTCGGTACCCCGATTGGTTCGGGTCGATCGTCGGGATCGAGAACAAACCCGATCTCGACCGGCCGGGCGCGCTCGAAACCCAGCTGCTGACCGACGTTCACCTCGCAGCGCTCGACCGGGTGGTGCTGGCGACGGCCTCGCACGTGACCGGCGCACAGCTGCACCGACTCCCGGATCCGGTCGGAGTCTGGCGGTTCGACCCCGAGACCGGCGAGCGGACGGTGATTAGGACGGCCGACCAACTCCCGGTCGAAACGCCGGGTGTCGAGATTCTCGACCGCGAGCCCGGGGAGACGGAGATCGCGCCCGTCTCCACGGAGGCGAAAGCCAAGCTCCGTCAACGGGTCGCCGAGCGGGCCTACGGGAAAGGCTGGCGCAGCTACGACCTGCCGGCCTGCGCGCGGGTTGAGCCCGAGGAGGGACTGCCGTACTGTCCCTGGAAGGGGCGACTCGTACACCCCGCCGCCGAGTGTGGCCCCGCGTGTGACGGCCACGAGCCCACCGAGGCGCCCACCCCGAACGTCGACCGGCTGCGCGCCGAACGCACGCCCTGGCGGCCCGATCCGGAGGGGAGACGGCGCGGACAGGCCGGACTCGACCGGTTCGGGTAGGCGGCCGGTCCGCCCCGTCATCGATCGCGGCGTTCTCAAGGCGATCGTCGAAGAGCTCGGCGGTCTCTCGAGTCAGTCCTCAGCCGATGCCCGGTCGTCCGCCCCCGGCCCGCCTCGGTCGAGTCCACTTGCGTCCCCATCCGCCTCGTCGATGTACTTCTGTTTCCACGTCCCTCGCAGGAACCACGGGACCGCGATCACCGCCCCGAGAACGTTGCCCACGGCCATGCCGACCCAGACGCCGGTCGGGCCCCACCCGAGGCCGAACACGAGCACCGCGACGGTCCCGACTCGTCCGACCCACAGCGTGACGATCGAGATCGCCATCGCCGTCTTGGTGTTCCCGGCCCCGCGGAAGGCCCCAAGCAGAACCTGCGTGACCCCCAGAAAGGCGAACTCGGCCGAGCGGATCCGGAGGTACTCGATGCCGTTCGCGATCGTGGCCGGCCCGTTTTCGACATCGCCGATGAAGACGTCGATGATCGGCCCC
>PXQL01000082.1:2223-14105 GCA_003021335.1 Halobacteriales archaeon QH_10_67_13
TGACGACGATCGCCGTCAGCACGATCTGTGCGAGCGCGCTGGTCGACTGCTCGACCATCGACGGCGTGCCCAAACGGACGATGTCGCCGACGAACTCGGGGTTCGGGCGCAGGTGGCGAAACTTCACCGCCGGCCCGACGGATGTCCCGAACAGCAGTGACAGTCCGATCACGGTCCCGACGCCGCGCGAGAGGATCGTCGCGAGCGCCGCCCCCTCGATGCCGAGTCCCGCAAAGCCCGTCACCTCGAGGATCGACGCCTCGACGGCCCGCAGCCCCAGCCAGCCAAACAGCGGGTTGCCCTCGAAGCCGAAAATAAAGAACGGATCCAACAGGACGTTCGCGAACACAGAGAGGGCGACCACGTACATCGGCGTCCGGGTGTCGCCGTAGCCCCTGAGCAGCGCCGAAAACACGAAAAAGCCGAACATTAGCGGGATGCCGAGAAAAAGCACCTCCATATAATCGGCCGCCAGCGGGACGACCGTCGCGGCGGTGTCGGCGTCGCTCGGCAACAGCTCAAGCGCCGGACGCGTGTAGAAAAACCCGCCGACCGCGATCACGACAGAGAGCAGCGAGACGAACGTGACCGTCTGGCCGGCGACCAATCCGGCCGACTCGTCTCCCTCGGCGCCGGTGTACTGTGCGACGAGGATCGCTCCCGCGGCCGTGAACCCGCCGGCGACGGCGATCAGCAAGAAAATAAGCGGGAAGGCAAGGCTGATCGCCCCGACGGCCTCGGCCGACAGCCGGCCGAGATACAGCGTGTCGACGATGTTGTACGTGACCTGCAGCAGCTGGATGACGACAATCGGCCACGCGAGCGCCACCAGCGGTCTGATCAGGCTCCCCTCGGTGATCGAGTCGCGAGAGACATCGTCGCCGTCCGGGGAGCCATCGGCCGAATCGCCGGGATCTGTCACTAATCTTACTACGATTCGAGCGGGTCTCAATGTTCTGCTTTGGATTTGTTCTCCGGCGGCGCCTGTCAGGTCCTGAACCACGCTGTCTCGTCGTGGTGGCCCCGAACCGTTACGGACACACGCTCGTGGCCCATTATTACAGCTCGTCAGACCCCGACTCTGGACGACCGAGGCGTACACCACCGAGCGCCGACACCACCGCCAGAGACACGGACCAGAGTCACCGCCACGGGACACGCCTGACGCGTGTGTTCGCGAGTGTCGTCAGGATCGTTCCTCTGGATGTAGTTTCCACTTCGATTCGATACGATCGTTTGCGATGACGGTCAAACTCTGGTCCTCCCTGCTCCGGAGTTTCGTGCGACGGAGACCGACGTGTTCGATGACCCCAGTCTCGCTGTCGGCGGTGATTCGTCGTCCCCGAACGAACTGCTCGTCTTTGATTAGATAGACTCCGGCGATTACCTCGCCGAGCGCCTGGCGGAGTCCGAACGCGATACCAAGAGCCAGAAAGCCCGAGGCGGTCCCGAGTGCGGTTGCGAGCTGCTCGAATCCCAGCAAGGCAAGGGTCACCAGCCCGACGACAAACCAGAGCACGATCCGCACGAACAGCTCGAGTAGCCGCTGTTGAGCAGGGTTTCCCACGGCCACGTCGAGCCGGCTGCGGACGCGACCGACGACCAGTCGCACGGCGACGGCCGCGGCGAACAGAAACCCCACGGCGAGCGCCAGCCGCGGTGTCGCCTCGACTGCCGCCGCGGCGACACTTTCGAGTAACCGTTCCGTCATCGATTGGAGACTCGACATACCGGGCAGAACTCACAGCTTCAATAAAGTGCTTTGCGCCGGAGCGGTCCCCACGACCGCCCGGGAACCCGCCACTACCCGAGCACGAACCGTTCGCCGTCGGCGGCAAGCGGCGCGTCGAAGGCCTCCTCGGCCGGGTAGAAGTGCGCGAGGTGAACGAGTCGGGTCCGCTCGGCGCCCAACTGCTCGCTCAGGGCGAGCGCGCCCTCGCGGGTCATGTGTTTGGTGCCGAACGTTCGGGGGGTGCCGTCGGGCCCGTGATCGGCCCCGCCCAGCGGGTGTCGGTCACAAAAGGAGGCCGGCACGATCGCGTCGGCGAGCAGGAGATCCGGGTCAGCGAGCGCCCGACGGGCTCGATCGGAGATCGCGTACGAGGTGTCCCCGGTCAACGCGAGGGTCGCGTCGGTGACCGGATCGACGACGACCAGCCCGTATGAGGAAAGCGGCGGGTGCTCGACGGGCACGAGCTCGAGCTCGAACCCGCAGGCCTCGAAGGACTCGAACGGGGACTGCGGGCGAACGGTCACTGGATCGAGATACTCATACTTGCTCGCGATCGTCTCGGCGACGCTCTCGCCGGTGACCGGATCGGTCCGATCGGCCGCGTGGACATCGATCTCCTCGAACAGCCGGTAGACGTTTCCCAACCCGTCGAGGTGATCGAAGTGGATGTGGGTAACCACCGCCGCGTCGGGCAGCGGAACCGCCTCCCGGAGGAACTGCCGGCGGAAATCGGGACTGAAATCGATCAGCAACGACTCGTCAGTGCGCTCGTTGCGGACGTGGACAGAAAACCGGGTCCGCTCAAGCCCGTCCTCGACGGTCGCGCCGCGCTCGAGAAGTCGCTCGCGAAGCGCCGGGGACGGCGACCGGGCGCGGCGGCAGGTCTCACACTCACACCCGACAGTCGGCGTGCCGGTCGTATCGCCTGTCCCCAACAGGGTCACTTCCATCGACTCACGAGACGACTGCGGCGATAAAAAGCGCGGCGACCCGGGCGGCCGGGCGACGGCTCAGTGGTCGTGCTCGTGGCCGCCGTCTGCGAGCCCGCCGGCGACGAGGGCGTCGTGATCGCCCTCGATCATGTCCATATTTTTCAGCGTGTCGCGTTCCTCGACCTCGGCGACGGCGTCTAAGAGATCCTGTTGGGTGAGCGTCGTCCGGTCCTCGGTGAGCGCGCCGAGCACGGCCTCGCGCAACACGAGCCGTAGGTCGCTGCCGGTGAGCCCGTCGGTACGGTCGGCGACCTCCGCGGGGTCGAAATCGGCGATGTCCATCTCCCGGGTGACGATCTGGAGGATGTCCGCCCGCATTGTTACGTCGGGCTTGGGGAAGTTGACGATCTCGTCGAACCGCCGCCAGGCCGCCGAGTCGAGCTGGTCGGGGGGATTGGTGGGGCCGATCAGCAACACCTCGTCGTCGATCAGGGACACCTCGTCGATGCTTTTCAACAGCGTGTTGACCGCCCGCTTGATCGCGGCGTGTTCGTCGCTGGCCCGAGTCTTGGCGACGAAGTCGAACTCGTCCATGAACAGCACGCAGGGGGCGAGTCGCTTTGCCACCTCGAAGGTCTTCTCGACGTTTTTTGCGGTCTCGCCGAGGTACTGGCTCGTGATCATCGACAGTTTCACCTCGACGGACGGCAGGTCCAGTTCCCGCGCCAGTGCCCGGGCGACCGACGTCTTGCCGGTGCCCGGCGGCCCGACGAACAGGAGCTTGCCGATCTCGCGCAGCCCGATCGTCGCGAGGTACTCCCGGTGTTCGATCGCCTTGACGATTTTGTGTATTTCGCTCTCCTGCTCGTCGGTGAGCACGATATCTTCCAGGGTGAGCTCGATCTCGGCGGGAACGCGCACGTCGACGAGATCGAGCATCTCGTCTTCCTCCTCGTCGAAGTACTGCTCAAGCAGCGAGTCGATGTACGCCCGATCGGCCCGGGCCGGACGGGTCAGCTCGCGGGCCCGTTCGAGTGAGACGTCCCGCTGGTCGGCGAACTCCGCCGCGAGCGTCGGGTTTGCCTCGATGCGGTCGTCGTCGGCGCGGTCGAGATACCACTGTTCGGCCATCCCACGGTCGGTCAGCGAGAGCGTCCCCGAGAAGCTGTCGTGGTCGGTGAACATCAGCCCGGAGATCGCATCCCAGGGGCGCTCGACGCCGGTGGCCTCGCGGGCGGCGTCGACGGTCGGCGTGAGCGGGCGCTCGATCTCGCCGTCGGCCCAGAACGGTCGACGGTGTGCGGACGGCAGGTCGTCGGCGTCGAGTTCGTCGGCGTCGTTGTAGAAACTCGTCGTCAACACGAATTCGACGACAGCAAACTCGGGGTCGGTCATTCTCACATGCGTACACTCGCCAGCGAAATAAGTGGCTCGGACTCACCCGGTACCCCGGTATACTTGCGTTTCGAGCTCGACATGCGGGTCGTGGCGGGGTCCGACCGGAAACGCGTCGACATGACAGCGGGAGCGGTCGCGCCGAAGCTGCTCGGGCTCGCGTGGCCGCTGGTGGTGGGAAACCTCCTCCAGACGGTCTACAACCTCGCGGACCTGTTCTGGGTGGGACGGGTCGACTCGGCGGCGGTCGCGGCGGTATCGCTGATGTTTCCGCTCACGTACCTGTTCATCTCGACGGCGATGGGGATCAGCGCGGCGACGATCGCACTCGTCTCCCAGCACGTCGGGGCCGGCGACGACCGCCGGGCCGATCTGGTCGTCGCACAGACGATCGTGCTGACCGTCGTCGTCTCGGCGGCGCTGGCGGCGCTCGGGTGGACCCTCCGGGCCGAGATCCTCTCGCTGATGGGCGCCGAGGACGCGGTCTTCGATGCCGCGCTCGCGTACATCGAGGTGATCTTTTTCGCCCTGCCGCTGACCTTCCTGTTCTTTGCCTTCCGGGGCTCACTACAGGGGGCCGGCGACACGAAGACGGCGATGTGGCTGATCGTCGTCTCGGCCGGCGTGAACGTGATCGTCGATCCGTTCTTGATCCTCGGGTGGGGCCCGTTCCCGGCGATGGGGGCCCGCGGGGCCGGCTGGGCGACGTTCATCGCGCGAGCGTTCGCGGCCGGCGCCGGCGTGTACGTCCTGCTGCGGGGCGGGTTCGGCGTGCGGCTCCGGATCCGGGATCTCGTCCCCGACCCGACCGTGCTCCGGCAGCTCGTCGGGATCGGGTCGCCGGCGGCGATCGACGGCTGGGCACGGAGCTCTGCGGCGGTCGTGATGGCGGCGTTCGTGACGCCGTTCGGGACGGCGGCAATCGCGGCGTACGGGATCGGCGTCCGGCTGATGNGCCGCAGCCGCCGTGGCGGTGCTGTTTCCCGAGCCGCTCGTCGGGGCCTTCGACGACAACCCCGCGGTCGTCGCGGAGGGCAAGGCTTTCCTATGGATCATCGCGCCGGCCTGGGCGCTGTTCGGCGGCACGATGGTTCTACAGGGCGCCTTCAGGGGGGCTGGCCAGACCGGCGTCGCAATGGGCCTGTCGCTGCTCTCGCGGTGGGTGTTTCGCCTCCCGGTTGCGATTGTGGTTGCGTTCGGTGCCGCGGTGACGATCCCCGGCACCGACGTTACCCTGCGCGGGCTCGGCGTCGGCGTCGAGGGCATCTGGATCGCCTTCTCGGTGGGTGCGACGCTGTCCTTTCTGATCGCGGTCGCCTGGTTCCGGCTGGGACACTGGACCGAGAGTGTCGTCGAGACCGACGACTCGGCCGGCTCTCCCGAGATCGAGGAGCGCGCTCCTGACCACGACTCGGATCCCGAACCGGAGTTTGACATCGACGACTGACCGGCCGGGGGCTAGCTCGGAAAGGCCACTGCGACGCGATCGTCGCGATCGGCGACCAGCTGCTCTTTTTTCCCGCGGGACAGCTGCTTTATCTCGTACTCCCGGGCCTGTGCGTCGCTCCGGCTCGCACGATACTCCACGTATCGGAGCCGGACCGGTCGCCGCCCGGCGGTGTATTTCGCTCCCTCGCCGGCGTCGTGTTCGGCGACCCGTCGGCCGACATCGGTCGTGTAACCGGTGTACAACGAGCCGTCGCTGCACTCGAGGACGTAGACGTACTGCCCGGATCCCATCGGCGGTCGTTTCGGCCGGGAGGGCAAAACCCGTTCGGCGACCACACTGGTCGCGGGTGGTCAGTCCTCGACGAGCCGCCGACCGATCAGATCGCCGACGTACAGCGAGACGATGACGAAGACTGTCGCGACCCCGACGATCACGGGACTCGGGCGGTACCCGCCGGCCAGCATCACGCCGCCCCAGACCACGAGCACGGCAGAGGCGAGCCCGAGGACCTTCCACGTCTGCATGACTCACCGTGGTCACTCCCGGGGTATGAATCTGTCTGGCCGACCCCGGAAAGTCCGGACTGGGCTGGGGACGATCTCGATCGGAGCACCGACGCTCGCGCTGACATACCCGACTCGGCGACCAGACGGTCGGGGACGACGATAAGACCTATCTCGCGGACCGCCTCAGTGTCGGGTATGGAGACAGACGCGCCGGAGATCGCGTTCGAGGATGGGAACGGACTCGTGCCGGTCGTCGCCCAGGACGCCGAGTCCGGAGACGTGTTGATGCTCGCGTACGCCTCAAGAGAGGCACTCGCCCGGACCCGGGAGACGGGCCTGGCACACTACTACTCCCGGAGCCGCGAGGAGCTCTGGCAGAAAGGCGAGACCAGCGGCCACGTCCAACACGTTGCGGAGGTGCGGGTCGACTGCGACGGCGACGCGTTGCTGTACCGCGTCGAGCAGGAGGGCGGCGCCTGTCACACCGGCTTCCGGTCGTGTTTCTACCGGTCGGCCGACGGCGAGGTCGTCGGCGAGCGGGTATTCGATCCCGACGATGTCTACGCCTGATCCGGATCGGGAGGCAGACCCCGAGCGCGCAGACGCTGACGGAGTCGATCCGGTCGCCGAACTCGAAGTCGCCCACGAGCGGGTCACGGCCGCACGAGAGCGCGTCGAGCAGATCGGCAAGTCCGATCTTGAACGGCTCTGGGAGGCCTACGAGTCGTTCGTCGACCTGCTGGATCGGTACGAACCGCAGGTGACCGGCGACGAGGGCGACTTCCAGACGATCGTCGAGTTCCAGAGCCAGCTCGACGCGACGATGAACCGGATCCACGAGGACGTCCTGCTCTTCGAGACCTTCGAGGAGGCAGACGAGCGACTCCAACAGCGGTACTTCAAAACGAGCGATTTCGATGCGGTCCGGGAACAGCTCGCGCCGGTCGCCGATCTGGTCGAGCGTCTCGAGGAACACGAACGGGTGCTCGACGCCTACCGCAAGCGGCGCCGCGAGACCGAACGGACGGTCCGGGAGCTGGGCCGGGAGATCGACGAGCTTGACCGGCTGGTGCAACTGGGCGAGGCCGACCTCGCCGCTCCGAGCGAGCGACTCCGCGAGCCGATCGCGGCGTACAACGACGTCGTCGGGGCAGCCTTCGCGGAGTACCGCAGGCAGACGCCGGCCCGAGAGGTGCTCGCGTGGCTGTCAGCGACCCGGCGGTACCCGCTAATCGAGTACGAACCCCCGCCCGAGTCGCTGCGGGCCTACGTCGCCGAGCGCCCCGTCGGGACCGAGCCAATCCCGACTCTGCTCGAGTACGCCGAGTACTCCCGCGGGAAGTTAGAACACTACGTCGACGACCCGGGACGGTTCGAGAACGCCGTCGCCGGACGGAAGAGTTACTTCGTCAGGCTGGACGCCGAACCGCTCGAGATCGGCTGGCCGCCGCCCGCCGCCGGGCTCCTCGAGTACCGGTGTCGCGAGCTGACCGCGGTCCTCAACAGGTTCGCACCGGCCGTCGTCGAACAGCTCCGGACGGTCGCTGCGCTCCCCCGCGAGACCGACTACGACCGGCTACGCGAGAGCGTCCTCGCAGAGACAGAGCTGACAGAGGAGGAGCGCGAGCGGATCGCGACCGAGGATCTCGCCGACGAGTTGGCGGCTGCACGCGAGACCCGCAGGCGGCTCCGGGCCGCGCTCGACGAGTTTCCGGTGCTCTGACCGGCGTCACCCAACCGGCTCGACCGCCGCCGACCCTGAGTCGAGGGTTAGACCGCGGCAAGGCGATCGCGCATACCTGCCGCGAGCGCCGCCGCGCGGTCGGGGTCACGAGCCTCGGCGTAGACCCGTACCAGGGGCTCGGTACCGCTCGGCCGCGCGAGGACCCACCCGTCGTCGTACCCGATCCGGCAGCCGTCGGTCCGGTCGACGGTTCCGTCGGCCACCTCGGCCGCGGCGTCGATCGCCTCAAGCATCGCCGCGCGCTCCGCGCTGTCGTCGTAGGCGACGTTGTGTCTGACGTTGTGGTACTCATCGTACGGGGCGATCAGCTCGCCGAGCGACGCCTCCCGGGCCGCGAGCAGCTCACACAGCCGTCCGGCGGTGTAGGCGCCGTCGCGTGCGATCCGGTATGCAGGAAAGAGGATCCCGCCGTTTCCCTCGCCAGCGATCGGGACCGACCGTCCGTCGGCCCGGAGCTCGCGGATGGCCGTCGTGATGTATGTGCTCCCGATCGGAGTGAGCCGGAGCTCGGCGTCGGCGGCCTCGACGACATCGACGAGCCGCTGTGAGGCGTTGACCGCGGACACCGCAACGTCACCGGCCCTGAGCTCGGCGGCCGCCAGCGCCGCGAGTACCGCGTCGCCCTCGACGAACGCCCCGGTCTCGTCGAAAAACATTGCCCGATCGGCGTCGCCGTCGTGTGCGATCCCGAGGTCCGCGTCGGCGGCCGCGACCAGCCGCCCGAGGTCTGTCAGGTTCTCGGCGACCGGTTCCGGATCCCGGCCGGGAAAGTGCCCGTCCGGTTGAGCGTGGATCGTCCGGACCTCGACGCCCAGCTCGCGGAACAGCTCGGGGCTCGTGAGCGCGCCCGCACCGTGCCCGGGGTCGATCACGACCCGGAGGTCCGCGTCGGCGATCGCCTCGCGGTCGAGCGCGGCCAGCAGCTCCCGATTGTAAGCGCGGTTCGCGTTCTCGACTGACCGGATCGAGCCGGTCCGATCCCAGGTGGCGTAGCCGGCGTCGTCGAGCCGCGACTCGACGGCCTCGAGTCGCTCGTTCGAGAGTTCCACGCCGTCGGCGGCGACGAGTTTGACGCCGTTGTACTCCGGGGGGTTGTGCGAGGCCGTGATCACCACCCCGGGAACCGATTCGCGCTCGCAGTAGGCCTGTAGCGACGGCGTCGGGACGACGCCCAGCCGGTCGACATCACTACCGGCCGCCGCAAGACCGCTCGCCGCCGCGCCGACGAGTAGCCGCCCGGTCTCGCGTGTGTCCCGGCCCAGCGCGACCCGCTCGGCCTCGAAGATCGTCCCGGTGGCACGCGCGACCCGCAGGACCAGCTCAGGGGTGAGTTCCCCCGGCGCGACACCCCGAACGCCGCTCGATCCGAAGAGATCCATTCGTGTGTCGCTGGGTCAGCGGCGGGCATAGTGGTTGCGTTCACCGGACGACCGGCAGGCACATTAGCCGGCCACCCGTCGACCCGGTATGAGCGAGCTGGCGACGCTGCTGCGCGATACCGGCGCCGTCCGGTTCGGCGAGTTCGAGCTCGCACACGGCGGCACGAGCAAGTACTACGTCGACAAGTACGTCTTCGAGACCGATCCCGAGACGCTGTCGGCGATCGCGGCCGCGTTCGCCCGGCGGGTCGACGGCGAGACGATCCTCGCCGGTGTCGCGCTCGGTGCAGTACCTCTGGCCGCGGCGACCAGCGTCGCGGCCGACCTGCCCTACCTCATCGTCCGGAAGGAACGGAAAGAGTACGGCACCGGCAACCGGATCGAGGGGGAATTCACCGCGGGAGAGCGCGTGGTGGTGCTCGAGGACGTCGCCACGACCGGCCAGAGCGCCCTCGAGGCGGCACAAGCGCTGCGCGAGGCTGGAGCGGTCGTCGACCGAGCGCTGGTCGTCGTCGACCGCGAGCAGGGTGCCGAGAAGCTGCTCGCCGACCACGACGTCGGTCTCGAGTCGCTCGTGACCGCCTCGGAGCTGCTCGCGGATCGCTGACTCCCGGTCGACCGCCGGTCGCGCACACAACCGTCCGGTTCATATTCGGCGAGCGCCTACAGTAAGTCGTGACACAGTTAGAACTGTACGAACTGCCCGGCTGTCCGTACTGTGCGAAAGTCAAGCAAAAGCTCGGCGAGCTCGACTTGGAGTACGAGTCCCACGAGGTTCCCCGGAGCCACGACGACCGGACCGAAGTGCAAGCGGTCAGCGGCCAGACCGGCGTGCCGGTTCTAATCGACAACGAGCACGGAGTCGACGGAATGCCCGAGTCCGACGACATCGTCGCGTATCTCGAAGAAACCTACGCATAATAGTCGCGACAGTCTGACGCGTAATCAGGAAAGCCCGTGATTCAAAACGCTAAGGCACGCAGGCGGCGTTGATCAGGCCGGCTCGCGGTCGACGCGGTCTTGCACGAGGTCGCGAAACTCCTCGCGCTCGTCGATCGCGGCGACCTCCGACTCTTCGAGCAACGCGGTGTCGTCGACGGCGTCCCGCGGCGCCCGGTCGACGACGTACACCGACCGGGTCCGAGTAACCCGACCGACAGATGACATGATCCGTGCGCGCTTTTCCGCGGCCTCTGTGAACTCGGAGTGCCCGGCAAGTACCTGTTCGTACTCGCCGTCCTCGCTGACGGTCTTGAACGGCGCCCGGACCGTCGGGTGGACCTCGTAGCCGACCCGAGTCAACAGCGCGACGATCGTCGCGTTGGGGTCGTCGGTCAGATCCTCGGGATCGTCGATATCCCGAACCGACTCGTCGTCGTCGAGCAGCGACACCGGCGAGGTCAAGGGCGCCTCGAACAGCTCCTCGAGCTGGGCGGCGACCTCGACGCTCGCGTCCATGCCGTCCTCGTACTTCGAGACCGTCCGCCGGGAGACGCCTAACTCCTGTGCAAGCTGCCCGAGCGACCAGTCCCGCCGTTCACGGACATCAGCGAGCACCTCGCTGTCGATGTTGACGTACAACCCGCCGGGGGCCGCGTAAATGAGCGGCGGCACGTCCTCGACAAACAGGTCCATTGCGGTGTCCGGAGACAACACCGGAACGCCGTGTCTGAAGTAGACAACGCCGGGGTCTAACTCCTCATCGCGGGTCCGGAGCCCGATCACGAGCGGCGCGGCGCCGAGGTACTCGCCCAGCCGCCGCATCTCCGCGCCGGTCCGACCGTCGAAGGCGTCGATATTCCCGAGGATCTTGAGCAGGATGACATCCTCGCTACGCCGGGCCGCCACGTCGAAGCTCTTTGGTCGGATCGAACACCGGTCGCTGACCAGAAAGCCCGCGTCCTCGAGCATCGCGGTGACGTTTCCGACCAGTGCAGACCGGGACATGATTCTACTTGGATGTATGGTAGTTCCCCTCATATACGTTGTGCCGCAGCGAGGCGGTGTCGGGCGGTTCGGATCGCCCGGCTAATATGAATCCCCGAACGAACGGTCGCGAGTCGGCTCTCTCGGAGGAGGTCGACGGACCCGATGCCGACGGCCCCGAACCCGACGGACCCGGGAAGTTATGTCGGTGGTGGCCGAGTACCACGAGCATGTACCGGGTGTTGCTCGGGATCGACACGGACGAACGGCGAGCGCGAGCCCAGGCCGAGACGGTCGCGGCGTTGCCGGCGGCAGAGGACACCGTCGAGGCGCTCGTAATGCACGTCTTCCAGGAGAATCCGGAGGGCGCGTCGGTGAGCCAGGTCGGCGCCGTCCGCCGCGTCGTCGAACTGTTCGAGGACGCCGAGATCGACCACGAGCTACTCGAGGAGAGCGGCGATCCGGCGGCAGAGCTGATCGAGGCCGCGGGGCGTCACGATGTCGACGCGATCTGCGTCGCCGGGCGCAAGCGGACGCCGGCCGGAAAAGCGATCTTCGGCTCGACCACGCAGTCGGTGATCCTCGAGACCCACAGGCCGGTGTTGGCCGCGAGCGCCGGGGACTGAGCTGGTCCGATGTCCACACCGGACGGGCCCGAGGAGGGCGCCACGTACCGTCGGCGACGAACGTTCACCGTCGAGGATGTCCGGTCGTTCGGCGAGCTCTCGGGCGACCGACAGCCGATCCACACCGAGCCCGACGAGGAGGGTCGTCTGATCGCGCAGGGGCTGCTCACCGCCACGCTACCGACCCAGATC
>PXQL01000079.1 GCA_003021335.1 Halobacteriales archaeon QH_10_67_13
TACGGGGTCGAGGTCGGAGTATGACCGTGAGTCGGGAGGACTCGCCGCTGGTCGATCTCCAGTGTGAGGCCCATACCTACCCGGACGGCACCGTCGGGATGCACGACGTTGACTTCTCGGTGTACCCCGACGAGGTCGTTGCGCTCGTCGGCGGCAACGGCGCCGGCAAATCGACGCTGCTCGAGCACCTGAACGCCACGCTCGTTCCCGATGAGGGCGAACTCGTCGTCGACGGCACGCCGATCACCGAGGACAACAAGACACACGCACGCAAGGAAGTCGGCTTTGTCTTCCAGGACGCCGATACGCAACTGGTCGCGCCGACGGTCCTCGATGACGTGTTGTTCGGCCTCCAGAACTACGGCATGCCCGGTGACGAAGCAAGAGAGCGCGCCCGCGAGGCACTCGCGACCGTCGACGCGAGTCACCTCGAAGACCGGATTCCCCACTACCTGAGCGGCGGCGAGAAACGCCTCGTCGGTCTCGCAGGCGTACTGGTGCTCGAACCGAGCGTGATCGTGTTGGACGAACCGCTCGCTGGCTTGGACCCCGAACGATCACGTTTAGTCGCCGATCGGATCGAGCAGATCCACCGGGACGGCGTCAGCGTCGTCCTGTCGACACACGATCTCGACTTTGCCGCGACGGTCGCGGATCGCGTCTGCGTGATGGCCGACGGCAACGTCGTCGGAAGCGGGACGCCCCGAGAAGTGTTCTACGACGACGCGCTGCTGGCGGAGGCGAACCTGCACCCGCCGAGCGCGGTCCGGGTGGCCCGTGATGCGGGGCTGGGGGCGACCGCACAGCCGGTGACGGAGGCGGATCTCGTATCGCTTCTCACGCAGGCCAACAGTCTCGACCCCGCACAGACAGCCTCTCCAGATAGCAGCGGACACGACTGAGCGCCGTCCTCGGTATCTCGCGGCGACAGTATCTCGCATCCGGCGCTGTGTTCGACAGTTCACCATCGAACCGGTCACCGCGTAGTCACACGATCGAACCCGACAAATTCGTTTCACACGCCGGTCCCGACCCCGGTGAGTGTACCGAGATCACCGTCTCGGTATCGAGATCCGTTGACTGGCCGGTGAGCCCCTGAGCCCGCTCTCAGCAGTATCATTTCCTCCGGTAGTGCGGAAAACCCGCACGAACTCTACGTCTATCTGGTAGTTTGGCACACGAGAGCTCAGCATCAACACCCGGCCGGTGAAATCCACGAATCGATAGAGATCTAGACCAGCGCTACCGTTCTCCGGACCCGTATGCCACAAGTGCGCGGTGTTTTGATATCGCGATATGCGGTTTATGATTGTCCGAAACGTGTCCTCACGGTCCACGCCGGTCTTATGGCCCTCGGGCGAATAGCTCTCCTCGATGGTCGAGAACGTCGCGCCGAAGATGGCCGACCTCGAGCCCGAGGATTTCTACCTCTTGTCCGGTCTCGAACAGGGGATGCGGTTCTCCGAGTGGGTGGCCCGGGGGAAACTCCCCGAGTTCAGTCAGCTCACCTCCGAGGATGTCGGGTACCGGATCGACCGGTGTGAGACCCGCGGGCTGCTCGAGCGCAAGACGATCCAGTACGAGGGCTACCGGCTCACGTTCGAGGGTTATGACGCGCTCGCCCTGCGCGCTTTCGCCGAGCGCGAGACAGTCTCCGAGGTCGGTGCGCCGCTGGGCGTGGGCAAAGAGAGCGACGTTTACGAGGTCCGCTCACACGAGCCCCTGGCGCTGAAGTTCCACCGCGAGGGGTACACCGAGTTCCGCGAGGTCGACCGCGAGCGGGAGTACACCGCCGACCGCGAGCACGTCTCCTGGCTGTACACCGCCCGCAAGGCCGCTGAACGCGAGTACGAGGCCTTAGAGGCGCTATACCCCGAAGTTTCGGTGCCGCAGCCGATCGATCAGAACCGCCACGCGATCGCGATGGAGCGGATCGACGGCGTCGAACTTGAGCGCGCCGATCTCAAGGGCGACCAGGTGGTTCCGGTACTCGAGCTCGTACTGGCCGAGATGGCCGCCGCCTACGAGACAGGTTACGTCCACGCCGATATGAGCGAGTACAACGTCTTCGTCGGATCAGACGGCGTCACCGTCTTCGATTGGCCCCAGGCCGTCCCGACCGACCACGAGAACAGCCGCGAGCTACTCGAACGCGATGTCGAGAACGCTGTCGGTTACTTCCAACGGAAACACCCCAACGCCGTCGGCGAAGTTGGTACCGACGGCGTTGCCGACGCGATCGCTGCCGGCGAGTTCGAAACGCTCACACCACACTTCTGAGTCGATCGTCTGGCGTTGCTCAAGACCGCGATACCCCAGAATAAATGGTATGTCGCTATATCAAACTGGGCCGCTCACGGGTGCCGGCGGGGCCAGTCTTTCGGAGTCACCGGATCGTGTCTTCAAGCTCTTCGAACAGCGCGTGCACCCGACGCTCGATCTCCTCGCGGATCGCTGCCACCTCGTCGGGGGGTCGGTCATCCGGATCCTTCAGCTCCCAGTCCCGGCTGTCGCCGGCCCAGCCGGCCGGACAGACGTCTCTCGCCGAACAGCCCCCATCGTGACGACGTACTCGCTGTTCTGCAGTTCCTCGACGGAGATCTCGCGTGGCGTCCGGTCGGAGATGTCGATCCCGACCGCCTGCATCGCGGTCACGACCTCCTCGTGGACGTGTTCTGCCGGACGCGTTCCGCCCGTCGAGAGTTCGATCTTCTCCTCGAGATCGCGCTCTCGTCGCTCGAGCCGGGCGAAGGCGTAGGCCATCTGTGATCGTCCCGCGTTCTGGACGCACACGAACGCGATCCGGACCGGCCCGGCCGATCGACCATCCGAACTCACGTGGGCCTCCCAACCCGACGCGTCGGACTCGCCGGTTTCGGCGTGACCCGGCCACCGGCGCTCGCCGCGGTCGGACGAAGCGGCGTCTCGGGCACGTCAGTCTCCCTCTGTCGAAGACCGCTCGTCTGCCCCGGCGCCGTCGAGCTGTCCGGTCGTGTGACCCCGCCAGTCGAAGCGTTGCTGGAAGTACAGGGCGACGTGGACCAGCGCTAAGAGTACGGGCACCTCGATCAGCGGGCCGACCACCGTGGTGAAGGCGACGCCGGAGCCGACGCCGAACAGAAGTTGTTCGAGGCGGCGGTGAAGCCGATCGCGGTGGTCGTCGAGTAGTCCGCGCCGATCCCCCGGCCCATCCCGAAGCTGACAAAAAACATCACCACGAAGTAGATCGTCAGCGGCACCGCGATCAGGAGCACGTCGGTGGGCTGGCCGACGATCCGATCGCCCTGCAGTGCGAACATCACGATCACGGTAAACAGCAGGGCGATCAGGGTCAGCGGGCTGATTGCCGGCGCGAAGGCCTCCTCGTACCACTCCTCGCCTTTCGTCCGGGTGCCGACGTACCGCGAGAGGATCCCGGCGGCGAACGGAATCCCGAGGAAGACGGCGATCGCCTCGAACACCTGGGCCGGCGTGACGTTGAGGTCCGGATTCGCCTCGATGGCCTCGACGAGCGTCTGCATCCCCAGCAGATCCGGCAGGACCAGCGCGAACACCCAGATGTACGCGCCGTATGTGAGAATCTGGAAGACGCTATTAAACGCCACGAGCCCCGCGGCGTACTCGCTCGATCCCTCGGCGAGTTCGTTCCAGACGAGCACCATCGCGATACACCTGGCCATCCCGATGAAAATCAGCCCGAGGAAAAACTCCGGGCGGGCGGGCAGTCCCGGCGCGAGCCCGCTGAAAAAGATCACCGCCAGGGCGAACATCACGGTCGGCCCGATCAGCCAGTTCTGAACGAGGCTCAACCCCAATACTTTGACGTTTTTAAACACCGCCGGGAGTTGTCCGTAGTTGACCTTCGCCAGCGGCGGGTACATCATCGCGATCAGGCCGATCTCGACGAGGTACAGGTCCCGGATCGGGCCGGTCACCGACGGCGCGAGGTACCCGAGCCCGACGCCGATCGCCATCGCCCCGAAGATCCAGACGGTCAGGTACTTATCCAGAACGTCCATCGACCGCGGATCGCCACAGTCTGGACAGTCACAGTTCGGGCCGTGTTCGTGTTCGACGTTACTCATCGGTGACTCCGTCGATGACGCTGATCAGCGCCACGGCGCGGTTGGTCGCACGGTACTTCTTCCACCGGCCGTCCTTTCGACTCTCGACCAGTCCCGCCTCGGCGAGCCGCGAGAGGGCGTGACTGAGCCCGCTGTCGGTCACGTCCACCACCGCCCGCAGCTCACAGACACACAACTCCCCCTCGGCGGCGACCAGCACCCGGACGAGCGTGTATCGCGTCTCGTTGGCCAGTGCCGAGAGCACGTCGAGCTCCGTCTCAACGCGCTCCGCACCCAGAGCCGCCTCCAGCGCCCCGAGTTCGTCCAGCCGCTCCTGTACGTCTTCCTCGCGACACTCCCCGAGTTCGTCGGTTAGGTACCGACGAAGCCGGTCTGTCGCCTGACTCATCAGTTATCGGTTGAGCACTCGTTCAAATAAATTTCTCGTCTCTGTTCGACGGAGCGAGTACCTTTCGGGACCACGATGTCTACGAATCGGTTACGGAGCCGATCAGAATAGCTCTTCCGCCCACACCGGGAAGTGGATCGCGCCCTCCGATCGCGGCGGTGCCGACCGGTAGTTGAACAGAGAATAAACCAAGCGCGTCGCGGGACCGCCCGCCTGGTGTCGGATGTCCGTGGGCTACTCCTCGGGAACGACGGCGTCGGTAGTGTCCGCGACGGCGAGGGCGACGCCGGTGAGATCCGCCTCCGAGAGGTCGGAACCCTCTCGTTCGTGGCGTCACGCTGTATGCGTCATGATCGTGCGGGGCCTGACGCCAGTGTCGAGTGCCGGTTGCGTCGCTCTGTCCCAGTCCGGCGTGTGCGGGTTGCCTTCGAGCCACGCCCCGACGCGGTTGGCCCAGTGGTCTCGCGGTTGGCCGGCGTCGCCGGTGCGGCACTCGCCGGCCCGTCCGACCCCACTCATTCCCGTCGGATTGCGGGTTCATGCGGGCTCGAGTTCGCCGGGACACCCCGGCCGCGCTCGGCGGGGTCACCGATGGTTGCTCCCGGTCGGCGCTGCGAGGGGTTCAAGCGGCTCGGACCCCTTATTATTCGTACGATGAATATGTCGTCATCACCCTCGTCGTCATACCCCGTCAAGGGACTACCGACGCCGGACCCCTCATACGGCCCCGAGCGGGTCGTCGAGATCCAGCTGTCGGCGCTCGCGGACAACGACGATCCGGTCACCGACGCCGGGATCAAGACCGCCTACAACTTCGCCTCGCCGGCCAATCGCCGCGCGACCGGGCCGCTCGATCGGTTCGTCCGGATGGTTGAGGGCCCACAGTACGCGCCGATGATCGATCACACCGAGGCGGTCACCGGCCCGATCGAGCGGGACGGAGCAACCGCCAGCCAGCGGGTGACGCTCACCGGCCCGGGCGGCCGGACGGTTACCTACGAGTTCGGGCTCTCGGAACACGACGGCAGTGGCGTCCCCCCGGCCGGCTGCTGGCTCACCGACCGGGTCACGATCTCCTGACCGCCCGGGCCGGAGTTTAAACCGCTCGCCCGCGACCGGCGGGTATGGACGCGGCGATCCTCCACGAGTACGGCGAGCCCCTCAACGTGCGGTCGGTGCCGGCCCCAGAGCCGGGGCCCAACGGGGCGGTCGTGGCCGTCGAGGCCTGCGGACTCTGCCGGAGCGACTGGCACGCCTGGCAGGGCCACGGCGAGTGGGCCGACGACCGGGTGCCCCGCGGGCAGATCCTCGGCCACGAGCCTGCCGGCCGGGTGGTCGCGACCGGCGACGCCGTCGATCGAGTCGCGGTCGGCCAGCGGGTTGTCGTTCCCTTTTCGTTGGGCGACGGCAGCTGTTGGCACTGCCGGAACGGCCACGGCAATGTCTGTGCCGACGGCTGGGCGCTCGGGTTCGAGGCCGACGCCCCCGGCGCGTTCGCAGAACAGGTACGGGTCCCGGCGGCCGAGTACAACCTGGTCGAACTGCCCGCGGAGCTCAGCCCCCGGGACGCTGCGGTGCTTGGCTGTCGGTACATGACCGCTTACCACGCGCTGGCCGACCGCGCGGGACTGGACGGCGGGGAGTGGCTCGCCGTCCACGGCTGTGGCGGCGTCGGGCTGTCGGCGGTCCAGCTCGGGTCGGCCTTGGGCGCCCGTGTGATCGCGGTCGATCCGGCTGCCGACGCCCGCGACCGCGCCCGAGAGATCGGCGCCGACTGGGTCGTCGATCCCGACCGGACCGACCCCGTCGCGGCGATCGAGACACACACCGGCGGCGGCGCCGACGTCTCGATGGACGCGCTGGGCATCGCCGCCACCTGCCGCAACTCGGTGCGGTGTCTCCGCGAGCGGGGCACTCACGTCCAGGTCGGACTGACGACCGACGCCGAGCGAGGGTCGGTCCGGCTACCGACCGACTGGATGACCCGCTGGGAGATCTCCTTCGTCGGCGCCCGCGGGATGCCCCCGACCCGGTACGACGCGCTGTTCGACCTCGTCGCCGCCGCCGAGATCGATCCCGGCGCCCTGATCGGCCGCGAACTCGCGCTCTCGGAGGTCTCGGACCGACTGGCTGCGATGACCGACTACGAGACCGAGGGCGTCGAGGTGCTTACGACAGTGTGAGCCCGGGCTCGGGTGTGGCTCCCGGCCGCGCGGCTCCCCGACGGTGACTCCCCTCGCCCGCCGTTTCCGGTCGCCCGGAACTCCGGCCGACGCGCCGGTCACCAGGCAGACCGTTCTCTGTGTCTCTGCCCCACTTAGGGCTCGTACAGCTCCGTCTCCGGGTGGAAATCCAGCCAGGCGAACCAGAACAGCGCCGAGACGCTGTTTGCCTGCGTGAGACGCTGGCCCTCGTAGGGGCCGTCGACCGCGATGCCCGTCCCGCGGCGCCACCGCGAGTTGCCCCCCGAGAGGTGTCGCTCGTCGGCGATCGACAGCGAGAGCGTCTCGCCGTCGACCCGGCGGCTCCAGGCGATCGGCGTTCCGTCCGGCGTTGTCGTGATGACGATCGGGAGCTCGCCGACGGTGTCCTCGATCAGCCCCGCCTCTATGATCGCGTTGGCGGTGTATGCCCGGGCAGTTCCATCGACGGCCACGCCGAGCACCTCGACTTTCGGTCCCAGCCGCTCGTCGTCGAACTGCCCACCGATTCCGATCTGCTCGCTCTCGTCGTACCCGTCGTAGGGGTTGACCCTGTAATCGCGGGCGCCGGGGCCGGAGCTGATCGTGCTCGAGTCGGGCGGCGGCCGGAGCACGACCGTCTCCGGGTGCGATTCCTGCCACTCGCCCCAGGTCGTCAGCGTCGAGGGCAGGATCTCGAGGCGCTCGCCGGTCAGCTCGCCCTGGATCGCCTGCGACAGGATCTGGCTCCACCGGCTCTCGGTCGCCTCGTCGTACATCACTAGAGCGTTCCGGAAGAGCAGCCCCGAGACGCCGAACCGCGTCTCCTCCCCGCCAGCCCGGCGCTCGGCGACGATCGCGCTCCGACAGAGCGGACAGTAGGTGATCAACAGCGGTCCGCCGAGCTCGTCGTTGACGATCTCGTGCCAGTTCAGGATCCTCAGCGGGTACGCGCGGGCCTCTCCTTCCCGGCTGATCCCGACCACGAGGTCATCCTCCTCCAGTCGCGGCTCGATCGTTTCCCTGCTGCCGAACTGGCCCCGGAGCTCGGCCTCGAACCCCGACCAGTCCTCCGAGAAGATGGGATCGACGATCGCCGGGATCGCGTCCTTCGAGGCCCCGCGGTCGAGTTGGTTCGCCGACACCGGCAGCTCCACGTTCGACGCCCCCTCGATGACCGATCCCCCCGACGCGGCCGACACGCCGGTATCGCCTCCCCCGTCACCGTCGTTACTGTCGCCGTCACCGTCGCCTCCCCCACCGCCGTCGCCGCCGGGAGACAGCGACTCGACGCAGCCGGCCGCCCCGACCGCGGCGAGCGCGCCCAGCCCGCTCAGAAGCGATCGCCGCCGCGTTCGTCGGCCCGAACCGTTGTCCATGCCCGAGATTCGTCACTGACCTGATTAACCCCGTACCGGCTGTGTATCACCGGAACACACCCGCCCGGGGGATATACTCGACTGCGAGTAGTCCCAGTATGGACCGAACTCGGCGGCGGATGCTGGCCGGCACGGGAGCGACCGCCGCCGCGGCGCTCGCGGGCTGCTCGGCGGCGATCCCTGGATTCGGCGGCGGCGCCGACGGGCAGTTCACGCTCCAGACGCTCGAGGTCGCCGGCTCGAACGGGGCCGTCGACGATCAGTTCCCGGAACTACACATGGTCTCGATCAGCTGGGAGGACAACGCTGACGCGATCCGGCAGTTCTGGCGGGAGTTCGACGGGACGTGGCCGGTTGCACAGGACACCGAACTCGAGGTTGCCGAGGCCTATGGCGTCACGGGACTGCCGACGAAGGTGCTCCTCGACGCCGACGGCGAGTCCAGCTGGGAACACACCGGGCTCGCCGAGGCCGAGGCCATCGCCGAGGAGGTTAGCGCCGTCCTCTGATGGTCGATCTCGAGTCGCTCCGGGTCGGCTTCGCGTTCGGCGCCGGGACGGCCACGTTTTTCGCGCCGTGTGCGCTCCCGCTGTTGCCCGGGTACGTGGCTTTCTTTCTCGGGCGCGAGGGCGACGACCGGTCCCGGCCGGTCGCCGGCCGGATCAGGCGCGCGCTCATGGTGTCGGTGTTTGCGAGTTTGGGCTTCTTTCTCGTGTTCGCGGCGCTTTTCGGCGTGACCCTCGCGCTCGGCTCCCGGGTGCTTGGGAACATCGCGTTGCTTGAGCTCGTCGTCGGCCCCGTGCTGGTCGTGCTCGGAGTCGGGATGGTTCTGGGGAACGACTGGCTCCCGACCGCGCACGTCTCGCTCCCGGCGCGCCGGCGCGGCCCGGCCGGCTACCTCGCCTTCGGCGTGGTGTACGCCGTCGCCGCGGCCGGCTGCACCGGGTCGCTGTTCATCGCGATCGCCTCGCTCGGGCTCGCGGCCGGTCCGGCGACCGCCGCCGGGATGCTCGGCGCCTACGCCGCGGGGATGAGTCTCCTGCTCGGCGTGGTGACGGTGCTGACCGCGCTCGGCCGGGACGCCGTCCTCGGGCTGCTCGCCGCGAACACGCAGACGGTGACCAGACTCGCCGGCGTCGCGCTCGTCGGCGCGGGACTGGTCCAGCTGTACTGGTTTCTGGTCGTCTTCGACGGGGTGACTCTCCTCGAGGAGACGCTGTCCGTCCTCGCCTGAGTCCCGGGGGTCCGAGGAGGCTTTGTACGCCCAAGCATAGATCAGTGTGTGCTCGTGGCCGATCCGCCGGCGCGCGTGTTCGTCGCCGGCGACACGACTGTCGATCTCCACCCGGACGAGACGGTCGCGCCCGGCTCGGGGCTGCGGTGGTTCCCCGGCGGAACCGGCGCCAACGTCGCCCGCGGGCTGGCGCTACTCGACCGGCCGCCGGCGCTGGCCACCCGGATCGGCGCCGACCCATTCGGACGCGCGATCAATCGGCGGCTCACGGCCCTCGGAATCGATCCGGCCGACCGCGTCCGAGACGACCGCCCGAGTCCGGTGACGACCCCCGACCCCGACGCCGACCGTTCCGGCGACAGCTGGACCGCCTGGGTCCGGGACACCTGCTACGGGTTCGACCTCCCCGACCGTGACGTGCTCGCCGAGGTCGACCTGTTTCACTGCAGCGGGACGGTCCTCCCCCCGACGGTCGACGGTCCGACGGTCGCGACGGCGATCGACGCCGCGCGGGCGAACGACACGGCCGTCTCCTTCGATCTGAACGGCCGGCACAACCAGTGGTCCTCGCCGGCGGCCTACGCCGACGCGCTCGCGATGCCGCTTGCCGCCGCCGGCCTCGTGTTCGCCGGCGACCACGACTTGGCCGTGGCCGGCCGCGAGCCCACTTTCGACGGGCTCCGCGGACTCTTTCCGGAGTATCCGTCCGCGCTCGCGGTGCTCACCCGCGGCGCAGACGGCGAGCGGCGCCGGCGACGCCCTCGCGGCCGCGGTCTTGGGGCTGGTCGCCCGCGGGATCGAGGACCTCGACCGGCTGCTCGCGGTCGGGACCGCGGCCGGCGCGGCGACGGTCGCCTCTCCGGGCCCGTTCCGCCCGGCAGACGGCGAGCGGATGGCGTCGTTGCTCGCTGACGCCGACCTTGACTGGCCCTCGGCCTGGGACCGCGATCGGCCGGCCTGACGGTCGACACGGCTTCTGTATCCGGGCCCGATCGGAGCACATGGACGAGTCCGACCCCGATGCCGAGGCGACCGCCGACACTACCAGATGGATCCCGCAAACGCCCGCGAGGCCAGCCAGGAGGTCCGACTCGACCTCGAGCAGGGCGCCGACATCGCGATGGTCAAGCCCGCACTTCCGTACCTCGACATCGTCGCCCGGGTCCGTAAGGAGTTCGACCGCCCCGTCGCGACGTACAACGTCTCGGGCGAGTACGCCATGCTGCACGCCGCCGCCGACCGCGGCTGGCTCGACCTCGAAGCGACGGCTCTGGAGTCGCTGACGAGCATCAAGCGCGCCGGCGCCGACCTGGTGATCACCTACTTCGCGGAGACCGTCGCCGACCGGCTCTGAGAGGCCCTCCGCGTCGCCCCTGGCGGGACAGTGGCGTCCGGCAGCCGCGAGCAGACCTCAGCCGCCCGGCTCCGAGAGCACCGCCCGGAAGCGCCAGCCGGCCTCGTCGTCCGCGGTGACGGCCGCGCGGATCCGCTCCCGCGGGGGTGATCGGTCGTGATCCGGTCCGATTTGGTCCTGGTTATCGGCGAGGAGGTCTCGACGGCGATCAACAACACCTGGATCCTGACGGTGTCGTTTCTGATCTTTTTTATGCACGCCGGCTTCGCGATGCTCGAGTCGGGGCAGGTCCGGTCGAAAAACGTCGCCAACCAGCTGACGAAGAACCTGCTCACCTGGAGCGTCGGCGTGATCGTGTTCTTCCTGATCGGGGTCGGAATCGCCGAGGTGGCCGGCGGCGGCACGTTCGCCGACGGGGCGCCGTTCCTCGAGGTCGACGGGGCCTTCCAGTACGTCGACTGGCTCTACGGCGCCGTGTTCGCGATGACCGCGGCGACGATCGTCTCGGGGGCGGTCGCCGGACGGGCGAAGCTCCGCGCTTACATCGCGTACACGGTGGTGCTGGCCGCGGTGATCTACCCCGTGACGATCGGGTTCACCTGGGTCGGCCAGGGCCTCGGGACGGGGCTGGTCGAGGATCTCACCGGGGTCGCCTTCGCCGACTTCGCCGGCGGGATGATCGTCCACGGACTGGGTGGCATCGCCGGGCTCACCGCCGCGTGGGTGCTCGGCCCGCGGATGGACAAGTACGGCGAGGACGGGCGCGTCAACGTGATTCCCGGTCACTCGATGACCTTCGCCGTGTTGGGGACGCTGTTGCTCGCCTTCGGCTGGTACGGGTTCAACGTCGGTACGGCGAGTATCGTCGACAGCGGCGCCTTTGCCGGCGACACGCTCGGTCGGGTCGCGATGGCGACGACCCTGGCGATGGCGATGGGCGCCGTCGGGGCAAGCGTCGCCTCGCTCGCGAAGACCGGCAAGGTCGACACGCTTTATGCCGCGAACGGCCTGCTCGCGGGGCTGGTCGGCATCACCGCGATCCCTGACGCCGCGACTTGGTGGGGCGCGACCGTCGTTGGGACGCTCGCGGGCCTGCAGTTGCCGTACGTCTTTGATTTCGTCCAGACGCGGCTCAAGATCGACGATGTCTGTGCGGTCTTCTCTGTCCACGGCAGTGCCGGCGTCCTCGGGACGCTCGCGTACCCGTTCGTCGCGGTGTCGGCCTGGCGCGGCGGGATCGATACCGGCTTTATCACTGATGCCTTCCTCGCGCAGTTCGTCGGCGTCGCGGTCATCACCGCCTGGACGGTCACCACGACGGCCCTGATCTGGGGTGGACTCAAGACGGTCGGCCAGGCCCGCGTCGACGAGGCCCACGAGCGTGACGGGCTCGACATCTCCGAACACGGCGTCGAGACCTACCCCGAGTTCGGCGACGCGAACGTTCCGGAGGGCCCGACCGCGACCGACGGCGGCGTGCCGGTCCACGATATGCGCCCCGACGGCGGCCCGACCGGCGAGATCGAGATGGTCACCGGGATCGTCCGCCCGGACAAGCTCGGCGAGGTCAAGGAGGCGCTGGCGGCGGTCGAGGCGCCCTCGCTGACGGTCACGAACGTCTCCGGCCGGGGTTCACAGCCGCCCAAGACCGGCCAGTGGCGCGGCGACGAGTACCAGGTCGACCTCCACCAGAAGGTAAAAATCGAGTGTGTCGTCGCCGACACGCCCACCGAAGACGTCGTTGCGGCCATCGAGAGGGCTGCGAATACGGGCCAGGCCGGCGACGGCAAGATATTCATCCTGCCGATCACCGACGCGCTTCGCATCCGGACCGGCGAGCGCGGCACCGAGGCGGTCTGACGGCCGATCGTCGATCGGGAGAAGGAGATCGGCCCGACTCCCCGTCGACGCGTCAGCTTTTTTTCGCCGGGCCAACCGACGGCCATGACCGACGACCACGCCCCCGACCACGGTCACGCGCGGTCGCGGGCGCTGTGACCGGGCGCTCTCGGTGCTCGCCGGCAGGATCAACTCCTCGGTGCGGGCGACTCGCCCGTACCCGTTTTTCCATAGAGCGCGGCGACGGCGCGCACGTCGTCGACGCCGACGGCAACCGGTATCTCGATTTCGTGATGGGCTGTGGCCCGCTCTTGCTCGGTCACGACCTCCCCGAACCCGTGCAGGCGGCGGTGCAACGACACGCAAGCGCCGGCCCGATGTACGGCGCGCCGACCGAGCGCCAACCTACACTGCCGTCGGGACCGACAGCATGTTCACGCTCGTCTTTACTCGCGAGGGAGAGTCCGGCGCCGAGCACTGCGAGGCCGGCTGCTGGCAGCGATCGGCCTGTCCGCGGTACGCGACCTGTCCGAAGACCGGCGCCGACGTCGACCGCGCCGAGACCGAGCGCTGGGAGCGGCTGTTCTGGCCGGCGATGAAGTCCCGGGGCGTCTTTCTCACGCCCAACCAGTTCGAGTCGCAGTTCGTCTCGGCGGCCCACACGACTGCCGACATCGAGACCGCAATCGAAGCCTACAAGACCGCGCTGGCGCCCTGAGGCCCGTTTCTCGGGGAACACCCGGGCGAGAGGTATATATGCCGGTCCGGATAGAGTTGAGTATGGCCGTCATCGAGACGCGGGGGCTGACAAAACGGTTCGGGGACGTGCTCGCGGTCGACGAGCTGGATCTCACCGTCCGGGCGGGTGAAGTCTACGGGTTTCTCGGACCCAACGGGGCCGGCAAGACAACGACGATCGGCCTCCTGTTGGGGTTGGTTCGGCCGACCGCCGGCAGCGCCCGGGTGTTCGGTGCCGAGGTCGGAACAGAGGTCCGGTCGGTCCGGGGTCGGATCGGCGTGCTGCCGGCCCACGCGGAGCTGTACGACCGGCTCACGGCCCGCAAGCACCTCCAGTTCGTCATCCAGGTGAAAGACGCAGACGACGACCCGGCAGCGCTGTTAGAGCGGGTCGGGCTTGAGGACGCGATCGACCGCAGCGCGGGGGAGTTCTCGACGGGCATGGCCCAGCGGCTCAAGCTGGCGATGGCGCTGGTCGACGAGCCCGACCTGTTGATCCTCGACGAGCCGACGACGGGACTGGATCCGAACGGCGCCCGCCAGATGCGCGAGCTCATCCGTCGGGAGAACGACCGCGGCGCGACGGTCTTTTTCTCGAGTCATATCATGGGCCAGGTTGAGGCGATCTGCGACCGGGTCGGCGTCCTCGACGGCGGTCGGCTGGTCGCCGAGGACACCGTCGCGGGCATCCGAGCGAGCGCGACCGGCGGCCCGGAGCTGTCCGTGACCGTCGACGATCCCGACGGGGCCGCCGACCGCGTCCGGGCGACCGAGGGGGTCGCCTCGGTCGCCGTCGACGGGGAGACCCTCCGGATCGCGCTGACGACCGTCGAGGACAAGGGCCGAGCTATGAACGCCGTCGCCGAGTCCGGAGTCGGAATCCGGGATTTCGACCTGCGCGAGGAGACGCTTGAGGACGCCTTTGCCGATCTCACCGACGCCGGACCCGACGAGTCCCCGGAGGCGACCGTTTCCGACGAGGAGGTGTCCGCCCGATGACGACCTACTGGTTCGAGGTCGCCCGCAAGGATTTCGCCGACGCGGTCCGGTCGCGGCTGTTCTGGGCGCTGTCCGTGCTGATGCTCGCCCTCGCGGCTGGGGGCATGTACGTTCCGCGGGCGATCGACGACCAACCCGCCGCAACCGACGGGCTCGACCTGCTCAGCGAGGCAATGTTGCTGTTGGTCCCGGTCATCGGGCTGTTCGTCGGCTACATGGCCGTCGTCGGCGAGCGCCGGACCGGCAGCATCAGGATGGTGCTCAGCCTGCCGCTGAAACGCTCCGAGGTCATCCTCGGGAAGTATCTCGGCCGCACGGCGGTCGTCGTTGTCCCGATCGTGCTCGGGTTCGCTCTCGCCGCGCCGCTCGTGGTCGCCCTCTACGGAAGCCTGCCGGTCGCCGACTACGCCGGCTTCGTGACGCGGGTCGCGCTGACCGGCGCGGTCTTCGTGGCGATCGCGGTCGGGATCTCTGGCAGCGTCGCGGCCCGTGGGACGGCCCTCGGTCTGGTCGTCGGAACCTACGTCCTCTTCGAGTTTTTCTGGGGGTTGGTCCCGCTTGGCGTGTACGTCCTGTTGAACGGCGAGCTCGTCGACCCGACCGCGGCGCCGACCTGGTACGACGCGGTGCTCAGGATCCAGCCGAGCAACGCCGTTGACGCGGCCGTCGGCGGGCTGGATGGGATCTCGACGGCCCGGCCGCTGGTCTTACAGGAGTGGACGGCCGCGATCCTCGTCGTCCTGTGGCTCGCCGGCCCGCTCGCGATCGGGTATCGCCGGTTCGTGCGGGCGGACATCAGCTGACCCGCGAGGTCCTCCCCGCGCCGACGGGGGTTTCTCCGCGCACTCCCGCGAGAACCGAAAAGACCGTTACCGCGGGCGGCGACCGCTCGGGTATGATTGTCTCCGGGTCAGGGACCCAGTCGCTTGCGGCCGAACTGGCGGCCGAGACCAACCACCGGCTCGCCGGCGTCTCCTTCGAGCAGTTTCCCGACGGCGAGGGGATCGTCCGGATCGACGGGACCCCCGAGCACGCGGTCGTGGTCGCCTCGACCGTTTCGGATCGAGCCCACGTGGAGCTGCTCCAGCTCCAAGACGCGGCCCGGGAGGCCGGAGCCGACCGCGTGACGACGGTGCTGCCGTACATGGGATACGCCCGCCAGGATCGGGCCTTCGAGTCCGGCCAGCCGGTCTCGGCTCGGGCTGTCGCGCGGGCGATCTCCACCGGAACCGATCGGGTGCTGACCGTCGAACCCCACGAGAGTTCGGTCTGCGAGCGGTTCACCGTCCCGGCGACGCCGGTCGACGCGGCCGGTCGGCTCGCGGCTGAACTCTCCGCCCCGGATCCGCTCGTGGTCGCGCCCGACGCCAGCGCCGCCGAGCTCGCGCAGGCGGTCTGTGACGCCCACGGTAGCGGCGAGTGCGTTCACTTCGAGAAGCGCCGCCGTTCCGGCACTGACGTCGAGGTCGAGGCCGAGTTCGCGCTCGACCGGCCCGTCGCCGACCGGCCGGTCGTCCTGGTCGACGACATCATCGCGACCGGCTCGACGATGTGTCAGGCCGCCCGGGCGGTCCTCGACCGCGGCGCGGCGAGCGTGACCGTCGCCTGCGTGCACCCGCTGTTGGTTCGAGACGCGTACCTGCGGCTGCGCCGGGTCGGCGTCGATCGGGTTATCGGGACCGACACGATCGAGCGACCGGTCAGCACCGTCACCGTCGCCCCGGCGATCGCCGCGGCGCTGTAACCGGCCCGGCGATGCGGTCGTTCCCGGGTCGAGTCAGGCGGCCGCCTCGGGGGCCGGCTCGACCCCGATCTCGACGGGCACGCCCTCGATCTCCCACTCTCTGTGGTAGCCCCCCTCGACGGTCTCGAAGCTGCGGGCCCGAACTTCGCGGGCGATCAGCTCCTCGTGGCCCCCGATCAGCTCGGCGACGCGGTCGTCGTCGACGGTCACCTCGACCTGGATGCGCCGCTCGATGTCGAGATCGAGCTCCTTGCGCATCTCTTGGATTCGCCGGATCACCTCGCGGGCGTAGCCCTCGCTCTCGATCTCCTCGGTGAGGGCCGTGTCGACGTAGACGACCCCGAGGGTCTCGCCGTCGGCCTCGATCGCCGCGCCGCTGACCCCCTCCGGCGTCTCGCTGGTTAGCGAGACCATCGACTCGGTCAGCTCCTCGTCGGCATCGAGCGCCCCCTCCCCGCGGAGGTGTTCCTCGAGCGCGGCGAGGGAGGGGTCCTCGACCCGTGCCTCGTTTAGGGCCTCCATCACCGCGGTGGCCCGACCGCCGAAGGCCGGCCCGAGCTCGCTCATGTCGGCGTCGGCGCTGTACCGGAGCTCGCCCCACTCCTCGTCGGGGGCGAGCACCTCGACGCGCCGAGCGTTCAGCCGGTCGGCGATCAGCCCGCGGTGGCGGTCCACGGCGGCGGCGGTTCGCTCGCCGTCGGGAGCGACCACGACCTCCCGAACCGGCCACCGGAGCTTCCGTTCGGCCTGCTGGCGGGCGTTCGAGCCCCCCTCTTCGACCGCTCGGAGCAGCTCGACGTCGCGCTCGAGCTGCTGGTCGCGGAACCGTTCCTCGGGCGCGGGATAGTCGAGCATGTGCACCGTCGGGTGGCCGGCGTCGCCGGTCAGCCGGTCGTAGATCTCGTCGGCCAGCAGCGGCGTAAACGGAGCGAGCAGGGCCACCACGCGGTGGAGCGCGTAAGTGATCGTCTCGTAGGCCGCCCGCTTTTCCGGATCGTCGGTCTCGGCCCACATCCGCTCGCGGACCACTTGGATGTAAAACCGCGAGAGGTCCTCGGTGACGAACTCCCGGATCGCCTCGAAGGCCCGGTCCTGGCGGAACGCCTCCCAGTGCTCGCGGGCTTCGGCGGCCACGGTCTGGAGCCGCGAGATCA
>PXQL01000080.1:0-1256 GCA_003021335.1 Halobacteriales archaeon QH_10_67_13
TGCGGAACTGCTCGGAGCGGTCCTTGAAGTTACAGAACAGACAACCCGTGTTGCAGGCGGTGGTGACGTTGTTGTTGAGGTTCGCGACGAAGGTCACCTCCTCGCCGACGACCTCGGCCCGCCGCCGGTCCGCGGCCTCGAGAACCCGTTCCTTGCGCTCGCGGTCGATCCCCGGGCGGTCGGTCCCGGTGGTCAACAGCTCGATTCCGTCGGCCACCGAGAGCCGGTCGCCGGCTCGGGCCGCCTCGAGCGCGTTCTCGAATGACTGGTCGGTCGTCGGCGTATACTCGAACTCGTAGCGGTCCCGCGGAACGTTCGTCGGGACCCGCGAGCTGCTGGCCATCCACTGGGAGTACGCCCGCGGGCTAATAGGCGCTCGGATCCGCGGAGCGCCGTCCGGGGAGTATCCGGGGACGCTGCGTTCCGACGACGGTCACGACCTCATGACGCGACCGGCGGGCTCGGCGCCTCGCCCGAGTGGCGACGCCGAGTTGATATGCCGCCCGCGAGAACGATCTTCCGTGACAAGCGTCAAGCGGATTCGCGTCGACGAGGCGCCGACTGCGAGCAGGCTCGGACGAGGGCGGTTCGTCTTCAGCGACGACTACTCGGTGTTCGACTGGGGACGGATGCCCGACTCGATCCCCGACAAAGGCGCCGCGCTGTGTGTCACCGGCGCTCACAGCTTCGCGCTGCTCGAGGACGCGGGGATCCCGACCCACTACCGCGGGGTCGTCCACGACGGCGAGGTCCGCCCGCTCGAGGCCGCACTCTCGGCGGGCGCCGCCCCCGGCGAGATGGCGATCGAACTCGCGGACGTTCCGGACTTACCGACTACCGAGGCGGGCTACGACTACGACGCCTACCACGCGGCTGCCGGCGAGGGATACCTGATTCCGCTTGAGGTCGTCTTCCGGAACCACGTCCCGGTCGGCTCCTCACTGCGCCGCCGGACCGATCCCGAAGAGCACGGCCTGCCGTTCGAGGAGTGGCCCGAGGAGACGGTCGCACTCCCCGAACCGGTGGTCGAGTTCTCGACGAAGTTCGAACACCAGGATCGGTACCTCGACCGCGACGAGGCCGACGCGATCGCCGGGGCGGCCCCGATCGACGAGCTCGCGTCGGTCGCCCGCACGGTCAACCGGGTCGTCACGGAGCGGGCGGCCGCCGCCGGACTCACCCACCTCGACGGCAAAATCGAGTGTCTCTCCGACGGCGGGGAGATCCGGGTCGCGGACGTGGCCGGCACCTTCGAC
>PXQL01000080.1:1305-3179 GCA_003021335.1 Halobacteriales archaeon QH_10_67_13
GTCGGTGGTCACAAACGTCGGCCGGCTGTACCGGGCCGGCGCCAACGCCTACCTCGATCGGCCGGTCTTTGTGGTCCCGGAACTCGACGCGCTGCTCGAGCGGACCCCAGAACTGCTGGCGCTCGACTAACGAGTGTGCGGGCCGCCGACCGCCGAAAATGTACGCCCGTCCCCCGATCATAACGCACATAACCGTCCTTGCCACACTGTCACAGACGATGACACCGGGAAAGCGCGCGCGGTTGGACCGACTCGCTACGGCCGGCACACACCTGATCGTCCCGATGGATCACGGGCTCACCCTCGGTGCCGTCTCGGGGCTGGCCGACATCGAATCGACGATCGACGCGGTCACCGGCGCCGGCGCCGACGCCGTACTGACACAGAAAGGAATCGCGGGCCGGGTCCACGGCAACGCGAACGGCGCCGGCTACATTGTCCACCTCAACGGCTCGACGGCAATCGGACCGGACGAGCAGGACAAGCGCCCGACCGGCACCGTCGAGGACGCGATCAGGGTCGGCGCCGACGCGGTCTCGGTACACATCAACGTCGGTAGCGAACACGAGCCCCGACAGCTCGAACAGCTCGCGGAGTTCACGAGCCGGGCGGCCGAGTACGGACTCCCGGTGCTCGCGATGACCTACGCCCGCGGCGCGGGGGCGAGCGATCCGGCCGACGCCGAGGCCTACGCGGCGGATCTCGCACACGCGGTCCGGTTCGGCGAGGAGCTCGGCGCCGACATCGTCAAGACCGCCTACTCCGGAGACGCGGACAGCTTCGAGCGGGTCGTCGCGGCCACCAGCCTGCCGGTCGTGATCGCCGGCGGGAGCAAGGGAACAGACGCAGAGACCCTCTCGATGGTCGAGGGCGCCATGGCCGCGGGCGCGGCCGGCGTCTCGATGGGACGGTCGATCTTCCAGCACGAGGATCCCGCCGCGATCACCGCGGCCGTCGCCGACGTGGTCCACGACGGCACCGACCCTGGGGAGGCCGCCCGGACCGCTGGGTTGACCGTCGAAGCCTGATCTAGACGATTGCAGAATTCTTTTTACGACGCTGACCGCACAGTCATTTCGATGGACGACGGGAGGGTCCGCCCGTGACGGCCGACGACGATCTCGAGGAGTTGCGCGAGCGACGCGAGCGCGCCCGGCTGGGCGGCGGCGAGGACCGGATCGAGACCCAACACGAGAAGGGCAAGCTCACCGCCCGCGAGCGCATCGAGATCTTTCTCGACGAAGCCACGTTCAACGAGTTCGACCAGCTCCGGACCCACCGGTCGCACAACTTCGGGATGGAGGAGACCAAGATCCCGGGCGACGGCGTCGTGACCGGCTACGGCGAGGTCGACGGCCGGACCGTGTTCGTGTTCGCCCATGATTTCACCGTCTTCGGGGGCTCGCTGAGCGAGGTGTTCGCGGAGAAGGTCACGAAGGTGATGGACAAGGCCATGAGCGTCGGCGCGCCGATCGTGGGCTTGAACGATTCTGCGGGCGCGCGCATCCAGGAGGGGATCGACTCGCTGGCGGGGTACGCGCGGGTGTTTCACCGCAACCAGCAGGCAAGCGGCGTCGTCCCCCAGCTGTCCGCGATCATGGGCCCGTGTGCCGGCGGGGCGGTCTACTCGCCCGCGATAACCGACTTCACGCTGATGGTTCAGGACACGAGCTACATGTTCGTCACCGGACCCGATGTCGTCGAGACCGTCACCGGCGAGCAGGTCGGCTTCGAGGAACTCGGCGGGGCCTCGACGCACGCCTCCGAGTCCGGCGTGGCCGACCTGACCGCCGCCGACGAGGAGGCCGCCCTCGCGGATCTTCGCCATCTCCTGTCGTACCTACCACAGAACAACGTCGAGGACCCGCCGCGGG
>PXQL01000081.1 GCA_003021335.1 Halobacteriales archaeon QH_10_67_13
CTGCGGTGAACGCCTGCTTTCTCCGCGAGTTTGGTTGGTGATGCTGGACTATCGAGGTGGTACAACACGCGGAGCGTCGCGCCCCCGAGCAGTTCCGGAAAGGGGACATGTGGGTATCGCTGGACGAACCGGTTGTACAGCTCGATGGCTCGCGCGCTCGACCGGTGGACGTGTTTAGTCTTTCCTGATCGGATGGTGTGAAAGAGGCCCTTTGTTTCCATTCGGCCGACGAGTTCAGAGACGTAGTTCACGCTCCGGTCGAGTTCCTCGGCGAGAGCCGAGACCGTTGGCTCCCCTTGTGCGGAAGCCAGCACGCGTAGTTCGGCCTCGGTGTACACGTGTAGTAATAAGACGACCTTCTATTAAAAAGAGTTCGTAATCTCGCGACAAGGTTCGTCGGCAGATAACCAGCGGAAGCCTCGCGCTTCAGCGCGGGGAGGATGTCAATGTAGATTGGTACCGGAATCACATGGTTCCGTGCGACCGAACTGAAATAGAGATGTGGAACTCGAATCAGACTCCCAAATCTTGTAATTTCTTTTGCACTTGCGCGTAGACTTTCGGGTGGAGATTCATCCCTTCGTCCACGAGATCGTACAGGATATTGGTCGCCTCGTCGGCCGTCATGTCACCGTTTTTAGTACAGCTGAACAACAGCGTCGTCACCCACCAGCGCTCGATACCGTGGCTTCGGGCGATTTCAATGAGCCCCTTGTCGTTGCCGAGGAGGATCTCCCCGTCGTCTTCTGCCAGTAGGATCACCGACGCGTCGGCCACCGCGATTCCCTCCATCGACGCCACCTCGTCGGCTGCCACCGGCGTGTCGTGAACGGCGACATCTTCGAGAAACTCGTCGAGCGCCGCGGTCCCGCGCTTTCCCTCTGTGAGAATTTCGTCTCGAACGTCCTCGGTCGTCCGAATGTCCTCGAAGGCAGTCGAGACGAGGTCGAGTCGACCGACCCACGCGAGCGGGATCAGCGCAGAGGAATCGACGACGACCATCAGATGCGTTCGAGGTCGGACTCGAGGTCGTCGGTCGTGTACCCGACATCGATCCCCTTCTCGGCTGCGAGGGTCAACATCTCGACGTAGGAGATGTCCGCCAGTCCGGCTGCGTTCCGGAGCGTGATGGAGTGGTCTCGGAGCCGGTCAAGTGCTCGCTCCTGTCGCCAGTCGTCTAGCCCTTGTCGGATGAGACGACGGAGCACCTCCGACCTGTCTGCGCTCATCTCCGTCTCCAGTTCAGCGAGCGCCTCCTCGTCGTCCTCCGGGATGCGCGTCGTGACAGTCTTCATCGTTACGATCGCATACGTTACGATACAATATGGATGTAACGGCAAGTTCCGATCCGTCGATGGAGACGTGAGCTGTGGAGTCAGACTACTGCAATAGCAGCCGGTTCCAACCGTCCATCGCTGCGAGCGGCGCCAACTCTATGACAGCGAACTCGCTTGGAGCGGTATGATCGATTCTCCGTCGCTTTATGAGTTTACCGCGGTAGCAAGGCGAAAGCCCACCTGTTTGGAAAAAAGGCATTCGAGTGCGTTGCCGGCATCATCCGATGTCCATTTCCGCTTTGCCGCCGTCTTTTCCTGTATGAACGCCAGTTCGCCTGCGATTCCTACCCAAACCATGTCACGGGATCTCGTGAGCCACGCATGACAGGGAAAGATGAGTATTATAACCGCGCGAAACAGGAGGGCTACCGGGCGCGGTCGGCCTACAAGCTCAAACAGCTCGACGAGACTGCCGACCTGCTCGGGCGGGGAGATACGGTCGTCGACCTGGGGGCGGCGCCGGGCGGGTGGCTGCAGGTCGCGGCCGAGCGGGTCGGTTCCGAGGGACGGCTCGTCGGAGTCGACCGTCAGCGGATCGACCCGATCGAGACCGAGGCGACCGTCGAGTGCCTGCGCGGGGACGTGACCGAGGACCGGACCCACGAGCGGATCGCGGCCGCCGTCGAGGAGAGCGCGGATCTCGTCGTCTCGGACATGGCGCCGAACGTGACCGGCGAGTACAACGTGGATCACGCCCGCTCGGTGTACCTGGTTCGGCAGGCGCTGGCGGTCGCGACGGCGGTGCTCAGACCCGGCGGGGACTTCCTCGCGAAGGTCTTCGACGGGCGAGATCTTGAGGAGTTGATCGGAGACGCAGAGAGCGAGTTCGAGTACGTCCGGGAGGTCCGCCCCGAGGCCTCGCGGGACGCCTCCTCGGAACTGTACCTGATCGGAAAGGGACGACTGACGGCGCCGGTCCGGGCCGGCGAGGAGCTGACCGTCGAGATCGTCGACGTCGGCGACGAGGGCGACGGGATCGCTCGCGTCGAGGGGTTCACACTGTTCGTGCCCGGCGCCGAAGTCGGTGAGCGCAGAGCGGTGCGGGTGACGGAAGTTCAGCCCCGCTACGGGTTCACCCAGCCCGTCGAGTGACCGCCGGCGATCAGGGCAGGCGGCTGTGGGCGCCGATCAGCGCGCCCGTTGAGTCGAGTCCCCGAACTAGGGCGTCGTGATCGACCAGCGACTCCCGGAGCGTGGCGTCCTCAACGGTGGCGTCCGGGAACACGACCGTCCGCTCGAGGGTGGCGTTACGGACGGTCGCGCCCGCCATCACGTGGACGTTCGCCCCGAGGGCGACGTTGTCGACGGTCGCGGTGTCGGCGACGTGGGTCCCGCCGTCAAGCGCCCACGCGACGGCGTCGAGGTAGTTCTCGGGCGTGCCGATGTCGAACCAGGGGTCCGCGAAGGTGAACGCACGAACTGTACTGCGGGCCTGGAGCCACTGGAGAAACCAGCCCGGCTCGTCGGGGTTGTTATCGCCGGCGAGGTACTCTCTGAACCGAACTTCCTCGGCCGGGAAGGCGTAACAGGCGATCGAGACGAGGGTGCTGGCCGGCTCGTCGGGCTTTTCCTGGAAGTCAACGACCCGGTCGTCCTCGAGCGCGACCAGCCCGAACTGCTTCGCCCGCTCGCGGGAGCCGACATCGTGGGCCGCCAGGGCGGCGGTCTCGCCCGCCTCGAAGAAGTCGAGAAACTCCGAGAGGTCGAACCCGAGCAGGTTGTCGCCGGCGACGACGAGCAGCCCCTCCCCACCGGTGCCCTCCCGGTCGACGAGCTGAGCGAGGGCTCCGACGACGCCGAGTTTCTCGTCTTCGGCGGCGGTCTCCTCGACGCTGAGGCGTGGCTTCTCGTAGGGGGTGGCCGCCAGGTGCTCGGTGAACGCCTCGACGAAGCGCTCGTTGGTGCTCACGTAGACGTCCTCGACCCGGGCGTCGGACTCAAGCGCCCCGAGCACGCGGTCGATGACGGTCGTCTCTCCCACCGGGAGGAACATCTTCGGTCGGTGGCGGGTGATCGGCCACAGCCGGGTAGCGTACCCCCCGGCGAGGACCACGGCGTCCATGAGCTATGCCTGCCAGCCCGGGGTAATGTCACTTATGAACCGCCGGAACGAACAGCCGGCGATGGAACGAACGACCCGCGAGCGGATCGCGGACCGACTCCGCGAGGAACCGCTGTCGCCGAGCGCGCTCGCCGAGGAGTTCGGGATCGCCCCCGCGGCGGCCGTCGAGGCGGTCGAACACGTCGCTCGGTCGGTGGCCGCCGAAGACGCACAGCTGCTGGTCGCGCCGCCGGTCTGCCGGGAGTGTGGGTTCGACGGGTTCGACGAACCGGCGAGCCGGCCGAGCCGGTGTCCGGCCTGTCGCGGCGAGGCCGTCTCGGAGCCGGTCTTTCGAATCGAGACGTGACATCCTCCCCGCGCTGAAGCGCGCGGCGTTCGCCTCAAATTGAGACGTAAGTGTAAGAGCTTTGTAGACGGACCGAAGAAATTGACCATCATGAACGTCGAAGACGTCATGACCCCCGGGGCGGAGGTCGTCACCGTCGAGCTGCCCGGGACCAGAGACGACGTTCTCGAATACCTCCAAGAGCGCCCGTTCTCCTCGGTCCCCGTGCTCAAAGAAACCGCCGAGGGGCCGGTCTACCGGGGGTTGGTCTCCCGGACCGAGCTGATCGAACACCCCGACGAGGACCAGCTCGCGATGCTGACCGAGTCGGTCGCGACGATCTCGCGGGAGGCCTCGCTGGCTGAGGCGATCGAGCTGATGGTCGGGGCCGGCGAGCGGCGCCTGCCGGTCGTCGACGGCGACCGCCTCGAGGGGATCGTCACCGTCACTGACGCGGTCCGGGCGATCGCCCGCGGGGAGATCGCGGCCGGGGGCGAGGCGGCCGTCGAGGCCGTTGCCGGCCGGGAGGTCAACTGCGTGTACGCCGGAACGCCGCTCCCGGTCGGGGAGCGGGAGCTGTCCTTCGCGGGCGTGCCCTACGCGGTGGTGCTCGACGAGCAGGCCCGGCCGACGGGCATGCTGACCGAGGAAGACGTCATCGTCGTCGCCCGCGTGGTCGAGGGCGAGGAGGACACCGGCGAGTCGATCGCCGGCGAGGACAGCGACTGGGCCTGGGAGGGAATCAAGGCGGTCGGGAACAGCTACCTCCCGACCCGGAACGTCGAAATCCCGTCGACGCCGGTTGAGGAGGTGATGACTCCGGAGCTCGTGACCGTCGGGACCAGCCGCACCGTCCGCGAGGCCGCCCAGCTGTTGATCGAACACGACATCGAGCAGGTGCCGATGGTCGGCGGCGATCGCCTCGAAGGGATCGTCCAGGACATGCATCTGCTGGAGGCGGTGCAATGAGCGACGGGGCGATCGCGGAGCTCGCGAAGCGACGGGGGTTTTTTAGCCAGACGGCCGAGCCCTACGGCGGGGTCGCCGGACTGTACACCTATGGTCCACAGGGGGCCGCGCTCAAGGATAACATCGAGGCCGCCTGGCGGGAGCTGTTCGTGACCCGCGAGGGGCACATGGAGATCAGCGCCCCGGACGTGCTGCCCGGAGCGGTGTTCGAAGCCTCGGGACACCTCGAGACGTTCGACGACGCGATCGTCGAGTGTCCCGAGTGCTCGGGGAGTCACCGCGCGGATCACCTCGTCGAGGACGCGACCGACCTCGAGGATGCCGAGGCGCTGTCGCCCGAGCGGATCGGCGAGCTGATCGCCGACCGCGAGGCGGGCTGTCCGGTCTGTGGGACCGCCCTGGCAGACCAGCCGGTCGAGAAGTTCAACCTGATGTTCGAGACGAACATCGGTCCCGGGAGCGGCTCGCCGGGCTATCTCCGCCCCGAGACTGCGCAGGGAATTTTCGTCGATTTCCCGCAGTTCGCCGAGTACGCCCGCAACCAGCTACCCTTCGGGGTCGCACAGATCGGCGACGCCTACCGCAACGAGATCAGTCCCCGGAAGGGACTGCTCCGCCTGCGCGCGCTCGTCCAGGCCGAGCTCGAGCACTTCTTCGATCCGGACCGCGACGAGCCCCCCCTCGAGCGGGTCGCGGACGTCAAGCTCCCGCTGTACGCCGCCGACGCCCAACGGACCGGCGGCGGCGTACGGTCCCTGACGGTTCGGGCGGCCGTTGAGGAGGGCGCCGTCGAGCCGTGGGTGGCCTACTACCTGGGGCGTTCTCTTGAGTGGTACGACGAGATCGGCGTCGACATGGACCGGTTCCGGTACCGCCAGCACCGCTCCGAGGAGCTGTCTCACTACGCCGCGGACTGCTGGGATGCCGAGGCGGAGGTGGAGGGCGATTGGATCGAGCTGACCGGCTTCGCCTACCGCGGGAGCTACGACCTGGAGAAACACGCCGCCGGGACCGGCGAGGAGTACTCGGTCTTTCGCCAGTACGAGGAGCCCGTGACCGTCGAGCGTCCGACCGTCGATCCGGACATGAGCGAGCTGGGGCCGGCCTTCGGGAGCGACGCCGCCGCGATCGCGGCGGCTTTGGAGGAGCTCGTCGAGCGTGACCCGGACGCGTTCGACGACGAACGGGTGGTCGTCGAGGCCGGCGGCGACCGCCACGAGGTGCCGGTCGAACACGCCGGGTTCGCCGTCGAGGAAGTCACCGAGTCCGGCGAGCACGTTCCCCCCCACGTCGTCGAGCCGTCCTTCGGGATCGACCGACTCGTGTACACCGTGCTCGCCCACGGGTACAGCGAGGACACCGTCGACGGGGAAGAGCGGGCGTACCTCGCGGTTCCGCCGGCAGTGGCGCCGACGACGGTCGGCGTGCTCCCGCTGATGGACCGGGACGGGCTCGCCGAACGCGCCCGAACGGTGGCCGAGCAGCTGCGGGCGGCGGGAATTGCGGTCGCCTACGACGACTCGGGGTCGATCGGGCGACGGTACCGCCGTCAGGACGAAATCGGGACGCCGTTTTGCGTGACCGTCGACTACGAGAGTCTTGAGGAGGAGACGGTGACGGTCCGCGACCGGGACACGACCGCACAGCGCCGGATCCGAACCGACGGACTCGCGGAAACGCTCCGCTCGCTTCGGGACGGCGATCGCTCGTTCGAGGAGCTGTAATGGCCGACGGGGACGGGCTCGGCGTCCGTATCGGCGACGGCCTGACCCCGCCGGGCGACGAGTTCGGGCGTCGGCTCGTCCACCGGTTCTCGAGGCCGTGCGGCTCTCGGTCGGGCTCGAGTGGGTCGTCTACGAGCAGCTCACCCGGGAGTACGAGGCGGAGATCGTCGCCGGCTACGCGCTGTACCTGCTTTCGAGTGCGGCCGTCGCGGTCGCGTTCGCGCCGACGATCGCCGTCCCGGCCGTACTGATGCTCGCGCTCGGGGACCCGGTTAGCGGGCTCGCGAGCGGCGACGCCGTAGGGCGAATAAAACAGCCACGAGCGCTCGCGGCGATGTTTACCGCGTGTGCGGCGATCGCCGTCGCCTTCGTCCCGCCGGTCGTCGCGCTCGCTGGCGCCGCCGCTGCGACGGGCGCCGACGGGGTGACCGTCACCGTCGGGGGTCGGATCGTCGACGACAATCTTACCATCGCCCCGGCCGCCGCTCTCGCGATGCGGGCCGGACAGCTCGTCTGAACCCGCCGCGTCCGGTGAGAAACGACCGCGAGACAGGTGATCCCGTCCGTGGGACGCGCTCGTGGGGGTCGTCCCCGATCGTCGACGGCCGAGACGCGCCCGCGGAACACTCGCTGCCCGAGTTTCTTCAGGTCCGGCGTGTGCCAGTGACAGAGCAGGCAGGCCGG
>PXQL01000028.1 GCA_003021335.1 Halobacteriales archaeon QH_10_67_13
GCGAAACACCGTCGACCAGAGCGCAGAGCAGACGGTCAGTTTCGTGATGCGGCCAGCGTCGACCTGCGGCTCGGTCGGACGTTCCTCGAGTTTCAGCACACGAACATCGCCTCGATCCACCCCGACAGCGACGACGAGATCGACGAGTACGTCGCCGAGACCGTCGTCGACGAGGACGGCGAGTTCATCCTCCACCCCGGCGATTTCGTCCTCGGGACGACAAAAGAACGCGTCGAGATCCCGCCGGACCTGATCGCCCACGTCGAGGGTCGGTCCTCGCTGGGCCGGCTCGCGGTCGTGGTCCACGCCTCGCTGCCCGCTGACGAAGAAGTGTTTCTGTGGACGCCCGAAGACGGCTTCAGGTTCCACGAGATCGGCGACATCGTCGAGAACGAACGACCTGCGCGCGCCGTCGCGTTCGACCCACAGACGCTGCGGGTCAGCACGCACCCGGTGACGGGGTATATCACGAATCCGACGAAGCGAATCTACCGGGTGCGACTCACGTCCGGACGGGAGGTTCGGGTCACGAGAGACCACAACCTGTTTACGCTCGACGATCGCGGCGGCGTCGCCCGGGTCGCGAGCGAAGACGCAGAGGGCGAGCACGTGATGGTCCCGGTGCTTGACCCCGAGGAGACGACGCTGTACGCCAGCGACGGGTTCGGCGCGGTCGACTGGTCGCGCGTTCCGGCCGGATCGAGACAACACTACAAGAAACAAGACAGCGCCCCGATGGACGCACTCCCGCGGACGGCAACGCCGGAGCAAATCGAGGTCGCGTTCAAACAGAGCACCGCAAAACTCCCGCGTCACCTGGAGCTGTCACCGGCGTTTGGCTGGGCGCTGGGGTTTTATATCGCAGAGGGATCCGCACGGCGGAAACAGCTCCAGGTGTCGAACACCGAACGAGATCATCTCGATCGCTTCGCGGCGTTTTTCGACCGGTACGACACGAGCCTCTCGTGGTACGACGCTGGCCGCATCACGAAACTGACCGTCTGCTCTGCGCTCTGGTCGACGGTGTTTCGCGAACTCGCCGGCTCCGGTCAAGACAAGACGATCCCAGCGGACGCGTTCGACTGGCCGAGTGACGTTCTTGCAGCGCTGCTCGAGGGGCTTCTCGACGGAGACGGATGAGCGATGTCGACTGGGCCGGCGAGATGTGGGCCGTCGATTTTACCCCAGACGCCCACAAGCACAGCCAGTGCGTTCCTGTCCCGAGCGAGCTACTCCGCGAGTATAGGGATCGGGCGGGTATGCGGATGATCGACGCGGCCGAGGCGATGGGCTACGCCTCGAAATCGAGCGTCTCGAACGTTGAAAACGAAACATACGAGACGGTCAAACGGGAGACCCTCGAGCGGTTCCGCGACGCCTACGCCGGCGCGGGGGTCGACACGAGTCGGCTCGATCAGATACTCGACGGCGGCGTCCGGTTCGAGGAGGTCGTCGCCGTTGAAGAGACCGACCGGGTCGAGCAGACCTACGATCTGGAAGTACAGCCCGCCGGGCGGGCGATCGAAAACTTCCTCGGCGGCCGCGGCGGCGTGTTCCTCTCGAACACCGCGGGACTCTGTGACCCCGGGTACCAGGGCCAGATCACCCTAGAGCTGTCGAATCTCGGCACCGCGCCGGTGGCGCTGGCCCCCGATATGCGGATCTCCCAGCTGACCTTCACCGAGCTCAGCTCGCCGGCAGAACGCCCCTACGGCGAGGACCGGGGCTCGAAGTATCAGGGCCAAGAGGGCCCGCAGGCCTCCCGGCTCGGGAACGACCGCGAGTTCGGGGGTGACCAGTAGATGCGGGCCCACTATCGAAGGACATGAAGCTGATCGAGGAGGTCGTCGTCGAGGAGTTTCTCCCCACGTTCCGGTCGCTGCTGGCGGCCGAACTGGACGACCGCGGTCTCACCCAAGACGAGATCGCCGCCCAGCTGGGTATCAGCCAGAGCGCGGTCTCGAAACACGTCCACGGCGACATCGACCGGACCGATCGGATCGCCGAGGACGACCGCGTCCGGACGCTCGTGACCGAGCTCGGCGAGAGGCTCGCGACCGGCGAACTCACCGATGTTGAGGCGGTCCTCGAGACCGAAGCGTGCATCCGCGAACTCGAGCAGGGCGGCGTTCTCGCCGAGCTCCACGCCGCTGGGGTCCCTGGGTTGGATCCGGACACGCCCGTCCACGGCGGGGGCGAGCGCCTGCGCGAGACCGTCCGGGTCCGCCGGTCGGTGCGCCGCGGCGTGAACGTCCTCCGCAGCGCCGACGCGATCGCCGAGCTGATCCCCGATGTCGGAGCGAACGTCGTCGAGGCAACCGCCGACGCCGAGACGATCGACGACGTGGCCGCGGTGCCGGGGCGGCTGTTCGCGGTCCGGGGCCGACTCGCGGTACCCGACGACCCGGCCTTCGGTGTGAGCCAGCACGTCGCCGGCTTGTTGCTCGCCGCCCGCGCGGCCGGTCACGACGCCCGCGCGGCGGTCTGTGTCGGCTACAGTCCGGCGCTCGTCGAGACGTTAGTTGCGGACGGACACGTCGCCGTTGAGTTCGCCGCCGAGGAGGAGATCGAGCCGGCCGTGCGGGCGGCGCTCGCCGATCGCCTGGACGCCGACGTGCTCTACCAGGCCGGTGGCTTCGGCGTCGAGCCTGTGGCGTACGTGCTCGGGCCCGACGCCCCGACGGTCGCCCGGGTGGTCCGTGCATGCCTGGACTGACAGACAGTTTCTACGGCTGGGGCGCGGGGCGGCTGTGGCACCGGGGCGAACTTCCCGGGGTTACGCGATCGGGTGGGACCGACCGGGACGGTCGTCGGCGTCGACCTCGTCCCGGCGATGCTCGAGCGGGCCCGCGCCCGGATCGGGGCGGTCGGCTGGGAGAACGTCCAGGTCGTTCGAGCGGACGCGACCGAGCCGCCTGTAGACGGCGTCGACGCGGTGCTCGCGGCCTTCCTGACCGGAATGCTCGAGGAGCCGGCGGCAGCCGTCCGGACCTGGGTCGACCGGACGGCGCCCGGGGGTCGGGTGACCCTGCTGAACGCCGTCCGGTCCGAGCGGCTGTCGACGCGGCCGCTGAACCCGCTCTTTCGTGCGCTCGTTCGGCTCGGTGCGCCCGGTCGCCGGCTACGGCGAGCGTCGCCGGCCCGCGCGCTCGAACGGCGGTATGCGCGGGCCCGAACCGCACTCTTCGAGGCGACCGTCGACGCGTTCGAGTGGCGACTCGGGGGCGGGTTCGTCGCGCTGGCGAGCGGTCGCGTCCCCGAGTGAGCCCGGGTCGGCCGGTCCACCTGACCGCGAACGGCTACAGCTCCCCTTCGCGGATCGCCTGCTCGGCGGCCCGTCGCGTCGCCTCGGGATCGAACGCTTCGACGATTCCGCGCAGGGTCTCCTCCTCCGCGCCGCCGAGTTCCCGGGCGTGGCCCGTCATCGTCGGGAGCGCACGCACCAGGTTGTCCACGACCGGGATCGCCGCGGCTCGCGCCGACCGCGAGAGCGGGTTCAGGTCGATCACGATCTCGGTCTTGCCGAGTTCGGCGAGTGCCGCCGCCCGGTCGCCGTCTTCCAGGGGCACGAGCACCACGTCGGCGGCCGCGATGCCCTCCGCCGCCACCAGCGCGCGGTCGTGATCGAGCCCCGGCAAGCGCGTCTCGGCGCCGGGGCCGAGGACCCGCTCGGCGCCGTGCTCGCGCAGGTGCGCGGCGATGCGCTCGATCCGGTCTTCGGTCCGGTGAAAAAGGTTCACCTCGATTGCCGCCTCGACCGCTCCGGCGAGCTCGACGACCGCCTCGGGGGCGAGCGCGGCGACGTTCCCGTTGACCGACAGCACCGGCTGGTCGGCAAGCAGTAGCCGGGCGGCACCCGCTCGGGCGGCGGCGTCGGCGCTGGGCAGCGTCCGCTCGCCCAGCAGGTAATCGAAGGCCTCGCCGCGGCCCTGGGCGATCAGGCCCTGTTGGCTCGTCAGCCCGGCCTCGACGCCCTTGATGATCTGCTCGCGGGTCCGCAGCGACCCCGCCCGCGGGTGACTCTCCGGAATCTCGGTCATAGCCGCCGTCAGTCTCGGTCGCCCTTCCAGGTGACGGTCCGGCCCCAGGTGGTGGCCTTGCCCCACAGCCCCGAGCGCATCGTCTCGAGTTCGACGATCTGTGAGTTGTCGACAAAGAGGTTGATCTCCGGGCCGAAGTTCTTGATGTACCACTCGAACATCTCCGGACCGGGCGCCTCGAAGACCAGGTTCTCGATGCCCAGGCCGTTCGCGATCTCGTAGGCGACGTCGGTCCGCCACTCGCTGCTGGCCCTGCTCCTCCAAGGTCTCGGGGTTGGTCGCGCCGCCGGCGCCGAACTGGACGTTGATCTCGGGTTTAGGCTCGAGGTCGTAGTCGCTGTCGACGACCTCTGTCATCCGCACTATGTCGTCGGCGCCGATCGCCAGAAAGCCACTCGACAGCTCGACGATGTCGAAGCCGACCCGTTCGGCCTCCGCGAAGTACCGCTCCACGGAATCGTTGTCCCGCGCGAGGACGTTCTCGACGTACCCGCCGGTCGAGACCTTGATGTCGTACTCGTGACAGATGTCGATCAGCTCCATGACGGCCTCCTCGGGCATCAGGGCGAACGAGCCACCCGAGAACTTGTAGATGTCCACGTAATGGCCCATCGTCTCGAGGATGTCCCGGAGTTCGCGGGGTCCCATCGGGTCGTAGTACGGCCCGCGGATCTCCGTGATGCCCGTCGACCGGGGTTTCGATTCGCGCTCGTTGACGTGGAGAAACTCGAACGGTCGGTCCGGATCTGCCATAGCCGTCGTTCGGCCGGACCGTATTTATGACTGGCTGCGGTGTGTGCCGCGAGTGCCGGAGCCCACTTCAACGCCTGGAATATACAGCCACACCGTTAGCCCTCGGTCGCTCCAACAAACTCGTGTATGAGCTACGATCTGACCGGCGACATCGCGGTCGTCACCGGCGGCACCCGAGGGATCGGCCGGGCGATCACAGAACAGCTTGCTGCAAGCGGCGCCACCGTCGTCGCGAACTACTACTCGAACGAGGAGGCCGCCCGAGAGACCGAGGAACTGCTCGCCGAGTACGACGCGGACTCGCGGGTGATGCAGTTTGACGTGAGCGACGTCGACGACGTGATCGACGCCTTCGCCGAGATCAGATCGGCGGTCGGGACGCCGACGATCCTCGTCAACAACGCTGGCATCCTCGAACAGGACACGCTCGACTGCACGACCGAGGACTGCTGGGACAGCGTCGTCGACGTGAACCTCAAGGGCACGTTCCTGTGTTCCCGCGAGGCGCTGGGCCCGATGCGAGACGCCGAGACGGGGGCGATCGTCAACATCTCCAGTGTCGCCCGCGAGAACGGCGCCGAGGGGCTGGGCGGGTACGCCGCGACCAAGGGCGGACAGGTGTCGCTGACAAAGGTGATGGCCAAGGAACACGGGCCCTACGGGATCCGGACCAACGCTATCGCGCCCGGACTCATCGAGACCGATATCTGGAAGGGCGCCGACGGCGACGGGATGCTCGCCGACGACGAGGAGGTAGTCCGGGAGAACTGGGCCGAGCAGAGCCCTCTCGGCCGGGTCGGGTACCCCGAGGATGTCGCTTCGGTGGCGGCGTTTCTGGTCTCTGAGGAGGCTGCCTACGTCAACGGCGAGGTAATCACCGTCGACGGCGGGACGAACCTCTGAACGAATGCGCGAGACCGGTGCGTCCGAGCTGGTGAGCGCCTGCCGTAGGGCCGGCGTCGTCGGCGCGGGCGGCGCTGGTTTTCCCGCTCACGCGAAGTGGGACCGGGCCGACGGGGCCTCCTCCCTGCTGGTCAACCACCAGGAGAGCGAGCCAAACTGCTGTGTAGATAGGTCCCTTAGGCGCCGGCACGCCGACCGACTGGCGGCACTCTTTGACCGACTCCGGACGACCGTTGATGCGGTGATCGTCGGCGCCAAGTGGGTTAACCGAGAGTGGCTGGGACCGTTGGAACGGGCGAGTTCGGCAACGGTCTACC
>PXQL01000029.1 GCA_003021335.1 Halobacteriales archaeon QH_10_67_13
CCCTCGACGGTCTCGCCCGCGTCGGTCTCGTCATCCGAGTCCGCCTCGTCGCCCGTGCCGGCCTCATCGCTCGCGTCGGTTTCGTCACCCGAGTCCGGATCCGCGCCTTGCTCGTCGGTTCTCGTCCCGTCGCCGGGGTCCTGGACGTTCGTGAATTCGTTGTCGGTCACCGTCGTCACCTCCGCATCGTCGGCGATGGCGAGGCCCGTCCGCGCGCCGTCGACTCTGTTGACCCGAATTGGGGCGAGAACGGCCCCGTCGATGATGAGTGCCGTTTCGGCGATGTCGGATAACGTGTTCTCCTCGATCGGGAGAGTCAGGACGCCCGAGACGACGAACCCGCCTCAGGGGCCGCCGACGGGTCGGACTCGGACGGTCTCGGTCCGGGGTTGGGAATCGGAAGCGCACTCGCGGGGCTCGGCGGCGCGGGCTACCTGCTGAAACGGCGGATCGTCGACGACGGGACGGACTCGCAATAGCCCGCCGACTCGAAGTTCGGCCTCGCCGGTGCTCGCATCGACTCCTGGAGATTGTTCGTCGGGTACGGGGAGGGATCCAGGGTCGGGGATGCGAACCAGGAGTGGGACCGCGCGGATTCGAACCGCGGTTGCGGGCACCCAAGGCCCGGAGGATACCAAGCTACCCCACGGTCCCGTGCGAACCCTACGCCGAGGCACGCAATCAAGCTTACGAGGCCGGCTCAGCTGCGGGTCAATCCGCCGTCGACCGGCAGGGCGGTACCGTTGACGAAACTCGCCCGGTCGCTCGCCAGGAAGGCAACGACATCCCCGAGCTCACCGGGCTCGCCGATCCGATCAAGCGGCACATCGGCGGCCCAGTCCTCGTACCCGGCCTCATAATCGGGCACCTCGCCGCGCTCGACGGCGGCCTCGATGAGCTCCTCGATCCGGCCGGTCTCGTGGGCGCCGGGCAGGACGGCGTTTGCCCGCACCTCGGGGCCAAACTCCCGGGCGACGGTCTTGATCAGACCGATCACGCCCCGGCGGACGCTGTTTGACAGCACCAGCCCGTCGGCAACCTCCCGGACAGTTCGGGAGGTAATCGCGACGATCGAGCCGCCGCTCTCGATGAGGTGTGGCCGCGCCGCCCGGAGCGTCCAGACGACGCTCATCACAAGCATGTCGTATGCTTGGTACCAGTCCCGGTCGTCGGTCCCGCGGAACGGACCGCTCGGCGGGCCGCCGGCACTCGTGACGACCCGATCCAGTCCGCCGAACTCATCCACGGTCGTTTCGACGAACGCCGTGAGCTCGTCGGGGTCGGTGATGTCCGCCTCGACGGCCAGTACCTCGGCGTCGTCGCCGAGCTCCCGGAGTTGTCGCTCCGCGCGCTCGACGTGCTCGGGCGTGTACCCACAGATCGCCACGTTCGCACCCTCGCGGGCCAGCGCTGCGGCGCTGGCGTAGCCGAGGCCGCTGCTCGCCGCTGTACACAGTGCCGTGTCGCCGTCCAGTCTCAGGTCCATACCGACGGGTCGGGCGGCGGGTCAAAAAGGACACCGGCGATCAGGGCCGGCTATGATCGAGGAGGGCGGCCGCGTCGTCGAGGGCGAGCTCGAGAACGTCGTCGTCGAGTTCGATCGTCACCGCCGCCCGCTCAGGAGCGTCCGTCTCGTCGAGTACGATCGTACAGACCTCTTCACGGCCGGTCGCATTGTTCCCGAAGAGAATCTCCTCGGGGGCGAGCCCGTGCTCGCGGTAGAACGCCCGTACGACCGGCTGGGCTGCGACGAGCGAGCCTAAGGGAAGCTCGTAGCGCAGCCAACACCGCCGACAGCTGACCCGGGCCGCCGTTGCTTCCACGCCCACGAGCTCGTCGGTCGTGGGCCCGACCGGATACGCGACATCGATTACCCCCCAGCAGCGCGGACAGACGCCGCGGGTTGCGAGATACATGTTCGCGAGCATCCGATCGATTGCGACCGACCCGAGCGCCTCGAGGGACCGGTCGCTCGCCGCGCCCGGGGGGACCGGAAAGCTGGTCATCAGGCCGTGGGTCTCACATCGAAACGCGACCAGATCGTCGCCGGACTCGTAGGTGATCGTCAACGGTTCGCCGCAGGGACAGTTCGTCTCGAGGCGGGCCGTCTGGTCATCCTCATCCAGCCCCGACCCGCCGTACGTGCCGGCGTACACCGCAGAGACGACCGCGAGTCCCGGATACCGGGCGACGTACTCCTCGCCGTCCTTCTCGATGAATCCCTCCTGGAGCTGCTCGAGGTGGTAGTTGAACCGGCCGCTGTCCTCGACGCCGACCCGCCGGCGCAGCTCCGAGAACGTCAGGCCGGCGCCGGAGCCGTGCTCGTGCGTTACGGTCGCGAGCTCGAGCAACACCGCCAGCCGGGTCTCGCTCGCAAGCACCGAAAACGCCGCCTCCGGCGAACCGAGGTGCGCTCCGGACGGCTCGTCTCCCATCGGGAATCAGTCGGGAACCGAAGAAAAAAAGCGTGGCGTCGGCGCGAGCTACTGGTCGCCGCCCCAGAAGTTGTCTCGACTACCCAGCCGGGGGCCGCGGTCGTCGTCGTCCTCATCCTCGTCGTCACCATCGTCTGCCCCGGCGGCGTCAGCGGGCTCCTCGGCGTCTACCTCGTCCTCGCCGTCATCGGGATCGAGCCGCTCGAGTTCCTCGGCGCGGGCGTGGTTCGAGCGGACCTTCGTCACCTCGACACGGGCCCGGGCTGGCGGGAGCACGCCGTCGACCATGATAATAAAGCCGTCGTCGGTGCGTCCGACGCCGGCGCCGCTCTCGTGGATGTCCTCGATCGTGACGACGACCTCCTCGCCGGGCTTGACCGGCTGGGACTTGAGATCCTCGATCGGCTGGTTGTAGTGGTTGCACCACTCGGCGCCCCCGCGGTCGCCGTAGTGTTGGCAGCCCATCCCCGGGATGCGCTCGCTAAAACTGGGACACTCCTCCGCGAGTGGGCAGTCAGACATGGGCAGATTACCCGCGGCCGGAAGTAAACGCTTACGCACGCGCGGGCAGCCGTCGAGAGCCGGCGGTTCGGCCTCGAGGCCGGATACTCGGAAACTCCCGTTTGGGGCCGAGACCGACGAGTAATAACAGCCAAGTGTCGGCCCGGGCTCACTCGATGCATGAAGGCGACGGCGATCGCTCACCCGATTCAGGGACTGGTCAAGTACCACGGGATGCGCGACCCCGAGCTGCGGCTGCCCTACCACGACTCGATCAGTCTCTGTACAGCCCCGAGTCACACAAAAACGACCGTCGCGTTCGAGCCCGACCGCGAGGCCGACCGGTACGTCGTCGACGGCGAGCCCGTCACCGGACGGGGCGCCGAGCGGATCGCGTCGGTGATCGATCACGTCCGCCAGCGGGCCGGACGGACAGAGCGGGTGCGGCTGCGCTCGGAGAACTCGTTTCCGACCAACGTCGGCTTTGGCTCCTCGGCATCAGGCTTTGCGGCGGCCGCGACGGCACTCGCCGAGGCCGCCGGACTCGAACTCACCCGGCCGGAGGTATCTGCAATCGCCCGTCGGGGATCGGCCTCGGCCGCCAGGGCGGTCACAGGCGGGGTCTCGCAGCTGTACGCCGGGCTCAACGATCGGGACTGCCGGTCCGAGCGACTTCCCGCCGAGGAGACACTCGAGACGGACCTACGCGTTGTCGCAGCGCTCGTCCCGGCCTACAAGGAGACCGAGCAGGCCCACGAGGAGGCCGCCGCCAGTCACATGTTCGAGAGTCGGCTCGCACACGTCCACGAGCAGATCGCGACCGCCCGCGACGCGCTCCGAGCCGGGGACTTCGGCCGGGTCTTCGAGCTCGCCGAACACGACTCGCTGTCGCTGGCTGCGACAACGATGACGGGCCCGTCCGGCTGGGTCTACTGGCAGCCCCGAACCATCGAGATCTTCAATACGGTGCGGGCGCTCCGTGAGGAGGGCCGACCAGTTTATTTCTCGGTCGATACCGGAGCGAGCGTCTACGTCAACACCACCGCCGAACACGTCGATCGGGTTGAGGAAGCCGTCGCGGACTGTGGCGCCGAGACCCGGGTCTGGGAGCTGGGCGGTCCGGCCCGGATCGTCGACGACGGGCTATTTTAACCCCTCGGCGGAACCATTTCCCGACGGGCAGACAAACCGTGTGCCATGCCCGCCGACTACGAACGCGAGGTCGAATCGCTGCACGCGTTCTTCGGGGCGTGGTATCGCGGCGAGCTCCCCTCGGAGCGGTTCGCCCGGGTCGAGACCGCGTTGGCTCCATCTTTCGAGCGGGTCACGCCCGACGGGACGATCCAAGACCGCGAGACCGTACTCGCGGGCGTCGAGGCCGCCCGCGGCGAGCGCACCGAGACCTTCGAGATCGAGATCGAGGACCTCGCGGTGATCGACCGGACCGACGAGCGGGCGCTGGTCCGGTACGTGGAACGACAGACACCCGGCGACGATCGGCTGAGCGCGGCGCTGTTCGATGCGGGCACACTCGAGCCCGGGGCGGACGGTCGGCCGAGTTGGCTGTACCTCCAGGAAACCCGGCTGTAGTTACTCCTGGATGTGGCCTTCCTCGCGGAGCTGGTCTGCCTCCTGTTTCTCGTAGCGCCAGGTGATATCGGCCTTCTCGTCTTGCCAGTCCCAGGGATCGACCAGCACGACGTCGTCCTCGCGGATCCAGATCCGCTTTTGCATCTTCCCCGGGATGCGGGCGGTCCGTTCGACCCCGTCCATACACCGTACCGTGACGCGGTTCGCACCGAGCATCTCCGTGACGACCGCGAAGACCTCGTCCTCGTCGGGCATCCGGAGGTCCGTCCTGCCCCCGCTGTCGCTCATATTCGGCGGTTTGTCACGAAGGGGCTTAAGTCTGCAGGACCGCATGGAGACCACCTACACATAAGTACCAGCCGATCGCCGAGTCGGACATGCTGGGTAGACTCGGTGTCGTCGGCGCGGCCGGCCTGTTGCTCGTGCTCGGCGGGATCGGCCTCGCCGCCGTCGAGAGCCCGCTGATCGCGGGCGGGATCGCGCTCGTGCTCATCGGGCTCGGGCTGGTCGCGTACGGGCTGGTGCGGAACCTGCTCGGGACCGTTGGAATGTTGGCCGGGGGTCCTCCCGGCCCTGGTCAGTAGAGTTCGCCGCCGGGAGGCACCCGGTCGGTCGGGGAGACTAACACCGGGTTGCCGTCGGCGTCCGGAACGCCGACCGTGAGCGCCTCGGACTCGAAGCCGGCGATCCGGATCGTCCCGAGGTCGGTCGCACACAGCACCTGCCGGCCGGGCAGCTCGGCGGGATCGTGGTTGTAGCCGAGCTGGGCACACGACTGGCGGCGCTCATCGCCGAGATCGAGCCACAGCTTCACCATCTGTGGTTTGTTCGTCTCGGGGAACGGTTCGGCCCGGAGCACCTCGGCGACCCGGATCGTGACGTCGAACGGACTTTCTGCCATGTGTCAGCGATGCCGCCCCGGATAAAAAGCGACTCGCCGGGCGAACGGACCGCCAAGAGTGGTCAGCCCTGCGAGCGGTCGACCCGATCGGCGCGGTGTTCGCTGATCAGCCGGTCGACCATCTCGGCGCGCTGTTGGCGCTCGCGGTCGGCGGCGCGTCGTTCCCAGTCCTCGATGGCGGCCTCAACTTCCGACTCCCGAGCGACGGCCAGCTCGTCGACCTCCTGGACGGTGACCTGCTCGGCGGGCGCGACCGGAATGTCGCCGTCGAACAGGATGCGGTCGGCGACCTCCGAGAGCCCGCCGGTGCGCAACACGAGCCGCGGGCCGATCTCAGCGAGCAGCTCGGCGGTCGAACGCCCGGCGCCGCTCGCGTCCCGGAAGAGGACGATGTCGTCCTCGGCGAGCCCGAACCGCTCGTCAGCGTCTCGGATCGCGCCGGTGGTGAACTGCTCGATGACCTTCACCGGGACGAGCCCGGCCTTTGCCTCCGAGACGTCGGCGAAGTTCGAGTGATCGAGCTTCCAGAGGGCCTTGAGCCGCTCGAGTTTCCCCTCGAGGTCGCCGACGGTCTCGCGTTCGGCCTCAAGTTCGCGCTCGAGACGGTCGGTCTCGCGCTGGAGCCGGGAGACCTCGCGGCGCTCGCGGGCGCGCTGGCGTTCCTCCCGGCGGGTCTCGGTGAGCTCGTCCTCGAGCTCCTCGATCCGGTCGTCTTTTTTATCGACGGTTGTCTCGAGATCCTCGACGTGGGCCTGCAGGCGCTCGACTTGGGTTTCGAGCTCGCGGATCCGGCGTTCCTCGTCGGTCAGCTCCCGCTCGGTGTGCTCGCTCTCGCTCTCGGACTCGTCGTCGTCCTCGCGGAGATCCGCGAGGGCGGTCTCGACCGAGGCCTCCTCGGCAACCACCCGGGCCAGCACCGCCCCCAGCTCCACCTGCGGGGGCACCTTCGCCGCGACCCGGTCGAACTGCTCCTCGT
>PXQL01000030.1 GCA_003021335.1 Halobacteriales archaeon QH_10_67_13
GTGCTCGTCGAACACGTCGTAGGTCGGCAGCAGTCGCTTGGCGTAGGTGGCCGCGATCGCGCCGTCGACCAGCACCGTCGCGGTGTTGTGAAGCGGCGGACCGGGCCCGGGCGCCTCGCGGGCGGCCGGGTGGTCCCTTCGACGGGAACCTCCAAGACGGTCAGGTCCGGCTCGAAGCCGGCCGTGCGGGCCGCGATCGCGCCGTCGGCGGCCAGAAGCGAGTGCCCGTCAAAGAGCAGATCGTCGTTGCCCCCGACCTGGTTGACGAACGCGACCGGCGTCTCGGTGCGCGCGGCGTGGGTCGCGAACCGCCGCTCCCGGCGGGCTGGCTTGCCGAGGCTGAACGGGCTCGCGGAGGGCGTGACGATCAGGTCGGCATCGAGCTCGGCCAGCGGGTCGGCGGCGTGGCGGCGGCGGCCGGTCACCTCGGCGTCGTGCCAGGCGTCCTCACAGACGCTCAACCCGACTGTCGCGCCGGCCACGGTCACCGTCGCCGGCTCGTCGCCGGGGTCGAAGTACCGGTGCTCGTCGAACACGTCGTAGGTCGGCAGCAGTCGCTTGGCGTAGGTGGCCGCGATCGCGCCGTCGACCAGCACCGTCGCGGTGTTGTGAAGCGGCGGGCGGCCTCGTCGATCGCCCGCTCAAGCTGTGCGGCGTTGCCGTCGACGTCCCCGACGGTCGGGTCGTGCTGTGCCAGGGCGAGGCGCAGACTCTGTGTCATCTACCGGAAAGAGGGTACCCACGAACAAAAGCGTGTCCGGCCGGGCTGGGACTCACTACGTCTCGCCGGGCGGCCACCACGGGAAACGGCCGGGAGTCACCCGAGCAGCCCCAGGTCCTCGGCGACGAGGTCGGCCAGCTGCTCTCTCAGCGCGGGGTCGACGCGGGCGACCTCGCAGCCGTCGTGGAGCTGCTCGTTGTGTCTCTCGACGCTCTCGCCGACCCGCGAGAGCGGGACCGCGGTCTCTGTCTCGCACTCGGGACAGCGGACGGGAACGGTCGGCTCGTCGTCGCTCATCGCCGATCGTAGGCGAGGCGCCGGCTTGACCGTTGTGCTCGTCCGGAGTCGACTCCCGAAAGAAGCGAGTGCCCCGGCCGGGATTCAGCTTGGAAGGCTCAGGTCCTACCACTAGACCACCGGCGCGCACGTTATCAAACCGCCGAGCGGGTCAGAAAAGTTTCGTTTCTCGGTCCCCGCAGTCCCCGGCCCGGACGATCCCGTAGCAGTTGCCACTCGAAACTGTGGTCTCAAGGACCGCGAGCGGGCTCGCGGCGAGATCGCGCTCGAACTCGGCTGGATCGTACACGTGGTAGAACCGCGGTACCGTCTCGCCGTCCGGGAGTGTCCAGGGGACGGTGGTGTCGAATCCCTCGCCGTCCGTGTCTTCGAACCGCTCGTGGGTGCTGCTCCAGGCGCTGATAAGGGCCGTTCCCCCGGGCGCGAGGGCGCGCTCCAGCTCGGCCAGGCTGGCGAGCCGACGCCGGCGGTCGGGGAGGTGATGTACGGTTGCGACGTACACCGCGAGATCGACCGCGTCGGTCGCCACGCCGAGCGCGGCGGCGTCGGCCTGGATCAGCCCCGCCTCGGGGACCGTCCCCCGAGTCACCCCGAGCAGTCGGCGGCTCAGGTCGACGGCCAACACTCGGGAAACTCGATCCGCGAGCACGGCAGCGTGTCTGCCGTTCCCGCAGCCGAGATCAAGCCCAACCGTTCCGTCCCGCCCGTCGAGAAAATCTTCGACCTCGGGCCAGGGAGAGACCCGCGTTGCTGAGAAGTGCTCGGCGATCCGGTCGTAGACCGCCCGGGTCCGCGCGCGACGGCGGTCGATCCCCTCCTCGGGCGACTCGGGGTCAGTCGTCACCGTAGGTCTCGGGGTAGGCCTCGGCGAGCAGCTCCGGCCGGTCGGTCAGGGTCGCGCGGACCGGCGCAATCACCTCGTCGACGGCCGCGGCGACCGCGGGCTTGAGATCCGCCGGGTGGAGCCGTCCGTCGAGGAAGGCCTCCTCGAGGGGCTCGTAGGCCTCGTAGACCAGATCGCCGCCGTACTCCTCTGGCCGTTCGATCACGAACCGCTCGCCGCGCTCTGCAAGCACCGGGAAGACGAGATACTCGAGATACTCCAAGACGCCGTTGTCCGCGCGCTCGCCGGCCGGACAGTACGCGCCGCCGATCTTCTCCTCGATCGCCTCACGGTCGTCCGTGAGGTTGACCTTCGAGTCGGCCTCGGAGGCGCTCATCTTTCCGCCGGATAGTCCAGAGAGCAACGGCGCGAACACGCAGGCCGGGGCGTGCCAGCCGTGCTCGGGCAGCAGCTCGCGGGCGAGCATGTAGATGCCTCGCTGGTCGATCCCGCCGTAGGCGATGTCGGCCTCGAGAGCCCGCACGTCGAGTGACTGCATCAGCGGATAAAAGAGCCCGCCGACGGTCGGACTGTCACTCTCGCGGACGACCTCGCTCGCCGCCCGGCGGGACCGGGCCAGGGTCGTCTCGGCTGCCGTGCGGTACAGCCCGAGTGCGTACTCCTCGCTGAGCTGGAAGTCGGTCCCGCGGACGAACTCGATTGCCTCGGGATCGGCGCCGGCGGCCGCGACCATCGCCTCGGTCGCCGCCTGGTAGTACCGCGAGCGGGCGTTGAGCAGCTCGTAGGGGCTTTTCTCGTCGTCCAAGTGGGCGTGGAGATCGGCGATCAGCACCGTCACGTCGAGCCCGGCGCGCAGGAAGTCGGCGAGCTTGCGGATCGTGGTGAAGTGGCCGATGTGCATCTCGCCGGTCGGGGCGTAGCCGATGTACACCGAGGGGTCCCCGTCGGCGAGTAACTCCCCGAGTTCGGGCTCCGTGACGACCTCCTCCGTGTAGCGCGTGACCAACGCCTGCCGGTCGGCGGCGTCCATGTCGGCTGTTCGCTCGTCCGGCGAATAAATGATGCGGGTTCCGGGGTCCACGGGCGCGAGCGGGACGACCCGGCCGCGGTGACTCCGACATCGGCGGCGTGATCGGGTTCGATGACCGTCGTGACCGGCCGCGACCGCCGGTCACTCGTCGTCCTCGCCGATCTGGAGATCCCCCAGGTCGATGTCGATCGGACTGTCGGGGACTCTGATCGTTGCGTCGTTGAGGACGGGGTTGACCTCGTTCACTTTGATTCCAACCGTCTCTCGTGCTGCACCGTCGATCGAGGTCACCTTGATCGTCGCGTCCCGGTTGCCAGCGTCGCCGAACTGGGTGTTCCAGACGAAGGTTGTCTCAGTTGTGTTCCCTCCGTCGATACGCAGGTCCGTACGAACGTCGAGCGGGAACGACCCGTCCCCGACGAGCAGTTCAATGTCGACGGTCACCGGCGTCGAGTCGGGGTTTCTCGCCGTTGCGGTGATCTCGATGGCCTGGCCCTCTAACACCGGCGCGTTCGTCTCGACGATGGTGAGATTAATCGGCGAGACGAGGACGTTCGAGATCGTCCGGTTGGCGTCGTCGGCCTCGATCCTGAGCGTGTACTCGCCGGCGTTGCTGACATCGGCGAACGTCGAGATATCGCGCGTAGTGCTATCCCCGGCCGCCAGCGAGTCGATCGTCACGGTCCGGCTGTAGCTGACGTTCGATCCGTCGGTGCTTTCGAGCACCATCCTGACGGGTTGACTGATCGCGGCCCCGCTGCCGGTGTTCTCTAACGTGACCGTCGTATTAAATGGCGTGCCAGCGACCTGCGAGTCGATGTCCGTCGCGTCGACAGGTGCGGTGATAGCCAGGTTCGGGAACTGTGGCTTGACCGTGACTGTCTCGTCTTGATTGTCGTTGTCGGTCGCGACGGTAACGGTCTCCGAGGCGTTCGTGCCGTTGACCACGCCGGTCGTCTGCCAGCTGAGATTGACTGCCGGGTTCTGATCGCCCGGATCGAGCGCGACGGTCTCCGCATCGACGGTGGTCCCGTCGTATGTCAGCTCCACGACCTGCTTGTCCGAGTTGTTGCCGGTGTTCTCGATCGTCGCGGTGAGGTTGAGCTGTGCTCCCTCGGCGATCGTGCCGTTGTCGGCGTTTTCGAGGGTGATGTTCTCGATTTTGAAATTAGGACTGGGCGCTTCAATACTGACGTTCTTCACGATATCGTCGTCGTCTTCACTCTTGACCAAAATCGTCCTATTTTCGCCGGCCGTTCCTCGTGGGACATCCCACTCAAACGTGACCGTCTTTGCGGGTGGTCCATCTCCTTCGGCAGGGTCATAGCCATCAATGTTTGTGTCATTAGTATCTTCCAAGACGTTCCCGTCCTGATCGGAGAACAGCCTGATTGACTGTGTCACATCGTTGGAATTTGTGTTCGTCACTTTCACCTCAACTTCGACCGTACTACCTTCTGTGACCTTCTCTGGGAGGTCAGTGATCTCGACACCAAACTCACCCGCGAAATCATACTCCCACGCGAACCGCGGGAAGTCCTCGTTGATTATCTCACCGGTTGAACTGTTTATCTCATACACTGGCTGCCAGATGCTCCAGTTGAGATTTGCCATCGTTCCTTCGGCGTCCTCCCGTGTTACTCCGGGGTACTGCTCGTAGAACTCATCACTTCGGTTAGTTGGCAGCACCTGCGGGCCTTTCATCTTGTCACGACTGATCTCGATGCTGTTATCATCAACGTTATCGGTACCATCACCGACGTTCGCACGCCCAGAGTAGACGCTATTTCGGATGGTATCGGTTTCTTCGTCCTCTTCACTTTCACCGATTCGCCCGGCGATTGCTCCCGGTGTTCGGTTCTCGTCAAATGATTCACGCTCCGTTTCATTGTACACGCGTTCTTCGCCCTCAAGGGTCAGGTTACCGCCCGCCCAGTACATCTGTCGGAGATCACTGGGATTGTTTGAGGTCCAGCCGGCGATGCCTCCAACCGAGGAATTGCCTTTGACAGTAGCCGTCGAATAGGCGGTAGAAACATCCGTATCGAAGCCAGTACCGCCGATGATTCCACCGATTCCAAGATTTGGACTTACGTTGTCTTCTTGCCACGGGTGTTCGTCGGTATCGTTAATCACGATCGGAGAGTTTCCTACCACTGTCGCGCGCGAAACCAACTGTGAGTTAGCGTCTGCGTCGTGGCCATGGCCGATGATGCCCCCAACTTGCTGGTATTGTGACTCAACGTAACCATCGACGGACACCTGTTCAACCGTGCCACCAGCACCACCGACTAACCCACCGACCACCGTCATACCCCAAACCGAGATATTTTTGAGTTTCACCTGCCTGATTTCCGAACCTTTACCGAGGTCACCAGAACCGTCGAACTTGCCGGTAATTGCGAAGATACCGACGAATGGCTCATCGTACCGGTCAATGTACATATTTTCGATAGTATGGCCTTGACCGTCGAAAGTCCCGGTAAATGCGTCGCCAGCTTGACCGCCGCCCTGTTGGCCGATCGGCTCAAAGCCGTCGCCGTCGTTCCAGTTCCTCGTTCCTGAGGCGTCGATGTCGTCGATCATGACGTAATGATCATCAAGTCCGGCTTCATCGTGGCCATCGATACACTGGAGCTGATCGACGTTTTCGATCTCGTAGGGATCACCCGCGGTACCGCTTCCCTCGTAGCTGACATTAGCGCAGTCGGGGCCGTCGCGAGTGACGAGGATCTGCTCGCTAACTTTGTCGTCGCCGGTCCGCAGCGTTGCCGTGCCGGTCCTTGGAACGTCTTCGATCTCCAAGTCATCGCCGTCGAGTTCGTCGACCGTCTTAGTGGTGTTAGGATCGATAGTGACGGAGACGGTGTCGTTCTCGCTCGTCTCTGAGAACCCGAGCGTGAGGGTTGGGTTAAGTTCCCGATCGCCTGTGTTCTGGAGAACGATTTTATCCTCCTTGGTCTCGATTTTGTCGTCTTGATCGAGATCCGTTTCTTCGAACTCGTAGTCGACAATCTCCACCCGAGAGGCAACGTTGACGCTGGTGGTGCGGTTATTATCGCGCGTAGTCACGAACACCTCCGGATTGTCGGCGGCGGTCAGCGACCCGGTCTGCCAAGTGAACGACTCGGTCGTGTTGCCGTCACCGAGCTCGACCTCGCTCGCGCCGATCACGCGACGATCGCCACTGGGCCCGGCTTCGACCACGACCAGCCGTTCACCCTCGGCCCCGGTGTTGTTGATCGTCACGTCTATCGTGACGTCATCGTTGGGTGAAACGAACCCCGGGGCGTTGATATCGGCGATGGTAAACTCCGAACCGATCGTGAGATTCGCCTTATCGGTATTGATCGTCCCGCCGGTGCGGGGCGTAATGAAGCTCCCGTCGACGTCCACGGTGCCATCTGCGTCCTCTATGCGGGGCGGCAGTTCGAGCGTGACTTGTTCGGTGTTGCCCGGATCAAGTGCGACGCTAACCTGATCGACCGTATCGCCTCCGAGATCTGCGAGTTCGATCACGGCCTCGCCCCTGTCGGTGCCGGTATTCTCGACGGTGACGTTGAACTGCGGAGCCTCACCCGTCGGAACCTCGTAGTCGGTGTCGTCGAATTTTAGATTGAACTCCGGGTTGAGTGCCGAGACGCTCACCTGCGTTTCGTTGGTGCCGGTGACGTTTCGGGACAGCGTCGTCAGCGACACCGACGCGTTGATGTCGACGCTCTGTCCGGCAAACCGGGACGGAACCGTCCAGTCGACCCCGATCGTTTCGTTTGCACCGGCAGCGATCGACACCTCGCGCTGGTCGATCTGGACGGTGCTGTTCGGGCCCTGCGCTTGGAGGTCAAGCACCCGACTTATCTCTTCGCTCGCTTCCGTCTCGTTGAGCGCCACGGTGACGTTTACCTGTTCGCCCTCAACCGGAGCCGTCTCATCTACTGAGACGGCATCGACGGAGACGTTTGCCGGCTTTTGACCGACGGTGAAGCTCCTGGAGACGTTGTCTACCACTCTGCCGGTCGTGACAAACGCCGTCCACTCCGTGGGAGCAAGCGCGGCCATCGCCCGTGTCACCCCTGGCGAGTGGTTCTTTATTGTCGTCTCGTTCGCGTCGAGAGACAGCTCGCCCGAGGTGTTTCCGCTGGCCAAGATCGTCCTGTCAAGATTACTCGGGAGCGTGTTCTCTGGGAGATCGTCCGGCCAGTCGTCGTCGGGGATGAAGTACACGCCCAGCGGCATCTGCCCGGATTCGTCTCCTTTGTTTGTCACGTTGATGTCGAGCTCAATCGGCTCGCTGGGAGTATAGGTTTTGCTGGAGTTGATATGCTCGTCTTCGATGGTCACGTTGAACTGGTGAGCGTAGTTGATCGCGCCGACGTTGACCTCGGTCGAGTCGATACCGACCATCGGGTCGAAACACCCCTCCCCCTGCTCATCGAGTTCGTCGAGGATGCTGAGTCCATCTTCGGATTCTGGAGTCTCGATGACACAGACCGGCGTCGCAGAGAGGTTTGCGTCGCTCGGCGGCGTAATGTTGAACCGGTGGGCGTCGGATCCGGCGTCGACCGACTCGACCGGAGCGACCAGCGCTAGCTCGTACTTCTTGGAGAGCTCCGAGACCGACCCGTTGCCGTTGCCCGTGACGTTGAACGACCCCCAGGGCTCCTCGTCGTGGGTAATCGTGACGTTAGTGTCGGAGTCGTTGTCGTACTTGTATGCGTAATCCGAGAGCCCGGAGTAGACGATCCCGTATGAATCAGTGGCCTCGAACGGTGGCCCCTCCGGCTCGTCTCCGTCCCACACCGCCTCGCCGACTTTACCGAAGTCGATCGTGACCGTCGAGTTGTCCGGACTCATCGACACCTCGACTGGGTCAGCCGACAGTTTTTCCCGAGCGTACCGAGCCCATCCGTCGGCGTATGCGCTGGTGATCTCGAGCGTAATGTTCGCCGGAACATTAATTGTCGGGTTGTGCTTATCCCGCGTCTGGTTGTCGACGTACTGCGCGAGTCCGGCCGCGACGGCACTGCCACCGTCGGCGCTACGGGACACCGAGAGCTCCGAGCCGCCGCGGATGTTCGCGTCGGTCACGTCCACGAACCCGAACCTGATCCTGTCGCCGGTGAACTCGAGATACGGATCAGAACGCAGCTGCGTGAACTCGCCGTCGGGGCCCTGCTCCCAGAGCCCACCGGCTTGGTACGAGAGGACGCTCCCGTCGGGAGACTCGTAGACGATCGCCCCCAGAGAGAAATTCTGTGGTTCGGTCTCGTTCGTCCGGTTCGCGTAATCACTCCGGGGAGTAATGTTGATGCGGAACGTGTCTCGCTCGGTGATTTTGTACTCCCCGTCCACATCGGGGAGACTAACGTCCGAAAACTGTTCGGCCGAACCGCTCGCGACCGAGTCGATCTGTTGATTGATCTCGTACATCGTATCCGTTCCGACCGAACTCTCGGAATCGGAGGTGAGCTGCTGGACGACGAAGGTCCCGGTTCCGATAAGAAAGATCCCAACGACGATGGTGAGACCGATCACTAAGAGGGTGCCGTACAGCTCCGAGACACCCCGCTCTCCGCCGCTCAGCCTCCCCATGTCAGTACGGTTATTCATACTACATTTTAGCTTTACTGGTCCGTTATCAGTAATTGAAATGTCCGATGAACGCGGTTACGTCGGCACGAACGGCGGCCGACGGCTCTCAAGCCCGGCGATTAGCTCCGGGCGGCCGGGTCCGCGCGGAGCCGATCGAAGGCCGTGTCGACGAGCCCGCCGGTTTCCTCGACGATCTCGGCCCAGACTTCGTCATCGGGCGCGAGCCTGACCAGCCGGGCGATACGCATGATCGAGACGTGGTAGATCACCTGCTCGCCGGGGGCGCGCTCCCAGACGACGAAGTTACAGGGAAAGAGCGCGCCGATCCGGTTCTCCGAGGCCGTAGGCGCCGCGTCCGCGACCCCGGGGTTGCAGGCTCCGAGGACATAATAGGGATCCCGGTCTGCGTCTACCTTCTCGTTGAGCAGCTCCGGGGGAGAGAACTCGACGGGAACACCGAACCCCACCGCCGTACAGACCGATCGGAGGCGTTCGATCGCGGTTTCGTGGTCGGTTTCAAAAACGACGCGGTGCTCGCCGAGGTCTGCGGGATCGACGGCGGTCGGATCGATCGGAGCGTCCATACGAAGGCTACGGTCCGAAGGGAATCAATCCCGCGGGGACGACTCTCCGTCCTCGGCGACCGGGACCGGTCCGTCGCCGATTACGTTCCGGACCGCGGTCTCGAAGGCCTGTCGGGTGGAAAAGTACGGCTCGTCAATCTCCTCAAGGACCTCTTCAAGCGTCCGCGGGCCCTCGGGCGTGCGGATCTGCGTGTCACCCTCTCGACGGCGGATCTCGGCGGCCGAGACGCCCCAGGTGAACCGGGCCGCGATCCGAGCGAGCGGCGCGCCGTCGACGGGTCTGTGCTCTCCGAGCTCGACCATACCGCAGGTTAGACGCCCCGATACTGACTCTTTCGGGCGTCGGACGGGCGTCTGACGGGTAGTTTTGCCGAGCCAGTCCCAAACGAGGGTATGACCAGTCTGACCGACATCTACGGCGGGGGCGTCGGAGCGGCGGTCCCGCGGTGGCGGCGGCGGGTCGGCGCGGCGGCGGTAGCCGCTGGCGTCGCGATGGTCGTGCTGGCGCTTGCGATCGCGGCCGGGCCGGCCGCGGAGTGGCTCGGTCACAGCGACGCCCGATCGGTCGCCGGCGTGCTCGCCGGGCTCGGGTTGCCGGTCGCGCTGTTGGGAGTGTTGCTTGCGGTGATCGGCGTCTACGCCGTGGGCGTGCTCGTCACGATCTGGTGTCTGTTCGTCGGCGTCGCGACGCTCAGCCGGCGGCGCAGGCCCGGCGAGACGGCTCGGGTCGCGGTCACCGACCGGGGAACGATCGAACTCGTCCGATCGCCCGGCGACGGGGGCGGCTCGGTCGGGCTGATCGGCTCGGCGCCGACCGGTAGGGGAACGGCCTCGACCGGCGACGCGGGCGGCCGGGAGCCCCGGGCGACCGCCGACGGTGCCGGAACGGAGTCCCGGACCACCTCGGCGCCGATCGGCCCCGACAGCTACTGTGGGAACTGCGCTCACTTCGAGTACGTCCGGGCCGACGGCGAGTTGACGCCGTACTGTCACCACCACGACCGCCTGATCGAAGACATGACCGCCTGCGAAGCCTGGACCGGTGGGCACGACCAACCGGAGTCCAGCCCGACCGGCGACGATCGGTAGGTCGCCTCAGCTGATCCCGTCGAAACCCATCAATTCCAGATGCGGGGTAAAACTCATCAGAATTTAATCTTGAACTTTCCCGCTCTCGATGACAAGAAACCCAGAGACGCGAGCGAGGAAGAAGGGATGGTGACGACCACCGGCCAGGAGGAGACCGAGGTCGTCGACATGAGCGAGGCAGAAACCCAGGCCCGACCGACGACCACTGCCAAGTGCCCGGAGGGTGACAACGACGAGGCCTACTGGTACATGCGACAGATCCGCGCGGCCGACGAGAGTGAGACTCGATTTTTCGTCTGCACGGAGTGTGAACACCGCTGGCGCGAGGACGACCACTGACGGATGCCGACGCCGCCGGCGGTTCCCGAGAGCCGGCTCGCCGAGGCCGGCTTCACCCTCGCCGAGGAGTCAGTCGAGGTGATCTTCGAGCTCTCGAAGGTCCGGGTGACCGGAGCGACCCGGCGCTACGAGGACGCCGGGGCCCGTGAGGCGTTGCGCACCGCGACCGACGGCGAGATCGACCGGATGGTCCGGTTTTTCGCCGCGACCGGACTCGACTTTCGCCCGTCGCTGCCGCCCGGCGGCGTCTCGGCGATCGCGCCGATGATCCGCTCGGAGGCGATCGCCGCCTTCGAGACCCGGCTCGAAGACCGCGGACTCGTCGAGGTCCGGCGCCGTCGGACCGACCGGCGGACGGTCGG
>PXQL01000031.1:0-2189 GCA_003021335.1 Halobacteriales archaeon QH_10_67_13
AGAACTCACAGCGACCGCACGAAACGCCGGCCGAAAGCGCGACCCGATCGCCCTCGGCGAACCGGTCGACGCCCGACCCGACCGCGCGGACGGTCCCGGCGCCGTCGCTACCGGGCACGTGGGGCAGGTCGAGCTCCACGCCTGGCAGCCCCCGCCGGGTCCAGACGTCGAGGTGGTTGAGCCCGCCGGCCTCGATCTCGACGAGCACCTCTTCGCGGCCCGGCTCCGGCTCCGGCCGCTTGCCGTACTCGAGACCCTCCCGTCCCCCGTGCTCGGTGATCTGAACGGCCTGCATGGGCATACCAGGGCAACCGGGCGCATAACGGCACTGGTGACACGCTTTTTTACCGCCCGGCATACCGGACGCATAGTCGACTTTCAGTCCCGCGAGTCCCGGCGGCGGGTCAGCGGCGAACCCGACGAGTCCGGACCCAGCGAGGCGGACGACCGGCCGGACTCTTCCGAGACGACCGACGGCGAGGCACCCACCGACGGCGGGGAGTTCGGGACTGCACTCCTCCGCGTCGGCGGCAACGGGACCGCGGCGGCCGTCGAGGCGATCATCCGGCCGGAGGTTGCGTCGCTCGTCGCGGCCGCGACCGGACGGAACTGACTCGCCCGACGGTCGGCGCCGGTGGGCTCGTCGGACCGACCGGGCTCGTCGCCAAGCGTGAACGCTATGCCCGCGGCCGCCGAGAACGCCGTATGCGCGTCGACATCGGAAACGCCCTCGCCGCGGTCGCGGATCCGGGGATCGCCGAGTCGGGACTCGAGGAGCTCGACGACCGCGTGGCGACCGCCCACGAGCGGATCGCCGTGGGGCGATCGGACGGAGAGTTCGGCTACGCCGCTCTGAATCTTCCCGACCGGACCGACCCCGAGGAGATCACAGACGCGGTCGCCGACTTTACCGACGCCGAGGCGGTCATGACCGTCGGCATCGGGGGGAGCGCGCTCGGGGCGAGTACCGTCTCGGCGGCGACCGGCCCCCACGAGATCGATCACTACGCGCTGGACAACGTCGACCCGGCCCACGCGAGGGAGGTACTCGAGGAAGTGTCTCTCGAGGACGCCGTCGTCCACGTCGTCTCGCGGTCGGGCACGACCGCTGAGACGCTTGCGAACTTCCTCGTGGTCAGGGACGCGATGGAGACCGCCGGCGTCGACTGGATCGAGCGGACGATCGTCACCACCGGCCGGGAGGGACCGCTCAGGAGGCTCGCGAGCGAGCGGGGACTGCCAACCCTTTCGGTGCCGGCCGGCGTCCCGGGACGGTTCGCGGCGCTCTCGCCGGTCGGACTGGTGCCGGCAGCGCTGCAGGGCGTCGACGTGGAGGCGGTCTTGGCCGGCGGACAGCGCACGGCCGAGACCCTCGGGCCGTCGTTGTACGAGTGTCCGGCCTACGCCTACGGCGCCGTCGCCTACGCGCTCGCCGGGCGGGGTGCCCGGAGCGCCGTCATGATGCCCTACGCCGAGCGGCTCGAACCGTTCGCCGAGTGGTTCGCCCAGCTGTGGGCCGAGAGCCTTGGCAAGGACGGCCGGGGACAGACGCCGATGCGCGCGATAGGCGCGACCGACCAGCACTCCCAGCTGCAGCTCTACCGTGCCGGGCCGCGGGACAAGCTGGTGACGCTACTCCGCCCGCGCGAGCGAACCGACCGGGCGATCCCGGAGCCCAGGACAGACGAGCTCGCGTACCTCGGGGACACCACGCTCGGCGGGCTGCTCGACGCCGAGTTCGAGGCCACGGAGGCCAGCCTGGCCGCGGCCGGCCGGCCGACCGTCCGGATAGAGATCGACCGGCTCGACCCGGCGTCGGTCGGCGAGCTGCTGTACGAGATGGAGGCGGCCTGCGTGCTCGCCGGCGAGCTCTTCGGTGTCGAGACGTTCACCCAGCCTGCTGTCGAGTGGGGCAAGCGTGCCGCCCGGGGGCTGCTTGAGGACTCGGGGACGACCGCCGAGGCCGCTGCCGTCGCGGACAAGACCCGGCTCGTCGTCGAGGACTGAACAACCGGTACCGTCTTTGTCCCGAGGGCGCTACCAGAAGGTGTGGCGGCCGACGCCCCGCTCGTCCGAATCGGCAATCGGAGAGAACGCTTCGAGAGCGCAAGCCACGCGGTGGGACTCGTACTCGCCGCCTTCGTCGTCGGGGGGGCCTTCGCAGCCGGCGGACGGGAGCTGCTGGTCGC
>PXQL01000031.1:2397-16419 GCA_003021335.1 Halobacteriales archaeon QH_10_67_13
CCAGGGATCGCGATCGCCGCGGTCGTCTTCGGGCTCGTCCACTACCCGGTGCTGACCGGTGCCGGCAGCTCCGGGGCGTACGTGCTGGTCGTCGTGCTTGCCGGTGCCGTCCTCGGGATCGCCTACGAGCACACGCACAACCTGCTCGTTCCGATCGCCGTCCACGCCGCCTGGAACGCCGTCGTCTACCTCGTGGGATACTACGGGGCGGTCGGAGTCGCGGTCCCGGCAGGCTGATCAGGCCGGGTTCTTCCGGGAGAGGTCGCTTCCGCAGACCGGACACCGGTCGTGGTGCTCGTCGAACTCGCGGCCACAGCCCTGACACTGAAACTGCCAGGAACGTTGCTCGTCGATTCCCTCCTGGTCGATCACCTCGACGGCGACATTCAGCCGGTCGGCGACGTTTTGCATCGCGTAGTCGTCTGTCACCAGCCGACTATCGAGCTCGAACGCAGCCGCGACCAGCCGAACGTCGGTCCGAGAGAGCGTCTTGAGGTCGCCGGTCTCGCGAGCGGCTCGCTCGATCCGCTCGACGGTCTCGCCGTCGGGAATGTGTAAGTGCATTCCCGACCCTTCCAGTGCGTCGAACCGGTAGGCGCTCTCGTCTTCGAGTTCCTCTCGCACCACCGGGATCGTCGCGATGTCGCCGTCGGTGTGAAACTCGTTGATGAACGCCGACGAGTCGAGGACGTACATCTTACCGCTGGATGATCATGTGGTCTTTGACAGCCTTGACGCGGTCGACCGGCACCAGCAGCCGGCCTGCGGTGTCGGTCTCGAACTCCGTCTTGTTGACGCCGTCGGGATCGATAATGAGATCCTGGAGCCGCCCGGTCTCGATGTCCATCGTGATGTTGTACAACATGCCGATCTCCGCGCCGTCAGAGCCCATTACGGCCTTCCCCGAGAGATTCTCCGCCAGTAGCTCTGCCATGCGTCGAACTATCTCGGCCGCCTACGTGAATCTTACCCCTCCTGTCGTCGCAGCATCGGCCGATCCTCGCGTCAGCAACGCTCGGAGCCGCCCCGCGGAGGCCGATCCGGGGGTTGATTACGCCGCCGGCCCTACCCACACGCATGAGTCGATCCCCGCGTCGCGACATCCAGACACCGGAGGGATGCCCGTGATCAGAGACGTCACCGAGTCGATCGGTGACGCCGTGTTCGACGCCGTCGGCCGGACGCTCGGCCGCAGACAGGAGCGCAGGGACCTCCCGAGCGACACCCTCGAGAGTGACGACGCGTACCTGGTCGTGTTCGACGCCCCTGGCGCCGACCGCGAGGACGTACAGATCACCTACGAGGACCGGCGCCTCTTGGTCCGAGTCGAGCGGTTCCGCCCGCTCAGGGAGTCCTTTGAGATGACCTTTCCCGGCCGGGGGCTCTCGCTCGAAGGGCGGGTCACGCTGCCAGAGGGCCCGCCCGTCGAGGCGACGGCCGCCGAGGCGACCCTCGAGTCGAACGGAACGCTTCTCGTCCGGCTGCCGAAAGGCGACGGCGATCACGACGAGAGCACGGCGGTCGACGGCGAGACCAGCGAAGACTCCCGAGACGACGGCGCGTGACCGGACTCACGGGGCCGCGGGGCGCTCCCAGTCTGTCGTGAGCGCGAGCAGCCCGGCGAGGATCCGCGCGGTCGCCCCCCACACGGTGTACCCGTCGACGGTGAAGTAATCCACCAGCCGGCCGTCCCGACGCCCGGCCCGGTAGTTCGCCGGATCGGTCAGTTCCGCGACCGACAGCGTCGCGACGGTCGCGACCTCCGGGCTGGTCGGGGCGTACTCCCGGTCCGGAACCCGAGCGACGAAGGGCCTGACGGCAAAATCGGTGACGGTCAGAATGTCGTCGAGCCGGCCGACGACGGCGAGCTCGTCGGCGGAGAGTCCGACCTCCTCGCCGGCCTCGCGCCGGGCGGTGGCGAGCCGGCTCTCGTCGCGGGCCTCGCGCCGCCCGCCGGGGAAGCTCATCTGTCCGGGGTGATCGGGGAGCTCCTCGGCTCGCTTCGTGAACACGAGCGACGACCCGACGTCGACAATCGGGACGATCACCGACGCCGGCCGGCCGTCCGCGACGGCCGTCGGCTCGTACCGGCGCACCCGATCGAGGTTCATACACCCCGGTACCCGCTGCCCGGACTTAGCCACACCGGCTAGCGGGCGTCCTCGAAGGCGGCGAGTCGGTCCCGGGCGGTCGCGACATCGACCCCGGCCCACGCCTCAAGTTCGTAGCTCACGTCGATCAGCTCGGCGACGCGGTCGCCGTCGCCGTCGTCGACCGCCGCCGCGGCCTCGGCGAGGAGCCGCTCACCAGCCGCCCGCCCGGCGGTCTCGCGGTCGACGGTCCGCTCGGGAACATCGAGGATGTGGGGCAGATCGTCGGCGCCCGCAGGCGGATTCGGGAAGGCGACGGGCCCGGGAACCAGCACTGGCGCCTCGGCCCGGAGCTCGTCGGGCTCGACGGCGACGAGGTGGTAGCTCTCGACCGCGCGGTCGACCGCCGGCTCGAAGCTCTCGGGATCGTGGGTCCCGCCCCGCTTGTAGGCGAGCTCCGCGAGTGCTCTGGTGAGTTCCGCCCGAGTCAGGCCGCCGAACAGCCCCGCGACGCCGGCGATCTCGTCGGCGGTCAGGTCCATACCGAACGCCCGACCGCGACCGTCTTGAGCGTTGGGCCCCGCCGGCGTCAAAAGGACTAAGCACGCTCGCGGCCTCCATTCAGTATGAGCACGGAAGCCGAGACGAACGACCACCTGCGCGAGCGGATCCGGAACTTCCTTCGGCGGAACTTCCCGCAGATCCAGATGCACGGCGGCAGCGCGGCCATCGAGGAGATCGACCGCGAGACCGGCGAGGTGACGATCGAGCTGAGCGGCGCCTGCTCGGGCTGTGGCATCTCCCCGATGACGGTCCAGGCGATCAAGGCCCGCATGACAACGGAGATCCCCGAGATCGACACCGTCCACGCCTCGACGGGCGTGACCGGCGGCGGTCACAGCCGCGGCGGCGGGTTCCCCGGCGCCGGTCCGGGCACCGACGACGGCCCCGGCGACAGCGAGGACGGACCGCAGGCACCGTTCTGACGGGTACACTCGACGGTTTTCACGCGCTCGGACGGAGTGTCAATCCCGCAGATCCCGTCTGCGCTCCCAGGTCCGGACCAGCCGAGTCAGCGTCTCGTTGACCGGCACCGGAAAGTGTGCGTGCTCGCAGACGTACCCGTTGATCGCGTCAACTTCCGTCCGGCTGCCAGTGTCGAGATCCTGATACATCGACGAGCGATTCGCACGCGTCGTCTCGGCGACTGAGACGGCCGCCTCTGCTGCCGTCTCGGGGGAGAGCTCGACCCCGCGGTCGCGGGCCACGGTGGCGGCTTCCTGGGCGGCTCGCCGCGTTATCCACTCGCCCGGGCCCTTGACCACGGCGCCGTTCGGAACGCGAGCGAGCGCCGTCGCGGCGTTGATGCCGGCGTTGACCGCGAGTTTCTCCCACAGCTCCCGGGGCATCGCTGGCGAAGCGGTCGCCGCGAGCCCGGCAGTCTCGAAGGCCGTTGCCACGCGTTCGGCGAGCGCAGACGATCCCCCCTCCCGAGCGCCGAGGACGATCTCGCCCGTCCCGGTCCACTCGACGACGCCGGGCTCGGTCAGCCGCGCGCCGTAGGTACAGGTACCGGCCAACACGGGCGCCGAGAGCGCCCTGGCGAGGCGGGCCTCGTTTCCCATCCCGTTCTGTAGCGAGAGGACGGCCTTGAGTTCCGCCTCGGCGAGTGCCGTCCCGGCCGCGGGCGTGTCGAAGGACTTGACGGTCACGACCGCGAGTTCGGCGCGATCCGGGACCGTCGTCGTCGCTGCCGGACGGACACGCAGTTCCGTCTCGCCCTCGCGGACGATCGCAAGCCCGCTGTCGGCGACGCGGTCGACGTGAGGCCGGCGCCCGACGAGCGTGACCGCGTGTTCGCGGGCGAGCAGGCCGCCGACGAGGCTCCCGAGACTCCCGGCGCCGAACACGCAGATATCCATCGGCCGCTCTTAAGGGAACGACCGGATTAGCTTCTGCGGTGAGAGCGCTAATTCCTCTTTCTCCACGGAGCGACCGGAGGGAGCGCAGTAGGGAGGGGATACAGCGCCCGCACGGTTCGCAGACACGTGTTCTCCGCCACATTCACCCCTACGGTCGAATGAGGTAGTACGATGCTCGCCCCGTCTCCGGTGGTGTTCAGACGCGACACAAAGCGTGCGCCGTCGGTTGTGGCCGAGTGTCGAATCGGTCGGAGTGGGACACTCCGAACTGCCTGTGAAGCGAAGCCGCCTGCGGAGTCTGGAGCCGCTGTGTCCACGTCGGATACACGCTCCGACGCAGAACCAGGAGGCCCCACCCGCAACCAGCAAGCGGCGAGGAGCCCCGAACGCGGTCGGGTGGGGTAGTTCACTGTTGTCCCTCAGTCCGGACAGAGCGCCGGCGCGGCGCACCCGGACGCCTCCGACTCTCCGGGACCGGGCGCGAGAAACGCCGCAAGCGGCGGGCCGACCGACTCGGGCTCGACGAGGAATGCGTCGTGGCCGTGATCCGAGTCGATCACCCTGTGGGTCGCGTCGATCTCGGCGGTCGTCATCGAATCGACGAGCCCCTCGGCCTGCTCGACGGTGAAATGCCAGTCGCCGGTGAACGAGAGCACGAGCGCCGCGCCGTCGAACTCCGCCAGCGCGGCCGCGTCCGAGTCACACCCGGCGGCGAGGTCGTACTCGTCCATCGCTCGGATCAGGTACAGGTAGGCATTGGCGTCGAACCGGTCGACGAACGTCTCGGCCTGGTAGTCAAGATACGACTCGACCTCGCGGTATGGGAAAGCCGCCGACGCCTCGTCACCGACGGGGCGGGCGCCGCCGGCGATCCGGCGACCGAATTTCCGCTCCATCGATTCCTTCGAGAGGTACATCACGTGACCGATCTGCCTGGCCCGGGCCAGGCCGTCGTCGGGGTGTGTGTCGCCGTAGTACGCCCCGCCCTGCCAGTCCGAATCCGCGGTGATTGCCCGGCGCGCGATCGCGTCGAGTGCCAGACACTGCGGGTCGAGCCTGGGGGCGGTCGCGATGGGGGCGATCCGGTCGACGCGCTCGGGGTAGCGTTTCGCCCACTCGAGAACGTTCATCCCGCCGACGCTGCCGCCGACGGCCGCGCGCAGCCGCGAGACGCCCAGCTCTTCGAGCAGCAGCCGCTGGGCCTCGACCCAGTCGCCGACGGTCACCGGCGGGAAGGCGGTACCGTAGGGCTCGCCGGTTCGGGGATCTGTCGAGGCCGGGCCGGTCGTGCCGTAACACGAGCCCGGCACGTTTACACAGACCACGTACTGTTCGGTCGTGTCAATCGGCCGGCCGGGCCCGACGATCTCATCCCACCACGCGCTCGCCTGGCCCGCACTTTCGCCCCCGCTCGCGACGTGCTGGCTGCCGGTCAGGGCGTGACAGACCAACACCGCGTTGTCCCGCGCTCGACGACCCCGTCGTCGGATCCCTGCGGCTCTGTCATGTGTTGCAATTATATACCTGCAGTAATCTATAACCAATAGTAACGGCAACACTCGCCGCATCACAACTTGTAACCTGAGAAAGCGCGCAGAAAGCGTCCTGGCGGCGATTTGAACGCCGGTCCCTGGCTCCGCAAGCCAAGAGGATAGTCCACTACCCTACCAGGACCTACATCCGGGTAGCGAACATCGGAGTAAAGGGGTTACGGTTGTCCGGTAGGGGGGCTCGGCGGGGATTCTTATAATGCTCTGATCCAATATAGTTATTACGACGCGTTGCTTCACATTAACAATGGCAGAACAGACGGGCGCGAGCGGCGACTCGGCCGGCCAGCTGCCGGATCTCTCCGAGTCCGCGAACGTCCTCTTTCTCGCTCCCTCCATCGGCTCACAGAGCGCGGCGGGCTTCGAGCTGCTCACACAATCGCCGCTCGATCAGACCACCCTGATCGTCGTCACCTACACCGGCACCGCACGGGGATGGCTTGAGGACTGGACCGACCGGGTCGGCGAGGCGCCAGCCCGCGGCGGGATCGTCACAGTCGGGGAACGCGACGTCGTTCTCGGGGACTCGTCGTGGACGGCCCGCGCGATCGACAACCCGTCGGATCTGACCGGGGTCGGAATCGAGCTGAGCGAGCTGTTGTCCGGCGCCGCGACGGCAGAAGACACCGCGACTGTCGTCTGGTTCGACTCGATCACGTCGTTGCTCCAGTACGCCGATCTCCAGCGGGCGTTTCGCTTTCTCCACGTCGTCACCGGCCGGGTCAAGACCGTCGGCGGGACCGGCTTCTACAGGCTCGATCCGGACGCACACGACTCCCAGACGGTCGCGACGATGAAGGGGCTGTTCGACGCCGTCATCAGCCGCGACGAGGACGGCACCTGGACGACCGAGCGGTGACACGCCCTACGGTCGGTTCGATCGCCGTTTGAGTCGCCACAACGGCTACTTGTACCCGCCCCGGAGCTGGCGGTATGGAGCGCAGACGGCTCCTTGGCGGGTTCGGCTGTCTCCTCGCCGCGACCGCGGGCTGTGTCACGGCCGACCGGGATGATCCCGCCGAGACCGGCGACGGAGACGAGGCGGGCGAGGAGACGAACGGCTCGACGAGCCAGTCCCGTTCCGACGACGAGTCCGACAGAGAGCCGGAGTCCAACGCCGGCGGAGTCGACTCGGACGGCGAGGACGACGAAGGCGACGCTCCCGCGGACGGCTCCGACGGAGGCGAGGACGACCGGTCGGACTCCGTGGGGCGGGCGACGGAGCTGACCGGACGGCGCGTCGAGACGCGCTCACAGAACTGTCTCGACGGCGATAGCGAGGTCCCTCGGGCCGCGGTGACACGCGAGGGCTCCGAGACGATCGTCGACGGGGCCGCACAGACCTCCAATCCCTGCCACGAGGCCGCCTTCGAGCGAGTGGCATACGACGCCGACGCGGGCGTTCTGACCGTCGACCTGACTTTCGAGTCCACCGCAAGCGTCTGCAAGCAGTGCGTCGGCGTCGTCGAGTACCGCTGTGTGTTCGAGTTCGCCGGCGGACTCCCCGAACGGGTCGTCGTCAGACACGACGGACACCCCGTCACCGAGACGGCGTGACCGGCGCCCGGCGGAGGTTTATGACCGATCGGGCGCGAGCCTTTTCTGTGACCGACGACGCCGACGGGGAGAGACAATCGGCCGACGGCGGGGGGAGAATCGGCCAACGACAACGCTTAAGCGGCGGCCAACCGTGGATTTCGGACAGCGATGAGCGCCATTGACGAGATCTACGAGGATCTCGACGCCGACGTGTCAGAGGAGCGGTTCCGGGAGGCGGTCGAGCAGAAGGTCGCCCAGATGGAGGGGCTGGCGGACGAACAGACCGCCGCGATGATCATCGCACACGAGCTCGCCGACGGGGAAGTCGAGACCGTCTCGGAGATCGAGCCGGCCATGGACGAGGTGAAGTTCCTCGCGAAGGTCACCTCGATCGGCGAGGTTCGCACCTTCGAGCGCGACGACGGCGAGGGGCAGGTGGTCAACGTCGACGCGGCCGACGAGACCGGACGGGTGCGGCTCGCCTTCTGGGACGGAAAGGCCGAGGCCGTCGCCGCCGGGGAGATCGAGGAGGGCGACGTTCTCCGGGTGAAGGGCCGTCCGAAAGACGGCTACGACGGCATCGAGGTCAGCGTCTCCGAGGCCGAGATTGACGCGGAGGCCGAGATCACCGTTGAACTTGACGGGGAGACAACGGTCGCGTCGCTGTCGCTTGGCCAGTCGGACGTTCGCCTGCAGGGGCGGGTACTCGACACCGGAAGCGTCCGGACTTTCGATCGAGACGACGGCTCGACCGGACAGGTCTCGGATCTCGTGCTCGGCGACGAGACCGGGCGGATCGGGGTCCCCCTCTGGGACGAGATGGCAGACCGCGCCGAGGCGCTCGACTCCGGGACGACGGTCGAGCTCGTCGACGGCTACGTCCGCGAGCGCGACGGCGATATCGAGGTGCACGTCGGCGAGCGCGGCGCAGTTGAGGAGATCGACGCGGCCGTCGAGTACGATCCCGAGACGACACCGATCGACGACGTAGAAATCGAACAGACCGTCGACATCGGCGGCGTGGTCCGCTCGGCAGATCCCAAGCGAACCTTTGACCGCGACGATGGGTCGGAGGGCCAGGTCCGGAACGTCCGGCTGCAGGACGACTCGGGAGACATCCGGGTCGCGCTCTGGGGCGAGAAGGCCGACAAGGAGATCGCCCCCGGCGACGAGGTGGTCGCGACCGATGTCGAGATCCAGGACGGCTGGCAGGACGAGCTCGAGGCCTCCGCCGGCTGGGGCTCTGCGGTCGTCGTTTTCGACGATCCCGCCGGCGACGCCGAGCCGGGCCCGACGGCCGACTCGGCGGACGGTGCCACGGAGTCTGGGTCGTCCGCGGGTCGCTGCGGGACGGCCGTCTGGAGGCCGAGGAGCTACTCTGATACTCCGCACGGTCGTTCAGACGGGTGAGCCGGTGATCCTCGACGACGGGACCGAAACGATGCCCGTCGAGACCGAGGCTCGGGTCCGGCTCGGCGAGGAGGTGACCGTCCGCGGGTCGCTGCGGGACGGCCGTCTGGAGGCCGAGGAGCTACTCTGATACTCCCGAGCAGGCGTGCGGAACGCTTAACACCGCCACAGACCGCGTCTGGCGTATGAGCGTCGAGCTGCCGTTTGCTCCGGTCGATGACATCATCCGACGCAACGCCGATGGGCTCCGCGTGAGTTCCGGCGCGGCCGAGGAGTTGGCCCGCCGGATCCAGCGAGAGGGAGCACGGCGTGCGGGGATCGCGGCCGAACAGGCGGCCGCCGACGGCCGCAAAACCCTGATGTTCGAGGATTTCGAGGCCGAGACCCCGCCCGAGCGTGGGGACCTGGCCTTGCCGATCGCGCCGGTCGACCGGGTTGCAAGGCTGGACATCGACGACCGGTATCGGGTCTCGATGGACGCCCGGATGGCGCTGGCGGCGCTACTCGAGGGGTTCGCCGACGACGTCGCGGGCGCCGCCGCGTTCCTGGCCCGCCACGCCGGGCGCCGGACGATCAAGGCCGAGGACGTGGCCGCGTACTTCGCACTCGCCTCGCATTTCGGATGAACTTCGGCTACCGGGAGGCGTGTCTCGAACACGACCCCGGGGAGGGCCACCCCGAGCGTCCCAGTCGGCTGCGACGGATCCGGCGGGCACTCGCCGACCGTCACGGGGTCGAGTACGCTGCCCCCGAGCCGGCCGACCGCCGAGAGCTGCTCACCGTCCACGACTCCGGGTACATCGACGCCGTCGAGTCGCTCGCCGGCGCAGGCGGCGGGCGCTGGGACGGCGACACCGTCGCGAACGCAGCCACGTGGACGGCCGCCCGCGCGAGCGCCGGGATCGCCCGCTGGGTCGCCCTCCGGGCGCTCGCGGGCGCCGACGGCACCGAGACGCCGTTCGGGCTGGGCCGTCCCCCCGGCCACCACGCCCTCTCGGACGACGCGATGGGGTTTTGCTTCTTTAACAACGCTGCGATCGCGGCCGAGACGGTCCTGCGGGCCGGCGCCGACCGGGTCGCGATCGTCGACTGGGACGTCCACCACGGGAACGGCACCCAGGAGCTGTTCTACGACCGGGGAGACGTGTTCTACGCGTCGGTCCACGAGACAGACCTCTACCCGTCGACCGGCCGCACCGAGGAGACCGGGGTCGGGCCCGGAGCGGAGACGACGCTGAACGTGCCGCTCCCGGGGGCGGCCGGCGATCCCGGCTACCGGGCGGCGTTCGCGGAGGCGATCGGACCGGCCGTCGTCGCCTTCGACCCGGACGTGATCGTCGTCAGCGCTGGCTTCGACGCCCACGAGAACGACCCGATCTCGGCGGTCGGCGTCTCGACGGAGGGGTACGCCCGCCTGGCGGCTGCAATCCGAGCGGTCGCCGCCGACGCCGACGCGGGGCTCGGATTCGTGCTGGAGGGCGGGTACGATCTCGCCGCCCTCGGCGACAGCGTCGGCAGGCCCTTGAGCGGGTCGAGGCACAGGGTAGCTGAGCGACAAACCTCCCAAGACGGACGGGCCACTCGACCTGGCGTCCTTTCGGGCTACGCGCGACGGCAGAGACCGGCCGTCCGAGATCCGGTCATCGAGATCGCCTGACGCCCGGATCGAGGTAGGCCGCAAGCTCCCCATCGAACCGGTCGGCGAGCTCGCCGATCGCCTCGCCGACCAGCAGGTCGTACCCCTTCGCCAGGGCCGTCTGGATCCGGGCACCGTGGGAAGCCTCGGTGATCTCTGCCTCCAGCAGCGCGGGGGCGTCGACGAACTCCCGCTCGCGCTCGACGACGTACCGACCGCCGGCGACGAAGGGCCCGTGCCCGTCCCCATCCTCGATGTAGGTGTCGTAGAACCGCTCGGCGTGGCTCCGGGCGGCTACCGGCGGTCCCTCGTGGCGCTCGACGGCGGGGCGTTCCGAGACGGCAAGTTCGAACAGCAGTACGGCGATGCGCTCGTCTCGGTCGGGATCGTGGTCCTCGGCCAGGACGGCGTCGCGAAACACGTCGAACCCGTGACGCGCGAGCAGCCCCGCGACGCCGGCCCGCGAGCGCTCGAGCTGGGGCCACAGCTGGTCGTCGATGAGGTCCGGAACGGTCACCCGGACGGCAACCGGAGTCGTGCCCCGGCGCTCGAAGGCCGTCCGGACGGCGGCGGCGTCGATCGGCTCGTGGTCCGGAGGCTCGAACAGCGACTCGCGGGGGTCGGCGAGTAGCTCCCGGACGACGTGCTGGAACCGGGCGAGGTTCGCCGCCGAGAGCACGGCCGCGACGTTTCGCTCGGGGTCGGTCGGATCGATCACCACGAGCGGGTCGTCGAAGGTCGCCTGGCCGTGATCGGCGGGGTCGAGCCGGACGTCGGCGAGACCGTCGTTGAGTCGCTTGCCGACGTATGCGGTGTGAAACGGCGTCCGGTCGACCGACGACCGGATCTCGGCCGCGGTCTCGACGTCGTAACAGGGAACCAGATCGACCGCGAAGCCCTCGTAGGTCCCGCTGACGTAGGGGTGCTCGGCGTACTCCTCCCGACCGTCCGGAAGGACCCCCGTCCCGACCGCGATCCCGTACTCCTCGAGCGCGCCGTCGTCGAGGTCCGGCGAAAAACAGACGAAGATGTCGATGTCGCGGTCGCCGGCGAGCCACGTGTTCCGGGCGGTCGAGCCGGCCCGCACGACCCGCGCCGAGACCGGAAGCTCCGCGACGGCCCGCTCGGCCCGGTCGACGAGCGCCGCGGTCGCGGCCTCGAGGCGCTCGCGCTCGTCGGGATCGGGGGCGATCCGCTCCCGCACCCGCGCGGTGACCGTCTCGAAAGCGTCCATAGATTCGGTTGCCCGTCGGCGGGTGAAAGCGTGTCGATCACCGCCACGGATGGGTGCCGTCGGGTGACCGCTGGCGGGAAACGAAACGCCTTTCAAACGATTCCGTCTACGGAGAGGTAAGCCGCCGTAGCTCAGATGGTAGAGCACCACGCTGTTACGGCGTACAGTTACCCTGTGTGCCGCAGAGACGTGGTTGTCCCAGGTTCGAGTCCTGGCGGCGGCGTGACTCACCGCTGGAACTTATATTATCCCGGCCAGATCCAGTAGTATGGACGAGGAGTTCCTTCTGTTGAACCCCGGGCCGGTGCCGGTTTCCGATCGGGTGCGACGCGCGATGGACGGGCCGATGGTCTCGCACCGCTCGGTAGCCTTCGAGGCCGTCTACGAGCGCGTCCAGTCCGGGCTCGCGACCGTCTTCGAGCGGTCGACGCTGTCGGGGATCTGAGGAGGTGGTGGCGCTGGTAAACGGCAAGTTCGGCCGGCGGTTCGCCCGGATCGCCGAGCGCCACGCACAGTGTCGGCGGGTATCGGTGCCGTGGGGCGAGTCGTTCGACTTGGAGGCGGTCGCGGCGGCGATCACCGAGGAGACGGCGCTCGTAACGATGGTGCACAACGAGACCTCGACGGGACTGGTGAACCCGGTCTCGGGGGTCGGCCGGCTCGCCGACGAGGCAGACGCGTTGTTCGCCGTCGACGGGGTCACCTCCATCGGGGGGGACGTGTTCTGCATCGACGATTGGAACGTTGACGTTGCGGTGACCGACGCACAAAAGGCCCTGGCGGCGCCGCCGGGCATCTCGGCGCTGTACGTTACCGAGGCGGCCGCCGCGGCCGCCGACGGCGAGGCCGCCCCCTTCTATGAGGATCTGGACTGGCACCTGCGGAAGGCCGGGGACGACCAGACGCCCTTTACCAGCGCTGTGCCGCTGTTCCGGGCGATGGCCGCCGCCCTCGAGGCGATCGAGCGGGAGGGACTGCCGGGGCGGATCAGACGCCACCGCCGGCAGGCCGCGGCGTTTCGCGAGGGGTTCACGGCGATGGGACTGGAGCTGTTTCCCGAGCCGGCGGGTGCGACGGTGTACTCGAACACGGTGACGGCCGTGAGTCTGCCCGGGCCCGTTAGGGCGGAGCCGACGGCGTTTTTCGACGCCGTCGAGGAGCGCAACGTCTCTGTCTCGGGCGGACAGGGACACCTCGGGGGAGATATCTTCCGGGTGTCGAACATGGGCGGGCTCGGCGACGAACAGATCCTCCGCGGCGTGCGGACCGTCGGCGCGGCGATGGAAGACGTCAGCGCGGCCGTCGATCCGGCGGCCGGCGTCGCGGCCGCACGGGCGGTTCTAGAGGGGTAGTATCGGCACTACGCATATGTTCTTCGGCCCCGGAGTGTCTCGCGTGTTCGACGAGTCGTCCGATTTCGGCCGTCGATCCGGAGTCGACACCCGTCTGGGATCGGACTCGAACGGCCAAGCGAGTGACCGCAAGGCGCGAGGATGAGAGAGTACCGCCGCAAACAGCTGCTCGAGCGGATCGGGCGCGACGGCGCGACCGTCGGCCAATCGATCCCCGAGCGCATCGAGATCCAGGGCGAGGAGATCGACCTCCGGGAGTTCGTCTTCGAGATCCGCCGCCGCGAGACGATCCCGTCGGGCGAGCGCGACCGGGTCGAGCGGGCAAAGCGCAACCTCCGGCGAGAGCGCCGCGAGCGCGAGCAGCGAATCGAAGCTGGCGAGATCAGCTACGAGGAGGGCGAACGGCTCGCAGAGGCGATCATCGGGATCGACCGGGCGCTGACCGAGCTCGAGTCGCTCGGTCCGGTCGACGTCGAGCGCGAGGCTGAGGCCAACGAGACCGCAGACCGCAAGCGGTGGCTGCAGTTCCTCCAGAAGGCGCTCGGCGAGAACTCCGATATGTAGTAGCCCGGGCTCCGGCTGGGAACCCCGATCGGATGCTCTAACCGGAGACTCAAGAGCCGGCGACCCATAACTCGGCCATGAGTCGCAACCGCGAGGTCGCCGCTCGACTCGAGGAGTTCGCGGATCTCCTCGAGGCCAGAGACGTCGCGTACAAGCCACGCACATACCGGCGAGCGGCCGAAAACCTCAGAGACCACCCGGAGCCGATCGAGGCGCTCGTCGCGGAGGGGAAAGACCGCGTCGCGACGATCGACGCCGTCGGCGACGCGATCTCGGCGAAGATCGTTGAGTACGTCGAGACCGGCGAGATCGAGGAGCTGACCGAGCTGCGCGAGCAGCTGCCGGTCGAGATGGACGCGCTCACGAGCGTCGAGGGCGTCGGACCGAAGACCGTCGGCCGGCTGTACGAGGCCCTCGGCGTGCAGACACTCGACGACCTCGCGGCGGCCGCGGACGCCGGCGAAATCCAGGAACTCGACGGGTTCGGGGAGAAGACCGAGCAAAACATCAGCGAGGGGATCCCCTTCGCCCGGGAGGCGACCGAGCGGCAGCTGTTGGGCGAGGTCCGTCCGCTGGGCGAGCGGGTGCTGTCGTATCTCGCCGACCGGGCGGCCGTCGAGCGCTGTGAGCTGGCCGGCTCGATCCGGCGGTTCAAGCCGACGATCGGCGACGTCGACGTGCAGGCCGCCAGCGACGACCCCGAGGCCGTCGTCGCGGCGTTTACT
>PXQL01000031.1:16444-31644 GCA_003021335.1 Halobacteriales archaeon QH_10_67_13
GGTCGCACCCGGGGGCTTCGGCGCCGCCCTGCAGTATTTCACCGGCAGCAGGGCCCACAACGTCGCGGTCCGGAACCGGGCGATCGATCGGGGGTTGAAGCTCAACGAGTACGGCGTGTTTGACGTCTCCGAGGCCTCTGAGGTCTCCGAGACCGAGGACGGCGACGACCGGCGGGCCGGCGAACGGATCGCTGGAGCGACCGAGGAGGGGGTCTACGAGGCTGTCGGGCTCTCGTGGGTGCCGCCGGAGCTGCGCGAGGACCGCGGCGAGGTGGCGGCCGACGGCGAGCTGCCGGCACTACTCGATCGCGGAGACCTCCGTGGGGACCTGCACGTCCACACGGACTGGTCGGACGGCGAGGCCTCGATCGAGGAGATGATTGCCGCGGCGGCCGGTCGCGGCCACGAGTACGTCTGTCTCACCGATCACGCGACCGGGCCGGGGATGGTGGGAGGTGTCGGGCTCGACGAGACGGCCCTTCGCGAGCAGCTGCCGGCGATCCGCGAGGCCGCCGCCGACGCGGACATCGAGGTGTTCGCCGGCGTCGAGGCGAACGTCGGCCCTGACGGATCGGTCTCGGTCGCCGACGACCTGCTCGCGGAGCTCGATCTGGTCGTCGCCTCGCCACACGCCGCCCTCTCCGGCGAGGGAACCGAGCGGCTCGTGCGGGCGGTCGAACACCCCGAGGTAGATGTCATCGGCCACCCCACGGGCCGGCAGCTGGGGCGTCGCTCCGGGCTCGAACTCGACATCGAGCGGCTGGCGACCGCCGCCGCCGCGGCCGACACCGCACTCGAGGTCAACGCCTCCCCCCGCCGGCTCGACCTCCCGGGGCGGGCGGTTGCTCGACGCGATGCTCGGCGGGCTTCGGAGCTACCTCCGGATGTGCGGCCACGACGCGGCCTACGCGCTCGAGGCCGGCGTCGAGGCAGACGACGAGCTGCTTGAGCTCACCCGACAGGAGGACCGACGGCTCGTCACCGGTGACCGACGGCTCGCGGCCCGAGCTGAAGACGCAATTCGCGTCGAGAGCCGCGAGACGCGCCCGCAGCTCGCAGAGCTGGCCGCGGCCGGGATCGAACTCGCGCTGCCGGCGAGCCCCGAGCGGTGTGGCGCCTGCAACGGATGCCTAACCCGAGTCGACTCCGGCACGGAGACGCCCATGGAGGCGCCCGATCCTGGCCGGACCGCGGTCTGGGCGTGTCGGGACTGCGGACAGCTGTTCTGGAAGGGCAGTCACTGGGACCGGGTCGCCGATACCCTCGCCGATATCGACTGAGCCCGGCTCGGCGGAAATCCAAACGCCGATACCGATCGTCCCCGAACGGCCAGCGAGGATGACACTCGACGAGCAGGCCCGGGAGCGGCTCGCGGACATCGTCGAGCTCCAGCCGACGAAAAACGGTACGCTCCAGGACCGGTGGGGGCTTGCGGGCGGCAGCGAGGTCCACCGGTATCTCGAGGACGAGCTCGGAGAGTACTACTACCGCGACGAGGACAGCCTCATCCGCGCGACCCCCGAAGCCGAGGCGCTGCTCGGTGCGGACGACGGCGAGCTGATCGTCGCCGGGACCGAGCTCCACCGGCGGGTGCTCGACGCGTTGCCCGAGCCCGATGCCACCTCACAGAGCGTCGTCGCGACGCTGCAGGGCGTCCGGGAGACCGGCTCGGATCCGGGTGTTGATGCGGTCCGGTCGGCGCTTCACGAGCTGGTTGACAGGGGCGTTGTCGAGCGCGTCCAACGGACGGTCCCGACCTTCCGGCGGACGACCGAGCGCGACCGGATCGTCGTCGAGGACTAATCGGGCCGGAAACGGTCGCGCTGGCGTTCGAGCACCCGCTTGATCCCCGCGCCGGGGCCGCCCTCGATCGGCCAGTCCCGGGTCCGCCAGGCCGGCGGCTCGGGCTCGAACTCCGGACAGGACCCGCAGTCCGGCCGCATCGACTCCACGTATGAACGCCAGCCCCGCTCGTAGGCTCGTTCGGCGATCTCGCGGCGCTTGCGGGCCTTCCAGTCGGGGGTCGCGTACTCGAACCGACAGGCCGAGGCGTCGTAATCGCCGCCCTCTGGTCGATCGAGGATCCGCGTTCCCGGCTCTCCGACCGCGAGCCGGCGGGGCCGCCAGGTCCGATCGACCCGGTCGGCGCCGCGTCCGGCCGCGACGGTTAACACGCCCGCTTGCACGGGCAGGTCCTCGAGTAAGACCGGTGCGACGGCGTCGTCGGTGGCCCGGGTCGCGACCCAGACCTCGTCTGCCAGCCCGAGCGCGACGTCGCGCTCGAGCTGTGGGCGCAGGTCTTTGGCCGCGCTCGCGTCGAGGTCGGGCTTGTTCTCGATGGCGACGATCTGCTCGACCCAGTCGGGGTAGGGTCGAATCTGTCGGAGCTCGATCCGGCCGTTCCGGCGCCGGCGCTCGATCAGGCCGCGGTCGGCCGCGCGGTGGACGGCCTCGCGGACGTACCGCCAGGGAAAGGAGGGCTCGGGAAGCGCGTCGCGGTACCAGGCCCACTCGGCTGGTGCGTGTCTGACCACTCGTAGCAAGTCCCCGTCCAACCGACGGTCGCCGAACCACGCCCGGGCCGCGAGCGCCTCGGGGTCGGCCTCGATTACGACGGTGTCCCAGCGCCGGTGCTCGGTGCCCAGCTGCCGGGCGACGATTCCGGCCTCGGCCGGCCAGTGCCGCTCGGCCCACTGACACACGCCGAGTTCGAACCCAAACTCGTACACCTCGTCTCGACCCAGCGCGGCCGGGAACATGAGCGTACCGACCGCCCGGCGCCGACGGCCGCAGACGCAGGCTATTTGCCACCGCCCGCCGAGACGGGAGTATGGACGACCGCGAGCTCATCGATCGGGCCCGAACGGCCCTCGAAGACGCGTACGTTCCCTACTCCGGGTACAGCGTCGGCGCGGCCCTCGAGACCGCCGCCGGCGAGGTCTACACGGGCTGTAATATCGAGAACGCGAACTACTCGAACAGCCTCCACGCCGAGGAGGTGGCGATCGGGACGGCGACCAGCGACGGGCACCGCGCGTTCGAGCGCGTCGCGGTCAGCTCGGGCGAGCGCGACGGCGTGCTCCCCTGCGGAATGTGTCGCCAGACGCTCGCGGAGTTCTGCGACGAGGAGTTTCTGGTGCTCTGTGACGTTGGTGACGGGATCGAGCGGTACCGGCTCGGACGGCTGTTGCCCGACGCGATCGGGGCCGAGGACCTCGAGGACGTATGAGCGACCCCGAACGCGTCGAGAAGGTCGTCGCCGACTGGGACGACCACGAGGTCGTCGCCGACCACCGGGAGTACCGCACCGCGACCGGCCGCCACGACGGAACGCCGATCTCCGTGACCTCGACCGGCATCGGGGCGCCCTCTGCTGCGATCGCCATCGAGGAGCTGGCCCGGGCCGGCGCCGACACGCTCCTCCGAGTGGGCTCGTGTGGCACGATCCAGCCCGAGGTCGAGATCGGCGATCTGATCATCACCCGCGGCGCCGTCCGCCAAGAGGGAACGAGCAGCGAGTACGTCCGCGAGGAGTACCCGGCGGTGGCCGATCACGCGGTCGTCGCGGCGCTCGTCGCGGCCGCCGAGGAGCTCGGCTACGAGTACCACGTCGGGCTCACAGCGAGCACCGACGGCTTCTACGCCGGCCAGAGCCGCGAGGGCTTCGAGGGCTTCCGGGCCCGGGGCAGCGACGCGGCCCTCGAGGAGCTTCGGGAGGCGGGCGTGCTCAACTTCGAGATGGAGGCAAGCGCGATCCTCACGCTCGCGAACGTCTACGGGCTGCGGGCCGGCGCCGTCTGTACGGTGTACGCCGACCGGACGACCGGCGAGTTCGCGGTGACCGGCGAACGCCGGGCCGCAAAAACCGCGAGCACCGCCGTCTCCCTGCTCGCGGAGATGGACGAGCGCGCCGAGGCCGCCGGCGCCGACGCCTGGCACGCCGGACTTGGGATCTGAGCTCGGAGACGGATAGTCTTGTATCTGTAATGCAAGGATATACAATACTCGAACACAATACACCGGCATGGACGCGAAAATCGCGCTCGTCGACGCGTCGATCGGCGACACCAGATCCGAGCGGAACTTCCGACGGGAGCTAGACGCGACCGTCGATGCTTACAAGATGAGCGACGGCGAGTTTCCGCCGGCGGTCGGGACGTCGGAGTGGTCCTACGACGGGGTCGTGATCACGGGCTCGAAGACATCGGTGTACGACGACCGCGACTGGATCGGGCGGACCGCAGAGTGGTTCCAGTCGGTACAGGAGGCCGGCGTGCCGACCCTGGGGGTCTGTTGGGGCCATCAGTTCATCGCCCAGACGCTCGGCGGCCGGGTCGTCGACGCCGGCGAGTACGAGCTGGGCTACCGGGAGATCGACCGGGTCGGCGCGGATCCGCTGTTCGCTGGGATCCCCGAGCGGTTCACGGCCTTCGAGACGCACTCGGACGAGGTCGTCGAACTGCCGCCGGGGGCAACCGAGCTGGCCCGTACCGGGTTCTCGCTGCAGGCGTTCCGGGTCAACGCCGCCTGGGGCGTGCAGTTTCACCCGGAGTACGACCGCCAGACGGCCGCGGAAGTGACGGCTGGCAAGGACCTCTCCGACGAGCGGATCCAGCGGGTCCTCGACGGGATCACCAACGAGGCAATCGGGCGGGCCGAGCGGACGAAGCGGCTGTTCGGGAACTTCCTCGCGATCGCGACAGAACGGGTCGACGGGCCGCGGCCGGGATAGCGACCGCGAGTCGACGGTCGGCGCCGGCCCGGGAGGCGACGATCGCGACAGCGATCAGTGACTGGAGGCCTCCGTCGGGGCCTCCATCCCGTCGATCGAGAGGATGACCGCGTTCGCGGTGTCGTCCCGGCCCTCGACAGTACCGTCGATCCGGAGCTTCGAGAGCGGCGTCGGACCGACAGAGACGCCGTCGCCCTCGTGGAACTGTCCGATCGAGCCCTGCAGCCGGATCATCGCGCGACACTCCTCTGGGTGGTGGACGTTGGTCAGGTCGATCCGCTCGACGTTTGCTCCCTCGACGGGCTCGCCGTCGTGGACGAGCGGTACGTCCGCTGCCTGGTCGAGATCCTGAATCTGGAGCGCCTCGTAGGCCGTCGAGGTCGGCTTGTATCCACCCTTCGGCCCCGGGACGCCCTCGACGAGCTGTAACGCTTTCAGGCTCTGCATCTGGTTGCGGATCGTCCCCGGGTTGCGATCCACTTCGGCCGCGATCGCCTCGCCTTTGACCGCACTCTCCTGCTCGCGGTGGAGGTTGACGAGCTCCTGGAGGATCGTCCGTTGGCTGGCCGTGAGCTCGATCGAAGACATACGCTGAACTATCGGAGTTCGAGGTTTAAACCCGACGGTGAGGCTAACTGCCGACGCTCGGCCGGTGCCAGTGTCGTCGGCGAGCCCCGGGGCCGTGATCGCCGCCGCCGGCATCACGGTCCGGACCGAGATCAGCACCGGCGAACCCGCTAGGACGATCGTCGCATACGCGGCCGGGAACAACATCGATGCCGTCGTGATGGGCTCGGTGGGCGATCTGGCCTGTCGCGGCTGCTGCTCGGCAGCGTCGCCGAGTACGTCGTCCAGTGCTCGCCCACGCCCGTCGTCGTCGTTCGATAATAAATGGTATACGGCTGGAGCCACTCTGTTTAGACGCGCAGATTCGTTCTGCCTGCAGTGTTCGCGACGGCTCGCGCGTTCGCCCAACACAGCAACCTCTGTGAGGGCAACGTTTCGACAGCCAACGACTCCCGTCTACGGAGACAGCGGCTGGCATCTGTACCGCGCGTCAGTCGGCGAACGACACGTACGAACCATGATCGACCAGATTGCTACACTACTTGCCGTCGGTTTGAGTATCGTCTGGTTGGTCGCGGGGGCCACCCTTCTCGGGTGGCTGTCTCGTGACCGACCGCCCCGGCCTGACATCGGCCGGGTGTAACCGCGCCATCTTCACTGTGGCGTTTTGCTGTTTCGTCAGTTCCCGAAGCGATGACTATCGCGAATCAGCGGGTCCGACGATCCTCCGGACCGGATGTCGGCTCCCGTCCGATCGCCCGGGCACAGTCCCCGAGTCGATAAGAGCCTTTATTCCGGGGTCGTTAGCGGGCGTATGGAGACCGTGCGGATCATCGGCGTGCCGATGGACCTGGGCGCGGACCGACGCGGCGTCGACATGGGGCCGTCGGCGGTCCGGTACGGCGGGCTCGCGGACGAACTCGAGCGGATCGGGTGGACCTGCACCGACGACGGCGACATCGCCGTCCCCCGGGCCGAACAGCGCGACCCCTCCGACGGCGGCGAGGGATCGGCAAAGTACCTGCCGTCGATTGAGGCGACCTGCGGCCGGCTCGCAGACCGGGTCCAGGCCGCCAGGGCCGACGCCGAACTCCCCGTGGTGCTCGGGGGTGACCACGCGGTCGCGATCGGCACCGTCGCGGGCGCGGCCGACCGCCCAACCGGGCTGCTCTGGATCGACGCCCACGGCGATTACAACACGCCGCGTACGTCCCCGAGCGGGAACGTCCACGGAATGCCCCTGGCGGCGATCCTCGGTGCGGGACCGTTCGCGGAGAAGGAGTGGGCCCACACGCCGGCGGTCGACCCCGCGAACGTCGCGATCGTCGGGCTCCGGTCGCTCGACGGTCAGGAGCGCCGGGCGCTCAGCAACAGCGAGGTCAGCGTCTACACGATGAGCGATATCGACCGGCGCGGAATCACGAGCGTGACACGTGAGGCCGTCAACGTCGCGACCGACGCGGTCGAACAGGTCCATCTGAGTCTCGATCTCGACGCGGTCGACCCCACCGAGGCGCCGGGCGTCGGGACGCCGGTTCGGGGTGGACTTACCTACCGCGAGAGCCACGCTGCGATGGAGGTGATCGACACTGAGGCCCGGGAGCTACTATCATCAGTCGAGCTCGTCGAGGTGAACCCGATTATCGACGAGCACAACACGACCGGCGGGCTAGCCGTCGAACTTGCCGCGAGCGCGCTCGGGGACACGGTCCTGTGACCGTGCACGAATCGAACTGAGCCGCGGCGCGCACCCGGCTACGCGTCGTCGCCGGGCACGACAGTGAGACTCGCGACCTCGTCGTCCTCTTCGAGGCGCATGACAACGACGCCTTTCGTGTTGCGTCCGACCGTCGAGATCTCCGTGACCGGCGCGCGCATAATTTGTCCCTGCGTACTCATCACGACGATGTGATCGTCCTCGGCGACGGCCGTCGCCGCCCGGACCGGTCCGTTGCGATCGCCGGTCTCGATGTCGACCAGCCCCTTCCCGTACCGGGATTGGCGCCGGTACTCCGAGAGGGGCGTGCGCTTGCCGTAGGCCCTCCAGATCGATTCCTCGCACGCCCCGGGCGGTCCGACCCATCGCGCGAGCATCGGTTTCGTCGAACCGGATCGTCATGCCCGCCGCGGTCGCGAGCACCAGGTCGCTCTCGCCGTCGGTGATGGTCACGTCGGTGATCGCGTCGTCTTCCGGGACCCCGGCGGCGATGATCCCGCCGGCGTGGACGTTCTGAAACTCCGTGGCGCAGGTCCGTTTCACGTAGCCGTTCCGGGAGACGGTCGTGATGTAGGCGTCCTCGTCGAAGGCGTCGGTGGCGACCACCCCGGCCAGTTCCTCGCCGTCGTCGAGATCGAGGACGTTGACCGCTGACTTCCCCCGGGCCTGGCGGGACATCTCGGGAATCTCGTAGGTCTTCAGCCGATAGACCCGGCCGGCGGTGGTGAAACAGAGCAGGTACGCGTGGGTGTTCGCCCGGAACACCTGCGAGACGCGGTCGCCCGACTTCGGGTCGGCACCGATGATTCCCTTGCCGCCGCGGTGCTGGGGGTCGAAAGTCTCGACGGGCATGCGCTTGATGTAATCCTGTTCGGTGAGCACCACGAGAACATCCTCCTCGGGGATCAGATCCTCGTGGGTGACCTGGCCGTCGGCCTCGGTGATCGTCGTTCGGCGCTCGTCGCCGTACTCGTCTTTGAGCTCGCGCAGCTCGTCTTTGATCACTCCCTCGAGTTTGCTCTCCGAGGCGAGCACCGACTCGAGGTACTCGATGCGCTCGGTGACCTGTTCGTACTCCTCGTGGATCTCGCCGGCCTCCATCGAGGTGAGCGAACCCAGCTGCATCCGGAGGATATGATCGGCCTGTTCGGTCGAGAACTCAAAGCCCTCCGCCAGGGCCGGGTCGACGTCGATGTCGGCTTCGAGGACCGCGGCCGGGTCGCGCTCGCCGGTCAGGGCCGCCCGCGCCTGGTCGCGGTCGGCGGATTCGGTGATCAGGGTCACGATCGCCTCGGCGTTCTCGACGGCCTCAAGACGCCCTTCGAGAATGTGGGCCCGATCCCGGGCCTCGGCGAGGTCGTGTTCCGAGCGCCGCCGGACGACCTCCTTGCGGTGGGCGAGGTAGGCTTCGAGGGTCTCTTTGAGCGTCAGCAGCTCGGGCTGGCCGTCGATCAGCGCCAGGTTGATCACCCCGAAGGTTGCCTCGAGGTGACTCTCGAGCAGCTGGTTCTCGACCACGTCCGGGTTCGCGCCGCGCTTGAGATCGAAGACGACCCGAACCCCGTTGCGGTCTGACTCGTCGCGCAGATCCGAGATGCCCTCGATCATTCCCTCGTTGACGTCTTCTGCGATTCGCTCGACCAGCCGGCCCTTGTTGGTCTGGTAGGGCAGCTCGGTCACAACGATGCGGTCGTCCTCGACGCGGTAGTCCGCGCGCATCCGGATCCGACCGCGCCCGGTGGCGTAGGCCGAGTGGATCGCCTCGGTCCCAACGATCGTCCCGCCGGTCGGGAAGTCCGGCCCCGTGATGTGTTCCATCAGGTCGGCAATAGAACAGTCCGGATCCTCGATCAGGCGGATCACGGCGTCGACGACCTCTCCGAGGTTGTGTGGCGGGACGTTCGTGCTCATCCCGACGGCGATACCCGAGGAGCCGTTCAACAGCAGGTTCGGCAGCTTCGCCGGCAGCACCTCGGGCTCCTCGAGGCGGTCGTCGTAGTTGGACTGGAAGTCGACGGTGTCTTTCTCGATGTCCGCGAGCAGCTCCTCGGCGATCGGCGCCATCCGGGCTTCGGTGTACCGCATCGCCGCCGCGGGGTCGTCGTCCATCGACCCGAAGTTGCCCTGGCCGTCGACCAGCGGATACCGCAGCGAAAAGTCCTGGGCCATCCGGACCAGGGTGTCGTAGATCGCCGAGTCGCCGTGGGGGTGGTAATCGCCCATCGTCTCGCCGACGATCGAGGAGGACTTGCGGTGGCTCGAGCCCGCGGTGACGCCCATCTCCGACATCGCGTACAGGATCCGCCGGTGGACCGGCTTGAGCCCGTCCCGGGCGTCGGGCAGCGCTCGCCCGGCGATGACGCTCATCGCGTAGTCGATGTAACTCTGCTCCATCTCGTCCTCGATGCGGACCCGCTCGACGTTCGCGGCGGGTGCCTGGACGGCCGTCGGATTGGCGTCTGACTCCTCGTCGGGGAATTCTGAGCTCATCGGTTAGATGTCGATCCAGTCTGCCTCGGGGGCGTGGTCTTTGATGAACTCCTTGCGGGGCTCGACGGCGTCGCCCATCAGCACCGAGAACATCTTATCGGCCGCGGCGGCGTCCTCGACGGTGATCCGCTTGAGCCGTCTCGTCTCGGGGTTCATCGTCGTCTCCCAGAGCTGTTCGGGGTTCATCTCGCCGAGCCCTTTGAACCGCTGGACTTGGGTGGGGTTGCCGTCACAGACCTCCGCGACGATCCGGTCGCGTTCCTGTTCGGTCATCGCGTCGTAGGTCTCCCCGCGATACCGGACCCGATACAGCGGCGGCTGGGTCGCGTAGGCGTGCCCGCGCTCGAGCAGCGGTCGCATATGCCGGTAGAGGAAGGTCAGAAGCAGCGTCCGGATGTGCGCGCCGTCGATATCGGCGTCGACGAGCAGGTACACCGACTCGTACCGAAGCGCGTCGATGTCGAACTCGTCGCCGATGCCGGTTCCAAGTGCCGTAATCAGGTTGCGGATCTCGTTGTTTTCGAGCACGCGGTCGAGCCGGTGTTTCTCCACGTTGAGGATCTTCCCCCGGATCGGGAGCACCGCCTGAAACGAGGGGTCCCGCCCCTGTTTTGCGCTGCCGCCGGCGCTGTCGCCCTCCGTGATGAACAGCTCCGCCTCAGTTGGATCCCGCGTTTGACAGTCCGCGAGCTTCCCGGGCAGAGCCGCCGAGTCGAGCGCGCTCTTCCGGCGGGTGAGCTGTTCGGCCTTCCGGGCGGCCTTGCGGGCCCGAGCGGCCTCGACTGCCTTGTTGGCGATCGCCGCGGCCGTGTCGGGGTGTTCCTCGAAGTAGGTCCCGAGGTGTTCGTGGACCGCCGACTCGACGATCCCGCGGACCTCGCTGTTGCCGAGCTTGGTCTTTGTCTGACCCTCGAACTGCGGATCGGGGTGTTTGACCGAGAGCACCGCCGTCAGCCCCTCCCGGACGTCCTCTCCCGTGAGCGTGCCGTCGAGGTCTTTCAGCAGGCCGTGCTCGGTGGCGTACTCGTTGACCAGCCGGGTGAGTGCCGTTTTGAATCCGGTGAGATGTGTTCCGCCCTCGCGGGTGCTTATATTGTTCGCGAACGCATGCAGCGAGCCCTGCAGCTCGTCGGTGGCCTGCAGTGCCGCCTCGACCCGGACGACGCCGGCGTCGATTTCGGCGCTGTCCGCAAGATAGCAGACATCCTCGTGCAGCGCCGTCTTCGCCTCGTTGAGGTAGGCGACGAACTCCCGGAGGCCACCCTCGTAGCGAAACTCCTCGCGCCGGTCGACCCGGTCGTCGGTCAGCGAGATCTCGACCCCGGAGTTGAGGAAGGCGAGCTCGCGGAGCCGCGACTCGAGGGTCTCGAAGGACAGCTCGGTCGTCTCGAAGATCTCCTCGTCGGGCCAGAACCGGATTGTCGTGCCCGTCTCCGCCTCGGAGTCGAGCTCGTCGACCTGCTCGAGTCCGCCCGGCTTGCCGCGCTCGAAGTTCTCCTGCCAGACCGCGCCGTCGCGAGTGACCTCGACTGTGAGACGCTTCGAGAGGGCGTTGACCACCGAGACACCGACCCCGTGGAGGCCGCCGGAGACCTGGTAGGACTTGTTGTCGAACTTGCCGCCGGCGTGTAACACCGTCATGATCACCTCGACGGCCGGCCGGTCGTGCTTGTGATGGGTGTCGACCGGAATCCCGCGGCCGTCGTCTGTCACCGACACCGAGCCGTCCTCGTGGATCCGGACGTCGATCGCGGTGCAGTGCCCGGCCAGGGCCTCGTCGATCGCGTTGTCGACAACCTCGTAGACGAGGTGATGCAGGCCCCGCTCGTCGGTCGTCCCGATGTACATCGCCGGGCGCTTGCGGACCGCCTGCAGCCCTTCGAGAACTTGTATCTGCTCAGCGCCGTACTCCGCTTTGTCACTCATAAAAATCGTATACGTTGGTTAGCCCCCCACTGCTTTTAAAGCTCACGCACGCGTGTGCGCGAGCAACCTCCCCGACTACGAGATCCTCGACGATCACGAGAGAAAGTCGGCCATCGCGTCGGCGGCGACGGCGATCTCAGTGTACTCGACGACCTCGATGTCGCCGGCACCGCGGATCATCGCCGAGAGCTCGTGTTCGCCGGTCGGGCGGTAGAGCGCGAGCGTCGGCGTGCCGGCCGCGACGGCTCGGCCGAGCTCGTAGCCGACGCCGAGACTCGGCGTGGTGACCTCGGCGACGACGGCGTCGGCGGCCCGGAGCCACTCGACGTCCCGGTCGTGGATCTCCCCGTCGGCAAGATCCTCCTCGGGTTCGGCGGTGCCGACGTGTTCTGTCAGGACCGTCCCGTGAGTCGACAGCTCTTCGATCAACTCGGCGTACAGGCTGGCGTCGTCGCGCCCGCCCCGGATCGAGCCACAAAAGTACAGCTCCATGACTCGGGATCGTCCGATCGATCATTAACCGTTTTGCTCTCTCCTCGCGATCGGGAGGCCGGGACCGTCGGTGCGGTTTCGGCGGGGCTATGGTCGCAGGCGGGCACCACTTTCGCCGTGGTTGCGGGCAACATTTATACCCGGGTCCGGTATCACCTTTACAGGATGACTTCTTACCAGTCGCGCCTCGGCGGCGAGGAGGGAATCGCCGAGGAGCTGGCCGAGAGCCAGCGTTCGATCTCTATCGCCGAGTTCTTCGAGAAGAACCGGCACATGCTCGGGTTCGACTCGGGCGCCCGGGGGCTGGTGACCGCGGTCAAAGAGGGGGTGGATAACTCGCTCACGTGGTCGACGCCGTTTGTCTACCGCGACGGCGACGAGACGATCCATCGACCGATCGGTGAGGCAGTCGACGAACTGATCGAGGACAACCGCAAGGCCGTGGTCACGAAGCGCGGCGGTGACCTCGAGAAACTCAGGGTCGACAGGCTGGAGGCACTCTCCTTCGACGACGCGTACGATGTCGACTTCCAGCGGATCAGCAGCGTGTTCAGACACCGGGTCAACAGCGATGTCTTTCGTATCACCGTCGAGGGGGGCCGAGAGGTCGAACTGACGGACTATCACAGCGTGTTCGTGCTCCGGGACGGCGAGGTCGTCTCCGTCGAGACGAGCGATATCGACGAGGACGACTACGTCGTCCTTCCGGACACTGCATGGAGCGGAGCGAACGTCGACCGGCTCGACTTTGTGTCCGAACTGGCACAGCTCTCGCCGGATCGAACGGAGGCCGTCGGACTCTACGGCGTCGAGCAGCTGATTGACGAGCATTACGATGCGATCCGCCAACAGGTGGACACGCAGTACCGGATGAACGATTTCCGGAAGTGCGACCGCCTCCCGTTCAACATCGTTCGGAAACTCGACCTCGATCCGGAGGCGTACCGGGACTGTGAGATCGGCTACCGGTACGGCCGAAACAACGTTCCAGCGGTCGTTCCGGTCGACGAACGCTTGGCCGAACTCCTCGGCGTGTACGCGGCGGAGGGCTGTGTCACGGGCGAGGATCACGAGAAGGTATATCTCTCGCTCGGCACCCACGAGTCTGCTCTGATCGCCCGTACCGAACGGCTGGTACGGTCGGTGTTCGGCGTGTCCCCGTCGACGGTCGCCGCTCACGAGACTGCCACGAACGTGACGATCCCGTCGAAGATCGTCGGGCTCCTGTTCGAGGAGGTGTTCGACGCCGGAACGGGGGCGTCCGAGAACCGTGTTCCGAGATACGTCTTCGACTTCCCTCGGGACCTCCGTGAGCGATTCCTGCTGGGATACGCGGCCGGTGACGGGTATCCCACGGAATCGGTCATTGAGACGCTCGAACGGGAGGGTGATATCGATGACGTCCCGGAAGATCGGCTCGTACTCTCGACATCATCGGACCGGCTGTCGTCCGGACTCCAGTATCTCCTCTCATCCATCGGATACGACGCGACACACGAGCGGGTCGACGCCGGAACGCGGACGATCCAGGGACGCTCGATCGAGTTTGGCGACTCCCACAAGTTGTATGTGCACACGGACCAGTCGTCGGTGTCACGAAGACGGCTTCCGGCCGACGAGGTAGTGTCGGGCGTCGAGGACGCGAAGCTCGAAGCTCGCCTACGACCTCGACGGACGGCAGGATCGGGTCGATACTGGGCACGCGTTGGCACTCGCCGACGGTGGGTCCCTCCAGTTCACTGGCAACGGACGGGCGATCGCGGAGAGCGACCTGACCGCGCTTCCGGTCAACTCCGTTGAACGGATCGAGTACGACCGCGAGTGGGTGTACGATGTCTCCGTGCCCGGCGACGAGAACTTCATGGCCGGTACGTCGCCGCTTGCGTGTCACAACAGTCTCGATGCCGCCGAGGAGGCGGGTATTCTCCCGGACATTTATATCGAGATTCAGAAAGATCGTGATTACTACACCGTCATCATCGAGGACAATGGCCCCGGGATCACGAAAGAACAGATCCCGAAGATCTTCGGCAAACTGCTGTACGGCTCCCGATTCCACACCCGGGAGCAGTCGCTCACGCCGGACCAGGAGATCCTCGTTCGCCGGGACGGAACCGTCGAGACGATCCCGATCGGTCGGCTGGCGGACGCCTTTTTACCACAGGACGGCCCGGCAACCGGTCGGATCCCGGGCGACATCGAGGTGCCATCGTTCAACCGCGAGACCCACGAGCTGACCTGGCAGCCGGTGACCCAGGTCACGCGCCACGAGACCGACGGCGCGACCTACGAGATCACGACCGAGAAGAACCGGACCGTCGAGGTGACCGGCGATCACAGCGTCTTCTCGGTGACCGCGCGCGGAGAAACCGAAGAGATCGCCGTCCGCGACCTCGCGGCCGGCGACTGGCTGCTCGCCCCACGGTCGTTGCCGGGTCCCGAGGAGCCAATCACGGAGATCAACCTGCTCGAGCGGTTGCCGACCGCGGAGCTGGCCGACCGGCGGCTGTACGTCTACGGGTTCGATCGGACGCTGCTTGAGCGCATCAGGGACGGCGAGACCGTCCGGAAACGCCCCGATCCCGAGAGCCGCCGGGAGCGGACCTACTACCGGTACAACGGCGTCGAGATCCTGAAAGACAGCCTTGAGTCGAACTACCTCGAGAAGGGATTCCTGCCGGCCGAGACGGTCGGAAAGCTCGGCTGGGAGGAAATCGCGGCCGAACAGTCGTGTGTTCTTCGCAGCTACCGGGTCGGCGGCGAGCAGACCGAGATCCCGGTGTCCTTGCCGGTCACGGAGGAGCTGATGGAGCTGCTCGGCTACTACGTCGCGGAGGGCCACGCCGGGGCCCGTCAGGCCGGGCTGACCTTCGGGAGCCACGAGACGGACCTCGTCGAGACTGCCGAACGGGCGGCCGTCGCCTCCGGCGGATCGACGACGACGGTCGAGCGCGAACGCAACTCGACGCGGGTGAAGCTGTTCGGATCGCCGCTGGTCATGTTTCTGAAACAGGCCTGTGGCGCCGAGGCCGCCGACAAGCACGTCCCCGAGTTCGTCTTCGAGGTCTCCCCGCGGCACCAGCGCCAGTTCCTGCGGGCGGTCTACGAGGGGGACGGCTCCGACGCGCACCCGAGCAACCAGCTCTCACACAGCACGGTGAGCGAGCGGCTGGCAAGGCAGCTGTCGGTGCTGTGGAACACGCAGGGCGTGCTCGCGAGCACGGAGACGCTCGAGTCGGCGGGCGGGTACGGCGACGGGGAGCAGACCCGGTACCG
>PXQL01000036.1 GCA_003021335.1 Halobacteriales archaeon QH_10_67_13
CCGGTTCCGCCGAGAAAGGCGAGCTCGCCGGCCGGTCCGGAGAGCCCTGCGTACTGGAGCAGTGCCATGGTCACGAGTACGGTCACGACGAACTTGGCGTAGGCTCCGTACGACGGAGAGGGCCACCGCATGGTTTCGCTGAGTGTTGACGAAAAATAAGTCGTCCCGTCGATTGCGGACGCGGAAACGACGAGGAGTCGCGAGTCGGCCGGCGTCTCTCGCAGCGAGAACAGACAGCCCATATAACCCAGGGCAGTCGTAACGAAACTGTGCACGAAACTCACTCTCGTCGGGCGGTACTCGCCGGTGGAGCGTCCGCGGCCGTCGGCGCTCTCGCCGGCTGTCTCGGGCAGGACGACGACGCCGATGAGGAGACCCCTGGCGATTCGGGGGGCGGCGACCCGGACACTTCCGGCTCCGACGACCCGCAGGCGCCGTTCAGAGACTGGCTCGTCACTCCCGAGTCGATCGGCGCACTGAGGGGTGACAACCGCGTCTACCGGTTCAGTTACAGTCCGTTCCTGATCGAGCAGACGCTCCAGAGCGGTCGGGCGTCGGTACTCGATATCGATCCGGCCGTCGTCGACGGGTTTCTGGTCCAGCCGCCGGCACTGATCTTCCTCGGTTCGTTCGACCGCTCGAGCCTCGAGACGACCGTCGAGGACGCGGAGGGGTACGCCCTCACCGGCGAGTACGAGTCCTACCGGACCGCCGAAAACGCCGAGGCGGGCACCCGGTTCGCGCTCGGCGACGAGGCGGTCCTGATCGGGCAGGACCTCGAGCTGTGGATCGACACCCGGACCGGCGACGGCAGGCAACTCGAAGAGACGACACCGGGGTTTACGCGGCTGTTCGACCGCCTCCCGAGCCTGGACGGGAGCGTCACCGGTCAGCTCGGCCCGCCACAGAGCTTCGACGCCAGTCTCGACGGGCTCGAGGCGTGGGTCAACTCCGCTCCCGAGCCGGTCCCGGGGGAGACGATCACCCAGCGGTGGGTCTACGCCTTTGACGAGCAGCCCTCCGAGGACGCCACGGGAGCGATCGAACGGGAGCTGTCGGGCAACCCCCTGATCGACGAGGTCACCGAGACCGCAGTCGACGGTGCCTTTCTGACCGTGACCGGCGAATCCACGCTCCCCGAGTCCAACAGCTGACTGCCGGACCGACCGTCTCATACGGCTGTTCGGGACCGAGCCGTTCGGACACGACGCTGTCCTCTGCACGAACGACGACGGCACAAACCGGGGCTGTGTTGCGGACGGCCGAGATCACTTCCTCTGCTGTTTTCCGTGTACCGCGTCGGCCGTGATACGGATCACGGCGGAACCAGAGCCCGTCCCCGTTGATTGGCCCGATACCGTGGCGATCTCACCCGCTCACCGGTAGGCCTCGAGTTCCTCGCCGTACAGCAGGAAGTAGCCGGTCCCTGCGATACCGATCGCCGCGGCCAGCGTGAACGCGACCTCGGGGCTGACGAACTCCCAGAGATACCCCCCGAGGGCCGCGCTCGGGATGACGACCGCGTTGCGGAGCAGATAGTAGGTGCCGGTGACCCGGCCGCCGGCGTCGCGCTCTGCGGGGCCGACGATCAACGCCTTGTGGGCCGGCAGGCCGGCAAAGCGGAGCCCGGAGAAGGCGAAGACGGCGACCATCGCCCACTGCAGCGACAGGACCGGCGTAGCTTCGCCGCCGGGACCATCGTGACGAGTGCGATCAGCATCTCGACGCCGAGCAGGTACCCGAAAAACGCCGCCGGGGAGACGTCGACCGCGTAGGAGAGCCCGCCGAGCGCCAGCGTGGCGTCGAAGCCGACCTCGTACACCTGCGTGATCACCAGCACGAAAAAGACATACACCATGCCGTTGGCAAAGCGAACGAGCGTATCGGCCACCAGCAGCGGCCGGAGCTCCGCGGGCATCGCCCCGATGTCTCGCCGGATCTGGTCGAGCCCGTCGAAGCTGTCGCCGACAGTGTCCTCGCTCGCGTCGTACAGGAGGTGTTGGACGACCGTGCCGGCGGCGCCGAAGACGATTCCAACCGCGAGGACGTACCGGAAGCTCACGGTAAACTCCGGGTGGAGTCCGATCAGCACGGCCGCGAGGACCGGACCGATCAGGAACGCGGTCCGCCGGACGGTCTCGGTGCTCGCGAACCCGGCGGCAAGCCGCGAGGGCTCGGTAGCCTGCTTGACGACGGCGAAGGTCGCCCCCAGGCCGAAGGACTTCCAGGCCTGTGCGAGAAAGAGTCCGACGAAAATCCAGAGCCACGGCTCGAGTGCGACCCCGGCGACGGTGATCGTCCCGATCGTCGGCGCGACGAGACACACCGCGAACCCGAGCGTCGAGAGGAGACCAAAGACCGTCAGCGCGTACCGCGAACCCAGCCGATCCGAGACGGCCCCGCCGGGGTACGGATACACTGCGCCGATGACGTTCCCGACCGTGCCGTACAGGCCGACGACAAACCCCGAGGCGCCGAGCACGCGCATGTACTCCGGCAGGTAGCGGCTGGTCATCTGAAAGCCCAGGCTGAACGCGAACATCGCGAGCGATAGCACCAACACGTCCCGCCGCAGCGCGACAAACTGCCGGATAACGTCGACGGCGCTGGTCCCCTCCCGGTCGGTCGTGACTCGCTCTTGGCTCATGCTGAGTCGCCTCCGATGGTAGTCGCGGGCCGACGCCTCGGTTTCTTCTCTGTAGACAAAGGTCTCGCCCGAGTAAACACTCTATCGATCTCGGCGGCGCGACCGCCGGGACGGCTCCGGCGCCGACTCGACGCCCCGGACGGTGCTCAAGACGGCCCGGAGTCGCCCCGCTGACTCGACCCGGTCGGGCGACAGGTTGATTCACCGGGGCGGACAACCGCAACCGTGTCCGGATCCGACGACGCGGTCGACGCGCCGGACCCGCGCCCGCAGTGGCCCGACGGCGACACCGAGGACGCCCGCGAGACGCCGGTCGAGGATGGGTGTCTCCTCTGTAAGCGCCGGGCGGAGCCGTCAGAGCGGGTCGAACTCGAGACCGGCGAGTACCTGTGTGACGCCTGTCACGGCGATCTCCGGGAGTTCGACCGCTCGGTGCACGCACAGCTGTGGGTCAGCGAGAAACTCGGCCGGACCCGCCGGATCCTGCTCGACGACTGGAGCGAGGCCGTAACGGATCTCTCCGAGGATCGCCGATACGCGGACGCGCTTCCGCGCCGCCGCTCGAACGCAGACGAGTACCGGTTCCCGGAATGACCGCACAGACCGGCAGGAGTCCTGGACGGCACGCGAGAACTCCTCCGGTACCCTGCGAAGACCCGGCTAAATCGGTGGGGACCCGCGGGAGTCCGGTTCCGACCGGGAACGAGACCGCGCCTGGACGGTCGGGCGGGCGCGGGAGACGCCAGTGACCGGCGAGTGTGTGTTCTGTAAGCGACCGACCGAGAACGACGACCGGATCGAGCTCGCCTCCGGCGAGTACCTCTGTCGGTCGTGTCACCGCGATCTCCGGACGTTCAAGCGGGCGCTGCCGGTCCACCTCTGGGTGACGCCGTCGACCTGGCCCTCGATCAAGGACGCGCTCGCAGAACAGTACGACGACCGACGGTCCGCGCTCGGGGCCGCGATCGTCGAGTACGACGACCTTCCGGTGTTCCCGAGCCGACTCGCCGCCGAGGGCACGGCCGAGGACTGAGCCCCTGAGGGATCGATCGTCCCCGCCCCGGCCGACCGCCAGACGGTGGTGGTGCCGTAACGCTAAAGAGTTACACTGCCAATCTTTAGTTAAGATGAACACCGCACGTTCTCTCAGGAGGTGGTACCGTGGGCGTCGAGATCCGCGAGTCGCCAGTCTCTGAGCAAGCCCTCCTCGAAATGGAGGAGTTCGTCCGCGATTACCTGACGGCAAGCGTCGAGAGCGAACAGGACGGCGGCCGGATGCGGTGGTACCCCTGGCACTCGGCGGCCTACCGGTTCAACCACATCCGCAACGTAGTCGAGTTGAGCGCGCACATCGCCAGCGAGGAAGGCGCCGGTATCGACGTGACCCGCGTCGCCGCCCTCTTTCATGACATCGCGAAGCTCGAGGTCGACCAGGATCGCCACGCCGAGGAGGGCGCCCGGATCGCCCGCGAGTACCTCACGAGCCACGAGGAGTACCCGAGCTCGTTTATCGACCAGGTGGTGCGGGCCGTCGAGGAGCACTCCTATCAGGGCCCGGTGGCCGACCTGCCGCGGGAAACGCAGTGTCTCGTCGAGGCCGACATCCTCGATAAGGTCGGAGCCAACGGCGTCGCGCTCGTATTGTTGCGGATGGGATACGAGTCCCGGACCCACACCGACGCCCCGGAGATGATCGAGCGCGTGCTCGAACGCGGCGAAGAGGCGCTTGACCGCGTCGAGAGCCAGACCGCCCGCGACATCGCCCACCGACGGCTCAAGCGCGCCCGGTGGTTCGACGAGTGGCTCGAAGACGAGATCGCCGCGCCGTCGTAGAGAAAGGCAACGCCGAACCCGCCCAACACGAGCGCGCTCGCCCCCGCGACGACCGGCGCCAGGGTGTCGACGCGGCGCCCGGCAGCGACGAGTGTGGCCGGAAAGCCGACGATCCAGACGACGACGCCGCCGAACAGTCCGACGATCAGCGCGGCACTGCCGGTCTGTACCACGAGAACCCCGGCAAGCGCGTCCCCGAGCCCGGGAACCCGTGCCAGCACGTCGATCTCGCCGGGATCGAGCAGGCCAACGCCGACGGTCAGCCAGAACAGGATCTGGTAGGGGTTCGTCAGCCCCAGGACGAACGCCTTCTCGAATCCCCTGCCGGACCCGCCCTCCATCTCGTCGGGAGCGAGCGTCGACCGGACGTTCCGGGCCGCGTCGATCGCGAAATACAGCATGAGCAGCCCGCCGACGGTCACCATCGCCGCCCGAATCCCCGGCCGTCGCGCAACGACCGAGACCGCCCCGACGACCGCCAACAGGAAAAAGACGACATCAGCGACCATCGCCCCGAGTCCGGCCCGGAAGCCGGCGGGCCAGCCCCCGACGACGCTCTCCTCGGCGATGATCGCGTTCATCGGCCCGGGCGGCGC
>PXQL01000037.1 GCA_003021335.1 Halobacteriales archaeon QH_10_67_13
GGTCAGCCGGGCGTACCCGACCGGTTCTGAGTGCGTTTCGACTCCCGCGGCGGCGACCAGATCACTCGTGATCGCGGCTTCGGGGTCGGTACCGTTCGCCGACTGCTCGACCCGCCGCTGGAGAGTCGTGGGGGCCAACTCGGTGATGCTCCGGTGATCCGGTGCGACTCCGAACGAGACCAGCTGATCGTCGATACCGTCCAATACCCCTCGGAGGAGACCGACATCGCCGGTCAACAGATGCACAACACCCGTTGGCCTCATGCTTGGTGATCGGTCCTTACGATACTAAGAGACACGTCGTATCTGATGTGACAGGCGTCCGTCCAACCACGTTCACACGGAAAGGTAGGAAAACATACAAGTACCATACAATTGTTTGACACAGACTCAGCCGCCGAAGCAGCTCTATCGGAACGTACGCGGCTCATGCCCGGCGTGGACGTGTGGATTCTTCGGCTGAAAACGATAGGATTCTTGTTTCGTAGTATCCGGTTCCCAGTGCGATCGGAGACTCCCAATATCTTAGATTAGTCCCGGGCGGATTCGAACCGCCGTCAGCGGCTGACTCCCGCGTCGGCGACTCCGGACGCGTCCAAAGGCCGCTATGATTGGCCACTACACCACGGGACTACACCGCGAACTGTCCGTGCCGGAAATAAAATCGTTGCGCTCGGCCGATCCGTCGTCGGTCCGTCTCCCGGCCCCGCCGACCGGCCGCCGTCCCGGGACGCAAGGCTTTTGATTTCGATCCCACTGGCGACAGTCGATGGACGGTCCCAGACGCCTCGTCCGCCGCCGGAGGCTCCCGTGACGGCTCGATCGGACGGGGAGTCGGGCGCTTCCGTTGGGCTGCCCGGCGCGGTCGTCGTCTACCTCAAAGGCGTCGCGATGGGCGCGGCCGACGCGGTACCGGGCGTTTCGGGGGGGACGATCGCGCTGATCACCGGGATCTACGAGCGGCTGATCGCCGCGATCACGAACCTCGACCCGCGGGTGCTCGCGGCCGTTCCGGGCGCGCGAACCGCGACCGGACGGCGGCGACTGTGGACGCGCCTGCGGGAGATGGACGTGCCCTTCTTGCTCGCGCTCGGGACCGGGCTCGCGACGGCGGTCGTGATCGTCGCCCGGGGCGTCGAGGCCGCTCTCGAGGTCGTTCCGGGCCCGACATACGCGTTCTTTTTCGGGCTGATCGGCGCCTCTGCGGTCCTGTTGTACGAGCGTCAGTGGCTCGGCCGTCCCCGACCGCTCGGGGCCAGCGCCGCGGGCTTTACTCTCGCCGTCCTGATCGCGGGGGCGACCGCGACCGGCGGGGTCGGACACGGGCTGCCGATCCTGTTCGGGGCCGGGACGGTCGCGATCGCCGGCATGGTGCTGCCGGGGATCTCCGGGGCCTTTCTCCTCCTGTTGCTCGGCCAGTACGAGTACATGGCCGAACGGCTCAACGCGGTCGTCGACGGGCTCGCCACTGGGGTCCCTCGGGACGCGGTCGTCGATATTGCCGGCTTTCTCGCCGGCGCCACCGTCGGGCTGTTCACGATCGCCTACGGCGTCCGGTGGGCGCTGGCCCGCGACCGGGCGGCGACGCTTGCCTTCCTCGTGAGTCTCATGATCGGAGCGCTCAGGCTGCCCGTCCGTGAGGTCGGGGCCGCGACGGAAGCCTGGACGCCGACGGCGATCGCCGCAGTCGCCGGTGCAGTCGCGGTCGGCGCCGGGATCGTTGTCGCCTTGGACGCCGCGACCGAGGACTCCGGGGCGTAACGGAGCGAGGCGGTACGCCTATACGTGCGGTCACACACCGATGGATCGATGCCCGATCTCACGAACGCGACCGCGGGTGGACCGTCGCAAGACTCGTCGACCGTTCCCGGAGAGCGAGGATGGTCCTCGGGTCGCTGAGCGGGCCGCTGGTGCTCGCCGGACTCGCCGGGGGAGCCGTCGGCGCGGCGGTCGGTGCCCAACAGGCGCTCGCGCTGGCCGGCGTGTTCGTCGTCCTCGGCGAGCTCGGGGCCGTCGGGCCCGGCGGGGCGATCGCCGGGTCGGGGGTGCTCGACGCTCGCGGCGCGGCCGGGACGATCGGGTTCGGGCCGCTGTTAGGTCCACACGTCGCCTTCGCCGGCGGCGTCGCCGCGGCCGCGTATCTGGGGCGCTCGCAGATGTTCGACACCGGCTTCCGGTACCACCAGGCCAAGTCGATCGGCCAGCCCCTCGGGAGCCGGCCGGACGTGCTTGCGGTCGGGGCGGCGTTCGGTGCCGGCGGCGCCGTCCTGGCACAGCTAGTCGCCGAGGCCGGGCTCCCGCTCGATCCGATGGCGCTCGCGGTCGTCGCCTCCGCGCTCGTCCACCGGATCGCGCTCGGGTACCCGCTGGTCGGCCCGGTCCGGGACGACCTGCTCGATCTCTCGGCGTTTGAGCGTCAGGAACGGTGGGAGGGCCAGGAGGGCCGCGCGCGCGGTCGGCGCGGCCGACTGATCGTCGAGCCGTGGCTCCCCGAGCACTACGCCTGGGGGAACGTCGCGGCGCTCGGACTCGCCGTCGGCGGGCTCGCCGGATACCTCGCGCTCGCGACCGGGAGCGCGTTTCTCGCCTTCGGGCTGACCGCGGCCAGCCTCCTCGTGCTCTCAGCCGGGCAGTCGTCGTTCCCGGTGACACACCACATGGCACTGCCGGCCGGGATCGTTGCCGTCGGACTCGACGCCGACCCGACGCTCGCGGTGCTCGCCGCCGGGGTTGTCGGCCTGCTCGCCGGCGTGATCGGCGAGCTTGCAGAGCGGGCCCTGTACGCTCACGGCGACACGCACTTCGATCCGCCGATGGTGGCGATTCTCCTGACGAGCCTGCTCATCGCCGGACTTGTCACGGCCGGCGTCCTCGACCCCGGGCCGGTGCCCTACGAGGAGTTCTGAGCCGACCCGGACAATCCGACACGGCCCTGCGTTACTCTTCGGAGAGTGGATTGTAGGTGCCGGTGATGTCCCACTCGTGGAGACAGTGTGGCGTACCCGGGGGGGTCAGGCCGCGCCAGGTCTGCTCGTCGTCGTCCCACCGCTCCCTGCGGCCGCACCGCTCGCAGCTGCGCTCGGTCGGCGGGACGATCGTCGCGGGGCTCGTCGAGTCGGACTCTGACGGGCTCATGAGAAAGCGTACTGACGTTCGGACGGGATCCATCGCGACCGGTCGCGACAGGTCAGGTGCTGCCGGTCCACGCGGCGGTTACTTGTCTTCGGAGTCGAGATTCATGTACTCGTCGTCGGTCTTGAGCTCGTCGTCCTCGAAGTCCGCGCTGACCTCCTCTTCCATCTCCTCGAGCTCCTCCTCGACCTGCTGGCGCCCCTTCCGGAACTCGCCCATCGCCTGGCCGGTCGAGCGGGCGAGCTTCGGAATCTTGTTCGCGCCGAACAGCAGTACTGCGATCAACAGGATGACGAGCATCTCCGGGCCGCCGGGGATCGGGCCGAAGAGTGGCACGAGTGTTGTTGCCATCGTGATCGGAGTTAGCCTGGTGTCAATTATAGTCTTTTTGCTCCCCGCGGGGCCCTGACCGCCCGCCGGCCGAGTCGGAGAGAGCCGAAGCGTGGTGCTTTTGCCGACCGGTCCGGTGGTGTCGGACAATGGCCGCCTCGCTGGGACTCGTCGTTCCCGCCTACCGCCCCGATGTCGATCGGTTAATACGGTTCCTCAAGGAGCTGTCGGTGACACTCGACCCGGCCGCCCTCCGCGTGGAGATCGACGACCCTCGCCCCGAGACGATCGATCGGCTCGACGAGCTCCCCGTGACGGTGAACGCGGCCGAGCAACGGCGCGGAAAAGGTGCTGCGCTCACCGCCGGTTTCGATCGCCTCGAGACGGACGTGCTCGGGTTCGCAGACGCGGACGGCGCGACCCCGGCCGCGTCCGTGGCCGACGTCTGCGAGCCGGTGATCGACGGGACGGCCGACCTCGCGGTCGGGTCGCGGCGCCATCCGGAGGCGACGGTCGTCGCCCACCAGACGCTGTTGCGCCGGGAGATGGGCGACGCCTTCGCCTGGCTCGCCCGCCGGCTGCTCCCGGTTGCGCTGTACGATTACCAGTGTGGCGCGAAGGCGATCGCCGCCGACGCCTGGGCGGCGATCAGAGATCACATCACCGCGCCGGGGTTCGCCTGGGATGTCGAGCTGATCAGCTTCACCGGTGCCCGCGGCGGTCGGATCGTCGAGATCCCCGTCGAGTGGCACGACAGGCCCGGCTCGACGGTCTCGGCGCTCGGTGCTCCCCTCGAATTCGGGCGGACGGTCCTGAGCGTCCGCCGCCGGGCCGGAGCGATCGCCGCCGATCGGGAGGCGACCGAGCCAACGGCCGTCGAGGACGGATGAGCGCCGACGGCGGGCCGCTCGCGGCGCTCGCCTCGCGGGTCCGCATCGGCCAGTTCGTCACCGTCGGCGTCGTCGGCGCGGTCTGTGACACCGCGGTGTTGCTCGTCCTCGTTGAGTGGGTCGGCGTACTCGAGGAACTCGCGGTGCTCGCCGGCATCGAGACGGCGATTCTCGTGATGTTCGCGATCAACGACCGGTGGACCTTCGCGGAGGTCGGTGCCGACGGGCGACGCTCGTTTTTCGGGCGGCTGCTTCGGTCACACGGCGTCCGGGCCGCCGGCTCGGCGACGCAGTTTCTCGTGTTCGTCGCCGTCTTTCGTCTCCCGTCGGTGTCCGTGACGGCCCTCGGAGTCGACCTCTGGCTGCTGATCGCGAAAGGCGCCGGGATCGGGGTCGGGATGGTCGTCAACTACGTCTTCGAGAGCCTGTTCACCTGGCGGGTCCAGGACGGTTCGTGACGCCCTCTCACGGGCGGCGGCAAACACAATTCTTAAACGCAAAACAGAGCTACCAGATAACAGCGGGATGGGATAGCCAGGAGATTCCGGCGGGCTCATAACCCGCAGACCGGTGGTTCAAATCCACCTCCCGCTACGTTCTCTCGATTGTCGACCCGAAGATCGTCGGACCGAAGGGTAAAAGCGGGCCAGCACCCAATCAGGCGTATATGACACCACCCAACGACGCCGACGACCCCGGGGGCTCACCCGCGGCGACGGTGTACGATCTCGCCCCGGAGTGTACGGCCGGGGATCTCGAGGTGGGCGAGCGGTACCTCGCGACGGTCAACGGCGTCGTCGATTACGGCGTGTTCGTCGACGTCTCCGAGGCGGTCTCGGGGCTCGTCCACAGCTCGGAACTGACCGGCAGCTACGATGTCGACGACGAACTGCTCGTCGAACTCGAAGAGATCAGGGAGAACGGCGATCTCAGCTTCAGCGAGGTCCAGCCCGCCGAGTACGACGTGACCCCGCGGCTCCCAGGAACGCTCGTCGACGGAACCGACTTAGCCGCCCACGTCGGCACGCAGGCCCGGCTCGAGGGACAGGTCGTCCAGGTCAAACAGACCGGCGGTCCGACGATCTTCCAGGTCAGCACCGGCGCGGCCGTCGTGCCGTGTGCCGCCTTCGAGGCCGCCGGAGAGCGGGCCTTTCCCGCGGTGGGGATCGACGATGTCGTCCGCGTGCTCGGAACCGTCGAGGCGCGTGCTGGCGCCCACCAGATCGAGGCAGATACCGTCCGCTCGCTCGAGGGGACCGATCGCGACCGGGTCGCAGGGCGAGTCGAGGAGACCCGAGCGGAGGTCGCAGCCCCTGACGAGACCGAGACGCTGATCGAGTGGCCGGCCTTCGAGCCGATCGCCGAGGAGCTGACCGCGGTCGCCCGCCGGCTCCGTGAGGCGGTGCTTCGCGGCCGACCGATCCGGCTGCGCCACCACGCGGACGGCGACGGACTGTGTGCCGGCGTGCCGCTCCAGCACGCTCTCAAGCGGTTCATCGCCCAGCGGTGGGTCGACTCCGAGGCCCCACAACACCTACTAAAACGGCTGCCCAGCAAGGCGCCCTTTTATGAGCTCGAGGACGCGACCCGCGATCTCAACTTCGCGCTCGAGAGCCGGCGCCGCCACGGCCAGAAGCTGCCGCTATTCCTGATGCTCGACAACGGCAGCACCGAGGAGGACACCCCGGCATACCGGAGCCTCGCACACTACGACATCCCGATCCTGGTCGTCGATCACGCCATCGTTGTTGAGGTCCTCGTAGCGGATGCGGCCGATGCCCTTGCCCTCTTGCTCGGCGTGCTGAGCCACCAAGCCGACGCGATGGAAGCCTACCTCGAGCTCGCCGCCGAGGCGGGCTACGATGAGACGCGGCTCCGCGAGGTCGGCGAGGCACTCGATTACGCCACCCACTGGCTGCGGTACAACGCCGGGCGGGAGTTCGTTTACGACCTGCTCAACGTCAACTGCGAGGACCGCGAGCGCCACGAGGAGCTGGTCGATCTGCTCGCCGAGCGAGCAAGCGCGGACGTCGACCGGCAGCTGTCCGCGGCCGAGCAACACGTCGTCCACGAACGCCTCGACAACGGGGCTCACCTCTACCGGATCGACGTCGACGAGTACGCAAAGCGGTTCACCTACCCCGCGCCGGGCAAGACGACCGGAAAGATCCACGACCGGAAGGTCGCGGAGACCGGCGACCCGGTGATCACGATCGGCTACGGGCCGGACTTTGCGGTGTTGCGCTCCGACGGCGTGCGCCTCGACATCCCCGAGATGGTCGCCGAGCTCAAAGCCGAGACCGACGGCGGCGTGAGCGGGGGCGGCCACCTCGTCGTCGGGTCGATCCAGTTCGTCAGCGGCATGCGCGGGGCCGTTCTCGAGGCCCTGATCGAGAAGATGGCCGGGGCCAAGATCGACGAGAGTCTCGGAAGTTCCGCGGTTGTCGCCGAGTAACCGGACGAGTTACCGCCCGGGCGCGAACCGGATCGTTCGCCCGAACGCGACCGCGAACCCGGCCGCGAGTGCCACCGCACCCACTAGACCGATCGGGAGCGACCGGCTCTCGCCGGTCCAATCGGCCGCGTACACCTCCCGGAAGTAGGCTGCCGGCTCCGAGCCGTGGAGGATCACCGCAACCTCACGATTGTCCCGGATCGAGTTGTTGCTCCAGTTGACCGAGCCCAACACGACGCTGTCGTCGGCGATGATTCCCTTCGCGTGGATCCGATCGAAGGCCCCGTCGGGCTCCGCGAGACGCACCGTTAGCGGCAAGTCCTCTCGTTCGGCCTGCTCGCCGAGCCAGCGGGCCAGCCGCCTGTTGTCCTCCTCGACGTACCAGGCACTCGAGAGGAGCAGTCGCACCTCGACGCCGCGCTCGGCGGCCGCGAGCAGCGACCGAACGAACGGCATCGACCGGTCGGAGACGGTCGGCTGGACGACCCACAGCGACTCCTCGGCGCGGTCGATCACGTCTGTGATTCGGTCGGCCGCGTTGTCCGGCGCCACCACGAGTTCGGTCCGCTCGACGGTCACGGACTCGGCCTCGAAGGCCGTCGGGTACTCGCCGCTTGCCGGCTCGGCCTCCGCGATCGTCGGATCGAACTCGGCCCACGGGATCGCGTCGCGCCAGCCCGCGTCGCGCTCGAAGATCTCGGCGAGGCCGCCGACGAGGGATCGATCGGAGAGGTTACGAGCGCCCGGTCGTCGACGACCGCGTACTTCGGATTGTGGTACTCGTACCGGGCCCGGTCGCCCCCGACCACGCGAACGTCGATTCCGGCCCGATCGAGGGCGTTGAGCGCAGCCGCTCCCCGACTGGACATCCCCCCGACGGGATCGCCCTCGACAAGCACGCGCACCCGGACGCCCCGGTCGTGGGCCGCACGCAGCGCCTCGACGACCGGCCGAGAGGTGAGCGTGTACCCGGCCAGGAGGATCCGTTCCTCCGCAGTTTCAAGCAACGCTCGGGCCCGACCGCCCTCGTCGGGGAGGACGAACACCTCCGACTCGCTCCGGTCGGCGGGGAGGACCGGCCGATCGGTCGCTCCGAGGGACCGCCAGGCGTCCGTAGACGCGTTATAGACTGCCCCCTCGGAGGCACGGTCGTAGGCGAGGCCGTCGACGGGGTGATCGTCGCGTCTCAGCTCAATCCGATCGCCGTCGTCCGCGAGTCGGATTCCCGCCGGCAGCGGGGCGACCGTCCGGTTCGTGAGCGCCCGGGTGAGCCCCGGCGTTCGCGCGAAGGTTACCACGCGACACCCCGTGGCGTCGGTTGCCGGGAGTTTCCCTTGTGAGGTCTCGTCTGCGAGGACGTAGGCAGAGGAGTTGACCCCCGGCGGGAACGCGACCGTGACGAACTCACCCTCGTTGCCCGCCGCGACGGAGTTCGGGTACGCCTCGACCAGTCGGGGCTCCTCCGCGGTCGGGGGCGCCCCACAGACGCCGAGACCAACAACGAGCGTCACCGCCGCGATCGCCCTGAACACGGGGCGGGTGCCGCGGCTTCCCTCCTAAACGCTCGGAATATTTGAACGCCCGCGATACCACGGGACACAGTTCATCATCTCTCCGGCCATTCTGCCTATACCGGGCGTCACCGAGAGTCAAACGCGCCCGGTCGCTGGGGACTCACGTCTGGCCGCCTCGCCACCAGTGGTCGCCACCCATTCCTCCCCTTCGGTGTCGCGACCACTTTTTCGGTGACCCGACAGCCGTGGCCACGGTCGCCACAATCACTCCCGTCAGTCCCGAAGTCGTTCGAGGACGATCACGAGGTCGGTCTCGATCCTCGGTTCCCAGTTACTCCTCGATCGTGCTGGTTCCCGGGGGGAGAAACTCCTGGATCAGGTCGGGACTGGCCACCTTCCGGACGAGACTCTCGTCGGTAAACCGCGACCGGAACGTCCGGTAGATCCGCTTTGCGACATCGCCCTGTGCGTACCGCCCGGGCTCGACGGCGACGACGGTCTCGGCGCGGGCCTCGATCGGGGCTCGCGGGCCGCCAATAACCCGGGTCTCGGGGTCGCAGGTGATCCCGACCGCGGCGTCGACGGGAACGTCCTCGAAGTAGGTTCGGTCACCCCGGACCGCGAACCCGCCCTTCTCGAGGTACTCGCCGCTCTCGGGGGTCTTCGAGACCTGGTCGTGGCCGACCGCGTAGACGTCCCCGGCGTACTTTTGATCCTTCCAGACCGAGGAGTGCGAGACGGCGAACCGAGCGGCCTCGGCTTTCGACCGCTCCGGGATCGTCACGTCGTCGTAGGACTCGCTCGGGCCGGTAGCCTTGAGGATCGTGACCGGGCCGCCATGGGCCTGGGCGTGGAAAAACAGGTCGCCGCGGTCGAGGTACTTTTTCACGAGTTCCTCGTTTTGAGTGGCGTCCCGGCCGCCGATGACTAAGAACTCGTCGCTCGTCTGAAACCACCGGAACCGCTCGTACCACCGCTCGCTCTGTCGGATCGGAACCGAGGACCGCTCGAGCCAGTTTTTGGGTTGATCCGACTCTGGTGTGGGCGCGTCGTCTTCGTCGTCGTCTGCCCAGGCCTCGCGTTCGGCGCGGATCGAGGCCAGCTCCTCACGGGTCTGCTCGATCGCGGTCTCCGCGCCGGTTTTTTTTGCCTCGATCTGTTTTGCCTCCCGGTAGAGCCTGTCGGCGTTTTTCTCGACGCCGTCTCGCACGCGGAGCTCGACTTCCTCGCCGTCGACGGTCGCGGTGACGGTGCCGTCGGTGCCGTCGATCGAGCGGATCGCCTCGGCGGCCGGATTGTCCTGCTCGCGGGCCTCCTTGAGACGCTCGCGGATCGCCTCCCAGGACCGGTCGGCCTCGCGGGCCTCCCGGATCGTCGAGAGCAGCTCGTCGACAAAGTCGTAGTTCGCGTACAGCGACTCGGCGCGCTCGCGGATCTGTTCGGCCTGCCGCTCGAAGTTCTCGATGGCGCCCTGCTGCTGGTCGATGATGCGCTCTTTTTCCTCGATCCGGGACTCGAAGTCCGGGCGATCCTGACCGGTTTGCTCGTCGGCGTCGGCCTCAAGACCCGAGAAGTACGAATCCAGCGCCGCGGTGAACCGCTCGAAGGACTCGGCGGCGAGCTCGTCGTACTCAGCCATCGCGACCGGGGTGACATCGACCGGCCGGTCCTCGCGCTCGTAGACGCGGGGATCGAGCGGGCCGGTCGCGAGCGTCTCCTCGAGCGTCTGGATCTCTTCGTAGACCGCACGATAGGCCGCCTGATCGGCGGCCCCGATCTCGCGGGTCTTCTCGACGCCCGCGCGGATGCACAGCTCCTCGGCCCAGAGCCCGCCGAAGTTCAGCCGCGTCGCGAGCGTCCGAACGAGATCGGTATCCGAGTCCTCGAACCGGTCGACAACGTCCTGAAACGACGCCGCGAGCGGGTCGAACCGGGCGTCGGGGTACTCGTAGGGCTCGCCGGGCGCGACCGTCCGGGATTTCAGCCGGACCGTCTCGACGCAGTCGACGACGGTGCCGTCGGCGACGACCGCGAAGTTGCCGTCGCCGAACAGCTCCGCGATCAGGGTGACCGTCTCGGTCTCGCGTTCGAACTCGAGACGGAGGATCCGGTCGAAGGCGAACTGCTCGGCGGCGGCGAGTTGCCCCCCCTCCAAGCGGTTGCGCAGCATCATCGCGAAGTTCGGCGGTCGTTCGGGCGCCGGCGGAACGTTGTCCGGGTCAGCGATCCGAGCGTGTTTGTTCGCGCCGAGATCGATCAACAGCTCGACGCGTCCGTGATCAAAGTGTCGGAGCTTCAGCCGGACCAGTCCCTCGTCGTAGAGATAAGCCTTCTCGAAGAGGGCCCCCTCGTAGGCCGACAGCTCCGCCGCGAGCGCGGCGATGTCGGCGCTCGTGAGCTCGCGCTTTCGCTCCATACCCGTCGTTTTGCCAGCCCGGGCAAAGGGGTGTCGTTGTCGGTGGGGGCCGTAACGCGTATTTATCGACGGCGTCACCCCCCGGTATGTCGTTCGACTCCATCCGTCTCGGTCCGGTTCAGGAATTCGTCGACGGGCTGGTTGGAGCCGTTCCCGCGATCCTGTCGGGCGCGCTCTTTCTCGTGTTCGCCTACGCCTTGATCGCCGTTATCAAGTACAGCCTCCGGTCGGTCATCGGCAGGCTGTACCCGCCCGACCAGCAGCTGATCGTCGATTTCGTCATGCTTGTCGCGACGGCGTTTCTCTGGTTCGCGACGGCGCTGGTGTTCTTGCGGATCGTCGGGATGGGCGAGGATGATCGAGGACACCGTCGCGGGGGTCTACCTGCTCCGGGATCCGGATTTTAACCCCGGAGACACCGTGACGACCGCGGGGATGACCGCCACCGTCGCCTCGATCGGGCTCCGGAAGAGCCGGTTCACCCTCGACTCGGGCGACACGGCGGTGCGGGCGAACCGCGACGTCGAGTCGAACTGGACGAAACGCGCCGACCCGCAGGAGGAGTAGCTATCCGTCGAGCCGGGCCAGCCACGCGACCGGATCGTCGAGTTCCTCGTCGGTGGGCAGGGTCGCCGGCGAGTCCCAGACCCGCCCGGCCGTCTCGAGGTCTCGTCGGTCGGCGACCGTCTCGAAGAATGCCTTGCCGCGCTCGTACTGGCGGCGCTTGACGCTCAGGCCGAGCAGCCGCCGGATGAGTCGCTCGACCGGACCTCGCCCCTGGCGGCGCTCGTCGAGTTTCCGGCGGAGGTCGGCGTACTCCTCGTCGAAGGCCCGATCCATCACCAGCTCCGCGTAGCCCTCGACAGCGGTCATCGTCGTGTCGAGCTGGCCGAGCGCGTCCGGGTCGATCGTCCCGGTCGAGAGCTTCCCGATCGCCTCCTCGACGGCCGACTCAAGATGCGCCGAGAGCCAGGGAGCGGCGCCGAACTCGGCCGCGTGGGTCACCTCGTGGAAGGCGATCCAGCGCCGAAACCGGTCGTAGGGCACCCCGAGGGAATCGGCGGCGGCGACGATGTTCGGGCGGACGAAATACAGCGCGTGGGCCCCGCCGTCCGCGAGCAACAGCGGGTCGTACTGCCCGAGCACCTGCCGGGAGAGATAGGAGAGTCCGACCGCCATCGATCCGGTGTTGAGCACGCGGGCGATCCCCGGGATCCGCCCCGCCTGCTCCAGGGGACCGAGCACCCGCTCGAAGGTGTCGACGTTTGCGGCCAGCCAGTGGTGGCGGTTCTGGACCTCGATCCGGTCCGGGAGGTCGAAGCCGAGCCCGGTGACCGTCCGGACGCGGTCGCGCGCGTCCCCGACATCGGCGGCGTAGGCGTCTCGCTCGTCGGCGTCGACACCGAGATCGCCGGGGTCGGTGCTCGCCTCCGCCGCCCGCGTGACAGCCGCCCAGTCGATCGGACCGTCACCAGAGGCGCCCGTGACCGCCCGAACGCTCTCGTACAAACCCATGCATAAGGGAGGTCCCGCCGGCTGATAGCCCTTGTGTCGACTCGTCAGCTGACGTCGACATCGGCCTCGGGCCCGTCGCCGACGAGACGGTAGGCCGCGGCCGCCAGTCCCGCGAGCACGAGTAGCGCGAGGAGAACGGAGAGTTTGCTCCGTCCGCTTCCCGACTCGCCCTCGTCGTCTCCGGAGTTCTCGGACGTTTCGGAGTCGTCGGGGGCCTCGCCGTCGTTCGGTCGGTCGCCGCTGAACGGTGTGTTGGCGGTGAACGTTCCCTCATCGAGGTGTACCTCGAACAGCGTCAGGTCCATACGGACGGTACAATAGTCCCCCTCTTAGCGGTTGTGCCGGCGGCGACCGGTGGATTGAGGCCCGCCGAGCCCGACCGGCGGGTATGGAGGAGAGACAACGGTCGTTCTTGGAGGAACTACTCGGAACCGCCACCCCCTCGGGTTTCGAGACGCCTGGCCAGCGGGCCTGGATCGAGTACGTTTCCGGGTTTGCCGACGAGGTCTCGACGGATGAGTACGGCAACGCGGTCGCCGTCGTGGAGGGCGGCGAGCCCGAGGTCGCGATCGGTGGGCACGCAGACGAGATCGGCCTGATCGTTCGGGACATCGCGGAGGACGGTTACCTCCGTGTCTCCCGGATCGGCGGCGCCGACGCGACCGTCTCCCGGGGCCAACACGTCGTCGTCCACGCCGCAGACGGCCCGGTCCGGGGCGTGGTCGGCCAGACCGCGATCCATATCCGAGACGAAGAAGGCGAGCCCGCGGTCGGCAGCCAGTTCGTCGACATCGGCGCGACGGACCGGGAGGCCGCGACCGAACTCGTCGATCGGGGCGACCCGATCACGTTCGTCCAGACCGTCTCCGAGCTCGAAGGCGACCGGATCGCCGCCCGCGGGCTCGACAACCGGGTCGGAATCTGGGTCGCGGCCGAGGCGCTGCGCCGGGCGAGGGCGACCGACTCGGCGGCGACGGTGTACGCCGTGAGCACGGTCCAAGAGGAGGTCGGTGGCCGGGGCGCGGCGATGGTGGGGTTCGACCTCGATCCCGACGCGGTCGTGGCCGTCGACGTCAACCACGCCACCGACGCGCCGGGCACGCCCGGCGAGCACACGAGCGGCGTCGAGCTCGGCGGCGGCCCGATCGTCTCCCGGGGCGGAACGAACCACCCGCGGGTCGGCCGGGCCGTCCGGACCGTCGCCGACGACGAAAACATCGAGCTGCAGCTCCAGGCCACCGGCGGCCGGACCGGCACCGACGCCGACTCGTTTTTTATCCAGCGCGGCGGGATCCCGTCGCTGTCGGTCGGCGTTCCCAACCGGTACATGCACA
>PXQL01000034.1:0-6097 GCA_003021335.1 Halobacteriales archaeon QH_10_67_13
CTCCGGCTCCCGGCCGCTAACGGCACGGTCGCCTATACCGCCCCCCGAAGCGGCAAGAGCTTCTCGATCCCAACCTTCGTCGAGGGGAGCCACCGGCTCGACCTGCCGGGTAACGCTCGCGTGACGATCCCGCTGCTCTCGCAGGTCTCCCCCGACGGGTACGACACCACGGTTCGGGACGACCGGGTCGTGCTCCGGTGGTCCGATCCCGGCGGCGGGCTGTCGGTCCGGTATTACCTGGTGCGGGATCTGTACCTGTTCGGCGGGCTCACCCTCGTGGGGGTGGCGCTCGCCGTCGGCGGTACGGCGTATTACCTGCTCGGGATCCACCGGGCAAAGCAACGGCGCGACGAGGTCGACCTCGATGTCGAGTACGACGACGACGGGCCGCCTCCGGGGATGCGTTGACGGCCGCGGTCGGCAACCGATCGGTGAGGCTAACCCCACGGAACCCAAATGAATCGCATGGAGGTCGCGCTGGTGACCGTCGGCGACGAGCTGCTCGCCGGCGAGACGACGAACACGAACGCCGCCTGGCTCGGAAGCCGCCTGACAGACCGCGGGGTCGACATCGAGCGAATCGTCACCGTTCCCGACCAGGTCGGCGAGATAGCCCGCGTCGTCAACGAGGCTCGGGCCGAGTACGACGCCGTGATCGTCACAGGCGGACTCGGGCCCACCCACGACGACGTGACGATGGCCGGCGTCGCGGCCGCGGTCGGCGTCGAACTCGAGGCGAGCGAGGCCGCCCGTCGGTGGATCGCCGAGGAGACCGACTACGAGCCGGCCGACCTGGCCCCCGGCACGACGGAGTTGCCGGCCGGCGCGCGACTGCTCAGAAATCCCGAGGGGGTCGCGCCCGGCTGTGCGATCGAGACCGTCTACGTCCTGCCCGGGCCCCCCAGTGAGATGCAGGCCACCTTCGCGGCGATCGAAGCCGAGTTCGACGGGCAGAGCCGCTACGTCGAGACCGTCGAGACGACCGAACCCGAGAGCGCGCTCCTCGATCGGGTTGCCGAACTCCGCTCGCGGTTCGACGTCGGCGTCGGGAGCTATCCCGGCGAGACAGTCCGAATCCGGATCGAGTGTCCGGACCCCGACCGCGCGGTCGAAGCGGCGACGTGGCTGCGCGAGCGAGTCACGATCCCGGAGAACGCCGACGAGGGAGAGGATCAGCGGTAGAACCGGCGCAGCCACAGCGCCGTCAACGCGATCCCGCCGAAGAGTACGGCCCAGGCCGCGGCGTCGACGACCCCCGCGTCGATTCCGACCTGGGTCGCGTTCGCGACCGTCGGCATACCCTCCGCTGACACCCCCCGAAATAATGCGTTCCGGTTCGCCCCGTCTCCACGTGTCGGGCCGCTTTTGGACGGTCCGGCCGTACCCGTAATATGCGCCGGATCGGCCTCGTTGTCAACCCGATTGCCGGAATGGGCGGGCGCGTCGGACTCAAAGGTACCGACGGAAAGGTAGCGGAGGCCCGCAGCCGCGGCGCCGAACCCAGAGCACCCGAACGTGCGGAGGCCGCCCTCTCGGCCTTATTCGAGGTCGTCGATCCGGCGGAGGTCGAGCTGATGACCGTTGACGGCGAGATGGGCGTGGCGCCGGCCCGCGCGGCTGGCTTCTCACCGACCGTACTCTCTCACCCCGATGAGCCGACGACGGCGGCCGACACCGAGCACGCGGTCCGGGCGTTCTGCGAGCGCGGCGTCGATCTCGTCTTGTTCGTCGGCGGGGACGGTACCGCCGTCGACGTGGCCGCGGCCCTTCCCGAGACGGGCGGGCCGCCGGTGTTGGGCGTTCCCGCGGGGGTGAAAGTGTACTCCGGGGTCTTTGCCGTCCGACCGGCCGAAGCCGGCCGGATCGCCGGGACCGTTACCGAGACCGAGCCCGCCGAGATCAACGACATCGACGAGGATGCCTTCCGGGGCGGTGAGGTCGAAACCGAGCTCCGCGCGGTCGTCGAGACCCCCGTCGACGACCGGCGTCAGGACACCAAACAGCTCGCCGGCGGCAGCGTCGCCGGACTCGCGGCGGGGGTCGCGGCCGAGGTCGACCCCGAGCGAACGTACGTTCTCGGCCCCGGCTCGACGGTCGGGGCAGTCACCGAGGAGTTGGGCGTCTCGGGAACCGCCCTCGGAGTTGACGCGTACAGAGACGGGAGTATCGTCGTCACCGACGCGAGCGAACGGGAGATCCTCGACGCGATCGACGGCGACCCCGATCCGGTGGTGATCGTCTCGCCGACCGGCGGACAGGGCTTTGTGTTCGGCCGCGGCAACCAGCAGATCTCACCGCCGGTGATCGAGGCCGCGACAGTCGAGGTGATCGCCTCCCGGCGCAAGCTCGAGGAGACCGGCGCGCTCCGAGTCGACACCGGCGACCCGGCCCTCGACGAGGAGCTTCGCGGCTGGCACCAGGTTCGCGTCGGCCGGTTCGAGCGCCGACTCGTCGAGATTGTTTAGTCCCGGTAATCGGTGGTGAGATCCGCCGCGAGGACGAAATCTGGGTTCTCGGCCGGCCGGATCCGGCAGGCGGCGCCGTCGCTGACGTGTCGGGCCGTCTCTGGGACTAACACCCGCGTCCGGTCGGCCCCGATCGACATCGCGTCGGCCGCGATCGCTCCGAACAGCTCTCTCGCAGCCGGGAGTCCCTCCCAGGCGGCGACGCCGTACTCCGCGCCGGTCTCGCCCTCGCTGTTGTACGTTCGCGTCCGGTAGCTCAGCCCCTGGCACCCACGATCGTCGGTCACGGTCAACAGTGCGGTCTCCTCGGCGGCGGTCGCGAGGGTCTCTTGGGTCAGCTCGCGGAGCGCCCAGGTTTCCTCGGGGTCGAGCGCGAGCCCATGGAGTCGCCTGTGAGCTTCGCTCTCCCGCCAGCACGTCCAGGCGGCGACCGGGTCCGTGGTCGCCGTTAGATCGCCGGTCTCCCCGGCGGACCCGCCGCCCGACGCGTCAGGGTCTGGATCCACGTGGAGCCACCGAAACTCCGTCGCGGGCTCGAACCCCGCTGTCCGCGAGAGCCCAAGCCCCGCCCGGTTCCAGGAAAACACCATGTTCCGAGCCACGACCGCATCCCGGTCGCGGGCCCAGTCGAACAGCGCGTGTGTGAGCGTCGTTCCGATTCCCGCGCTGCGGTACGTCGGGTTGACGCGCATCCCCTGTGTCCAGGCCTCCCGCTCCGAGAGCATCACCGCCTGTGCGATCCCGGCGAGCTCCTCGTTTGAGCCCTCGGGGTCCGCGACGAGTGTGTGTCTGTGCTCGCCCTCGATCCAGTCGTGGTACACATCGGGAATGTAATCGTCCCCGTCCCAGGTCGAACTCGTAAACGCCGTCACCGCGTCGTAGTCGTCGTGAGTCGCCTCTCTGAGCTCGACCGCGGTCATCGAACCGGGACCGACCGCTCGGTCAGCTCGCCCGCGAGCGGCGTCTGCATCGCCTCGGCGACCGGCTCCTCGGCGTTCGCGAGCACCCACATCAGCTTGACCATCGCCGTTCCCGGGAGCATGTTCTCGCCCTCGATCACGCCGGCCTCGAGCAGGTCCCGGCCAGTGTCATAAACCCGATCGCACACCCGGCCGTCGAGACACTGGCTGGTCATCACGACCCGCGTTCCGTCCTCGATCAGCCCGGCGAGCTCGGGAATCCAGTCGGTGGTGACGTGTCCCAGGCCCGTCCCCTCGATCACGAATCCGGCGCTGTCGCCGACCGCTCGCAGTTGCTCGATCGACGCCCCCGGCGTGTACTTGACCAGCTCGACGTCGGTCTCGAGGCCAGCGGCGAGTTCTGGGTCGGTCTCCCCGCGTCGGTCGTGCTCCCGACGGAACCGAACCTCGCGGGACTCGTAGTCGACCTCGCCCAGCGGCGCGGCGCCGACCGTCTCGAAGGCGTCCCGCCGGGAGGTGTGGTTCTTGCGCGCCCTGGTCGCGCGGTGAAGGGCCGCCCGCCTGTCTGATTCGTTCGCGTGCATGCAGATCAACACCTCGGCACAGTCGCTTTTGGCGGCCGCGATGGCGCTGACCGCGTTGAGGACGTTATCCGAGGAGGGCCGGTCGGCCGAGCGCTGGCTGCCGGTGAACACGATCGGGACGGGCGTCTCGAGCATGAACGCGACCGCGCTCGCGGTGAACTGCATCGTGTCGGTTCCGTGCATGACGACCACCCCGTCGGCCCCCGCCGCGATCTCCTCGCGGATCGCCCGCGCCAGGTCCTGCCAGACCGACGGCGTCATGTTCTCGGAGAGGATGTTCGCGACGACCCGGCCGCGGTAGTTTGCCAGCCCGGTCAGCTCCGGGACCGCCCGCAGGATGTCCTCGGCGTCGAACTGCGCGGTCACCGCGCCGGTCCGGTAATCGACCGTCGAGGCGATCGTCCCGCCGGTCGAAATCAGCGCGATCGTCGGCAGGTCTTCGTCGAAGGTCACCGTCGAGTCGGCCCCGGCTCCGGTCCCGCCGCCGGCGACCTTGTGGGCGCCCGACTCGAGCACTTCGACGGTCGCCTCCGTCCGGTCGAGCCCGACGTTGTACCCGCTTGGGAGTTTCACGACGAGCTGTTCCGTCGTCGAGGAGGGCAACACGACCCCCTCGTAGGTCTGCTCGCCGCGCTCGACGCGTACCCGGTCGCCCTCGTTCATGCTCTCGGATACCGACCGTCCGGTCTTGAATCCATCCCTCCCCGCCGACCGCGGGACTTTTGCCCCGTCGCCGGACCGATACGTGTGTGAACGTCGACCGCATCGCGCTCTCGAACCAGACCTTCGAGGGGCAGAACAACGCCTACCTGCTCGCCGGCGCCGAGACCGCCCTGATCGACACCGGCGACGGCACCGCAGAGACAGCCGAAGCCCTGGCGGCCGCCCTCGCCGACCGCGGGATCGAGTTCGCCGACGTCGACCGGGTGTTACTCACCCACTGGCACGGCGATCACCGCGGCCTCGCGGGTCGGATCCAGGCGGCCGGCGGCGCGACGGTACACGCACGCCCGGCGGACGCGGACCTCGTCGCCGGCAACGCGGACGCCTGGCGGGCCCTCGAGCGGCTGTACTACCGGCTGTTCGAGCGGTGGGGGATGCCCCGAGATAAGCAGGCGGCGGTCGCGTCGGTCTTTTCATCGATGGCCTGGACCGACGAATCGCCGACGGTCACGCCGATCAGTCCCGGCGACCGACTCCGGGTCGGCGACCGCACCCTCGAGGTCGTCCCGGCGCCCGGCCACACCGCCGGCTCCTGTCTGTTCGCGACCGACGACGGCGAGGCCCTGACCGGCGACGCGTTGCTCCCGACCTACACCCCGAACGTCGGCGGCGCAGACGTTCGCCTCGACGGAGCCCTCGCCGCGTATCTTAATACGCTCGAAGCGATCGAGGCCGCCGGATACGACCGAGCCTGGCCGGGCCACCGCGCGCCGATCGATGACCCCGCCTTGCGGGCCGCGGAGATCCGAGAGCACCACGAGCAGCGGGCCTACCGGGTCCTCGCGGCGCTCGATCGGCTCGGCCCGAGCAACGCCTGGACGATCAGTGCCGAGTTGTTCGGAGAGCTCGAGAACATCCACATCCTGCACGGCCCCGGGGAGGCTGCTGCCCACCTGAACCACCTCGCCGCGGCCGGCGCCGTCGCACGCGACGAGAACACGTACCGCCTCGCCGTCGACGCCGACGCGCTCGCGGCGGCAGACGGTCGGTGGGCGCTCTGACCGTCGCTACCGGAGCCGCTCGAGCACCGACGGCCGCACCAGGAGCACGCCGGTCGCGACCGCGAGCCCGACCGTCACGAACGCGAACATCAATCCGGCACCGACGACGACGAGCGCCGGCACCAGGAACAATCCCGCGAGCGCCGCGAGTCGCGCTCCGATCGGTCCCATACCTCCACGACCCAGCCGACGGATAAAAATCCCGGCGGATCAGGCTACGGCCGGCCCTCGGGAAACAGCCGCTCGTCGAGGGCTTCGACCGTCCGCTCGAGTACCGGCACCATGTTCTCGGTGTCCTCACGGTTGTACGCGATCAGCCGCTCTAGGGCCCCGTCGACGCCCCGTTCGTGCTCGCGCCAGAGTCGGACCGCCTCGCGGCCGTCGACGTCGGGCAGCTCGCGGTC